>DATAWX010000113.1:0-15329 GCA_036266995.1 Pseudonocardiaceae bacterium | reverse complement strand
TAGTCCTGGTGGAAGGGTCTAAAAATGATGTAGACTCGCCAACCTGTGCCTGACTGGAACTCGATCGAGAAGCCGTAGTCAGCGAGCCCGTCTTGCGTTCGGTAATTCATGACGGTCATGATCCTTCCTTTCCCTGATTCGCGCGACTCTGGCACCTGCGGTACCGCGGGGTGACGTGATGGGTATCACAGATCATGTTCGCAGACCCTGCCGGTGGCGTCGCTCACGCCTGTTGGAGAGATTTTCTCACCTGACCGAAGCGCGTGTGACCTGGTAAAATAGGGATTTCTGGACGCAGAAACTCACGCGCAGAGCTTGGATCTCTTCCGGTCGGAGCTGAGGATGCCATGGCGCGCAGATCGGCTGGTAAGGCGTACCGCGATCAACAGCGGGAACGCCTGATCCGGCTCGGGGTGCGCGGCCGCCCGCTCATCGAACAGCTTGTCACTGACTTGATGCGCTGCGGATGCCGGCCCCGTGAGGCCTGGCGGTTGGCCCACGAACTCACCCAGGACGAGATCGCGGCGAGGTTTGACCGAATCAGGGGGGACCCGAATATTCGCATGCGGGGCAGTCGTATCTGCGAATATGAAAAGTGGCCGACCGGGGGTATCCGGCCCTCGGTGCGGACACTGAAGATTCTGGCCGCCGTCTACAAGACCAGCTGGGATCGGCTGGTGGACGTCGATGATCTGGAGAAAATGCCGGCCTGCGACCGGCAGGCGTTCTTGGACATCAGTGAGCTACGTCATGGCGATTCGCTGGACGTTCACCTACCGCTGCAGAGGGGGCATTACCCGGCCGAGCAATCGACGGCGGCCCGTGAACGGCTGCCCATACCGTCATCTCCATCCCCGTCCGAGCGGTCGGCCGGCGCATTACTCGGTGAGGTGACGCATTTCACCGGGCGGGACGGCCCCATGGCCGAGCTGCGCGCCCACATCGCAGAACACGGCACCCCGGGCACCGTGGTGAGTATCTACGCAATCGACGGTATGGCCGGGGTCGGAAAGACGGCGTTCGCCCGGCACGCCGCCCAGGAGTTCGCGACGTGCTACCCGGATGGAGCGATCTGGGTTGATCTGTATGGCCACACCCCCGGCGTGCAGCCACGCGAGCCCGCGGGCGCGTTGGAGCAGATGCTGCTCCAACTGGGCCTGGCACCCGAGGCGGTCAGACCCGACCAGGCGGAACGTCAAGACCAGTGGCGCCGGCTCATCCACGCCCAGCGCAGGCTGATCGTGATGGATAACGCGCTCACCAGCGACCAGGTACTGCCGCTGCTTCCGGAGGCGCCCGGTTGCCTTGTGCTGATCACCAGCAGACGTAAGCTGACCAGCCTGACCGACGCATACCCGCTGTCATTGGACGTGTTGGGGTGGGACGAGGCGGAGCGGTTGTTCATCAACCTGGTCGGCGCGCATCGCTGTGAGAATCGCGACGCTGTACGGCAGATCCTCGCTGCCTGCGGCCGGTTGCCGCTGGCAATCAGGCTTATCGCCGGGCGGTTACGTCACTACCGGGGTGAGCTTCTCGCTGACGTCGCCGCGGACTTCGCTGACCAGACTGCAGCGCTGGATGCCTTCGCGGCCGAGCACCTCTCAGTGCGAGCGGCCTTCGAGTGGTCTTATCGTCGCCTGACCGATGGACAGCGCCGGACATTTCGCCTGCTGAGCTGGCATCCCGGACCCGCGATCACCCCTGTGGTGATCGCCGCAGTGGCCAACGTGTCACCAGGCCAGGGAAGGCCGCTGTTGCGCGAGTTGGTCGACCACAACCTGCTGGAGCAGCTGTCTGTCGCCGTTGCGCCGGGCGGTCCGCGTTATCGCATGCACGACCTGGTTCGCCTCTACGCCCGCGAGTGTGCCGACGCTGAGGAGCCGGCCACTGAGCAGGCGGCCGCGGTGACTCGCCTGGCGGCTAGCTACCTGGCGATCACCCGTGAGGCTGATCGGTTGCTGCGGCCCTACATCTCGGGCGATCATGGTAAGAGCACAACCGCAGATCCTGTGCTGGCGTTTGCTGATGCATCGCAGGCGCGCACCTGGCTGGCTGTCGAGCGACACAACCTGCTCGGGTGCGTGCGAGCGATGCCTCCGACCACCGAAGGCGCGGACCTGGCGATCGTCCTGGCTGTCCACTTCCGCGACTTCGGCTTCTGGTCTGACGTTCGACACCTCTACTCCCAAGCCCTGACTGTCTACCGGAATCTCGGCGACCGGCGCGGTGAGGTCGACGCGTTATGGGGGCTGGGCTACGTTGAGCGGCTCGTCGGGGAGTACGTCCAGTCCCGCGAGTACCACATTCAAGCGCTGACGCTGGCCCGGGACCTCGACTACCGATGCGCTGAGGTTGATGCGTTGGGGGGCCTGGGCCAGGTTGAGCGGCTCGTCGGCGAGTACGGCCGGGCTCGCGAGTACCACGCCCAGGCGTTGGCCCTGGCCCAGTCCCTCGAATACCGATTCGGTGAAGCGGACGCGCTGCGTGGACTGGGCCAGGTTGAGCGGCTCGTCGGGGAGTACGTGCAGGCCCGTGAGTACTACACCCAGGCGTTGGCCCTGGCCCGGCAGCTGGGCTACCAGCGTACTGAAGCCGACACACTACGGGGTCTGGGTCAGGTCGAGCAGCTCGTCGGTGAGTACCTCCAGGCCAGGGCGTATCACACCCAGGGGTTGGCCCTGGCCCGGCACCTCGGTTACCAGTTCGGAGAGGTCTTGGCCTTGCGGGAGCTGGGCCAGGTGGAACGGCGTGCCGGTGAGTATGTCCAGGCTCGCGAGTGCCACACCCAGGCGTTGGCCCTGGCCCGGCAGCTCGGTGACCGGCGTGATGAAGGTGAGGCGCTGCGGGGGTTGGGTCAGGTTGAGCAGCTCGTCGGGGAGTACGTCCAGGCTCGGAAGTACCACACCCAGGCGTTGGCGCTGGCCCGGCAGCTCGGTGACCGGCGCGCCGAAGCGCAGGCACTGGGGGAGCTGGGCGACGGCGAGCGGCTGGTCGGGGAGTATGGCCAGGCCCGGGAGTACTACGCCCAGGCGTTGACCCTGGCCCGGCAGCTCGGTTACCGGTTCGGTGAGGTGTTGGCGCTGCGGGGGTTAGGCGACGTGGAGCGGCCCGTGGGGGAGTACAGCCAGGCCCGCGAGTACCACACCCAGGCGTTGACTTTGGTCCGACGCCTGGGTGATCGATTCGGCGAGGTCTTGGCGCTGTGGGCGCTGGGCCAGGTTCAGCGGGTCGTCGGCGAGCACGGTCAGGCTCGGGACTACTACACGCAGGCATTGACCTTGGCCGAGCACCTCGGTTATCGACGTGCTGAAGCGCAGGCGCTGCGGGGGTTGGGCGAGGTTGAGCGCTTCGTCGGGGAGTATGACCTGGCCCGCGAGTACCACACGCTGGCCCTCAGGCTCGCCCGGAGCCTTGATGACCGGCCCGGCGAGGTCTTGGCGCTGCGGGGTCTGGGCGAGGTCGAGCGGTCTGTCGGGGAGTACGGGCCGGCTCGGGAGTACCACTCCCAGGCGTTGGTTCTGGCCCGGCAATTCGGTTACCGGTTCGGTGAGGTGTTGGCGCTGCGCGGGCTCGGCTACGTAGAACGGCTCGTCGGCGAGTACGACCGGGCTCGCGAGTACTACTCCCAGACCTTGGCCCTGGCCCGGCACCTCGGTTACCGGTTCGGTGAGGCCTTGGCCCTGCGGGGTCTGGGTGACGTTGAGCGGTCTGTCGGGGAGTATGACCAAGCCCGTGACTATTACCACCAGGTCTTGACCCTGGCCCGCCGACTGGCTGACCGGCGAGGTGAGGCTGAGGCATTGTGGGGACTCGGCCATATCGCGTCCGATACCGCAGAACGCGGCCAAGCCTGCGAGTTCTGGCGCAGCGCACTGGAGATCTTTGAAGAGCTCGGCGTCGGGTTCGCCGAGACTGTTCGCGCGGCACTGGACCAGCTGGGCTGTTGAACCGCCAGCGGAGCGAGCTGCGCGGATGCCTCACAGTCGATTGTGCAGTGCCTCGGCTGCGGCCAGCAGGTCCGCGGCCCAGCGAACACCCGGGCGCCGCCCGATCCGCTCTACCGGGCCGGACACCGACACCGCAGCGACCACGGTGCCGGCCGCGTCGCGCACCGGAGCCGACACACTGGCCACCCCGGACTCGCGCTCGGCCACGCTCTGCGCCCACCCTCGTCGGCGGACCTCCAGGAGGGTTCGCTCGCTGAAGACGGCCTCGCCGAGCACGGCACGTTGGGTGGCCGGATCAGCCCACGCGGCCAGGACCTTCGCCCCCGATCCGGCAGCCATCGGTAGCCGGGCCCCCACCGGGACGGTGTCGCGCAGCCCACTCGGGGGCTCGGCAGCCGCCACGCAGACCCGGACCATCCCATCGCGCCGGTAGAGCTGGACGCTCTCGCCGGTGACGTCGCGCAGCCGGGGCAGCACCATCGCGGCGGCATCGAGCAACGGGTCGAGCGCGCCCTCGCCCAACTCGCGCAAGGCGGGCCCGGGACTCCACCGCCCGTCAGTGTCGCGACGGAGCAACCGGTGCACCTCCAGCCCCACCGCGAGCCGGTGCGCGGTGGCCCGGGGCAGGCCGGTGCGGGCACACAGTTCGGCCAGCCCGCAGGGACTGCCGGCTACCGTACGCAGCACCATTACGGCCTTGTCCAGCACGCCGATTCCGCTATGCTGTTCCACATCGCGATATTAGCTTCTCGCCATATGAGATGTCCAGTATGTGGGAGAACCGAACAGAGGAAATTCTGATGGGACGCACGCTCGCAGCGAAGGTCTGGGACGACCACGTTGTCCATCGAGGCGATGGCGACCCCACTAGCGCCGCGCCCGACTTGCTCTACATCGACCTGCACCTGATCCACGAGGTCACCAGCCCGCAGGCTTTCGACGGCCTGCGGCTGGGCGGGAGGCCGGTCCGCCGACCCGATCTGACGATCGCCACCGAGGATCACAACGTCCCCACCACCGACATCGAACTGCCGATCGCCGACGAGGTGTCCCGCACTCAGCTCGAGACGCTGCGCCGCAACTGCGCGGAGTTCGGCGTGCGGCTGCACTCGATGGGCGACGTCGAGCAGGGCATCGTGCACGTCGTGGGGCCACAGCTGGGCCTTACCCAACCGGGGATGACGGTGGTCTGCGGGGACTCGCACACCTCCACTCACGGTGCGTTCGGCGCGCTGGCGTTCGGCATCGGCACCTCGGAGGTGGAGCACGTACTGGCCACCCAGACCTTGCCGCTGCGCCCGTTTCGGACCATGGCGGTGGTCGTGCGCAGTCGCGATGGGTCGTTGCCGACCGGCGTCACCAGCAAGGACCTGATCCTGGCGGTGATCGCCCGGATCGGCACCGGCGGCGGCCAAGGGTATGTGCTGGAGTACCGCGGAAACGTCATCGAGCGGCTGTCCATGGAATCCCGCATGACGATCTGCAACATGTCCATCGAGGCGGGAGCCCGGGCCGGGATGATCGCGCCCGACGACACCACCTACGACTACCTCGCCGGCCGGCCGCACGCGCCCATGGGACCGCGGTGGGATGCCGCGATGCAGTACTGGCAGTCGTTGCGTACCGATGACGACGCCACCTTCGATGCCGAGGTGGACATCGACGCCGACGCCTTGGCGCCGTTCGTGACCTGGGGCACCAATCCCGGCCAGGGGCTGCCACTGTCCGAGCGGGTGCCCGATCCCGAGCAGATCACCGATGAGGGTGAGCGGCTCGCGGTGCGCAAGGCGCTGACCTATATGGATTTACAACCCGGTACAGCCCTGCGCGAGATCGCGGTGGACACGGTGTTCCTCGGATCCTGCACCAACGGGCGGATCGAGGACCTGCGGGCGGCGGCGGGAGTGCTCGCAGGGCACCGGGTGCGCGACGGGGTGCGGATGCTGGTGGTCCCCGGCTCGATGCGGGTACGCGCGCAGGCTGAAGCTGAAGGCTTACACGAGGTGTTCGCGGCGGCCGGCGCTCAATGGCGCTCGGCGGGCTGCTCGATGTGCCTCGGGATGAACCCCGATCAGCTCGCCGCAGGCGAGCGCTGCGCATCGACCTCCAACCGCAACTTCGAAGGCCGCCAAGGTAAAGGTGGCCGCACTCACCTGGTCTCGCCGTTGGTAGCCGCCGCCACCGCTATCCGCGGCACCCTGTCATCTCCCACCGACCTGGAGTCGTGAGTGGCAAACAGTGTTACAGCACTGAATGCCACTCACGAGCGACTGTAGGGAGCAAGGAATGGAACCATTTACCTGTCATACCGGGGTCGGCGTGCCGTTGCGTCGCTCCGATGTGGACACCGATCAGATCATCCCGGCGGTCTATCTCAAACGGGTCAGCCGCTCCGGTTTCCAGGACGGCCTGTTCGCGGCCTGGCGCGCCGACGAGGCCTTCGTGCTCAACCACGATGGCTACCGCAACGGCAGCGTGCTGGTCGCCGGGCCGGACTTCGGCACCGGGTCATCGCGAGAGCACGCGGTCTGGGCATTGCTGGACTACGGCTTCCGGGTGGTGATCTCGCCGCGGTTCGGTGACATCTTCCGGGGAAACGCCGGCAAGCAAGGACTGCTCGCGGCTCAGTGTGAGCGGGCTGATGTCGAAACGCTGTGGAAGCTGCTGGAAACCGAGCCGGGCACCGAAGTCACCGTCGATCTCTCGGAGCAGACCGTGCAGGCCAAGCACCTCACGGTGGCCTTCACTATCGATCGCTACACCCGCTGGCGCCTGTTGGAGGGTTTGGACGACATCGCGCTGAGCCTGCGGCACGCTCAGGAGATCGACGAATTCGAGGTCCACCGCCAGTCCTGGCTACCGACCACGACAGTGGGCTAGCCAGCTGCGTGATCACCGGATTCATGCTGTGGCACATGGTGTTTGGGCCCCCTCCGCCCTACGGTGACCCACAAAGGCCGCAGTACTGGCCGAGGTATGCGTGGGGAGGAGCGGAAAATGAACAAAGCTGAGCTGATCGACGCCCTCGCGGAGCGCCTTGGGGATAAGAAGGTCGCCGCCGCCGCGGTGGCCGGACTGGTCGATCTTGTGGTCCGGACGGTGGAGGCGGGTGAAAGGGTCACCATCACCGGTTTCGGCGTCTTCGAGAAGCGGGCGCGGGCGGCGCGAACCGCGCGCAATCCCCGCACCGGCGAGGAGGTGACGGTCCAGCAGACCGATGTGCCCGCCTTCCGCCCGGGCACGCTGTTTCGCCAGGTGGTGAGTGGGACGCGCGCGTTGCCGCAGGAGGGCGACCACGCCCCGGCCGTCGCGGCCGTGTCGGCTGCCCCACCGAAGTCGGAAGCGAGCCCGGCAGCCACCAACCTGCCGACGACCAGCGCCGCCCGCCGACCGGTCACCAGGCTCACCGCAGCCGCGCAGCCGACCGCGGTGCACGTGGCCACGGCTGAGGGAACGATGGACGAGGCACCGAAGGTCAAGGCGGCCAAGGATAAGGCGAGCAAGGTTAAGGCGAGCAAGGTTAAGGCGAGTAAGGCAGCGAAGGGGGCGAAGGCATCGAAGATCGACTCCAAGGCCGTGACGAAGCTGATCAGTAAAGGCAGCGACAAGAAGGGCGGTCAGAAATCCGCTACCAAGAAATCCGCGATCAAGAAATGAGCCTTGATCGAGCGGGGAATCAGTGCGCCGCGTCGTCGTAGTAGTTGGCGGTGAGCAGGGCGGGATCGGCGCTGAAGAACAGTCCCCAGAAACTGCCCTTCGCGCTGGGTGTATCGCGCAGGGTGAGCCCAGCTTTGCTGGCGAGGGCGCGGACCAGGCCGGGAATCACTCCGCCCTGGCTGCACACCACAGCCGGACCGCCGGGCTCGACCGCAATCTCGATCAGCCGGTCCAGCGCGGCCGCCGCATCGGCCGCATACCCGCCCTCGGACAACAGCCGTTCGGTCATGATCGGCACCCCGAGATCCGCGGCGAGAGCCTCGACGCTCTGGCGGCATCGTAGTGGTGGCGCGGAGTACACCCGCTGTGTGCCGAACAGCGGAAGCAGTCTTCGCAGGACCTCGGCCTGCTGCTGACCCGCGGGTGTCAGGGGGCGCAGGTCATCGTCGCCGCGCCAGGTCTCGCTCTTGCCCGCCTTCGCATGCCGCACCAGCAGCACGGCGTGGGTGATGGCAGTCGCGCCGTCCAGGCCCGCGAGCAGCGTCCGATCGTGCGGGTGGCTCAGCAGATCGATGCCCTTCGCCAGGGGCAGCCAGTGCAGCTCGTCAACCTCATCGCTGGGACGAAAGCTGCCGCCGATGGGCTGTGCCGCCCAGTAGTGCACCACCTTCTCACCTTCGGGAACCCGATAATGGGTGTTACCCAACCTCGGGCCGAGCGTGACGGTGTGGCCGGTTTCCTCAGCCACCTCGCGGATCGCGGTGACCGGCAATTGCTCACCGGAATGCGGTTTGCCCTTGGGCAGCGACCAGTCGTCATAGCGCGGCCGGTGCACCACCGCTACCTCGATGTCGCCCGACGACGACCGCCGCCACACCGCGGCGCCGGCGGCGATGAGGGCGCGCACAGATCAGCCAACCTGGCGGTGCCGAAGAATCTCCTGCACCTGATGGTCGCGGACGGTGGAGTCAGCTGACGGCGAGGGTCTCCAGGAGCCGCCCTCCTCCAACACCCAGCATCGCGTCGCCGGATCCAAGGCGGAGCTGAGCATCGCGTCCAGCTCGGCGGTCACGGCCGGGTCGGCCACCCGGACCAGCACCTCCACCCGACGGTCCAGGTTGCGATGCATCATGTCGGCGCTGCCGATCCAGTGCTCGCCCGCGCCCTGGAAATGGAACACGCGCGAGTGCTCCAGGAAGCGACCCAGAATCGAGCGCACGCTGATGTTCTCCGACAGGCCGGGGCGTCCCGGGATGAGTCCGCAGATGCCGCGGACCACCACGTCGACGCGGATGCCTGCCAGCGCCGCCCGGTACAGCGCATCGATCACCTGCTCGTCGACCAGGGAGTTGACCTTGATCCGGATCCCGGCCGGGCGCCCGGCCCGGATGTGGGCGATCTCGCCCTCGATCCGTTCCACGATGCCGCGCCGGATCCCGTAGGGCGCCACCAGCAAGCTGCGGTAGGAAGTCTGCCGCGCGTAGCCGGTCAGCGAGTTGAACAGGTCGGTCAGGTCGGCGCCGACCGCTCGCTCGGCGGTGAACAACCCGATGTCCTCATAGAGCCGGGCGGTCTTCGGGTTGTAGTTGCCGGTGCCGATGTGGCAGTACCTGCGGATCGTCGCGCCCTCCTGGCGCACCACCAGCGAGGTCTTGCAGTGCGTCTTCAGGCCCATCAGCCCATAGACCACGTGCACCCCGGCGCGTTCCAGCGCCCTGGCCCACCGGATGTTGGCCTGCTCATCGAATCGTGCCTTGAGCTCCACCAGCGCGACGACCTGCTTGCCGGCCTCGGCGGCGTCGATCAGCGCGTCGACGATGGGGGAGTCACCGGAGGTCCGGTAGAGCGTCTGCTTGATCGCCAGTACCTGCGGATCCCCGGCGGCCTGTTCGATGAACCGCTGCACGCTGGTGGAGAACGAGTCGTAGGGGTGGTGCACGAGAACATCGGCATCACGCAGGGTGGCGAACACGTCCTTGGGGCTCTCACCCTCACCGAAGGCCGGGTGGGTGACCGGGACGAACGGCTCGTCCTTCAGCTCCGGGGTGGGTAACGCGTGGAGCTGCCACAGGCAGGACAGGTCCAGCAGGCCGGGCACCTCGACCACGTCGTGCGGATCGACCTCGAGCTCGCGCAGCAGCAGCTCCAGCACATGCTCGCTCATCTGCTCGGCCACTTCCAGGCGCACCGGTGGACCGAATCGACGTCGCGCCAGTTCCCGCTCCATCGCCTGCAGCAGGTCCTCGTCGCGGTCCTCCTCGACCTCGAAATCAGCGTTGCGGGTGACCCGGAAGATGTGCCAGTCGACTACCTCCATGCCGGCGAACAGCTCACCGAGATGGGCCCCGATCAGCTCCTCCAGCGGCAGGAACGTAGCCGGTGGCGACCCACGACCGCCCTGGTCGCTCTCCACCCGGACCAGCCGGGGCACGTTGTTGGGCACCTTGATCCGGGCGAAGCGCTCCAGGCGACTGTCCGGATCACGCACCATCACAGCGAGGTTGACCGACAGGTTGGAGATATAGGGAAACGGGTGGGCCGGGTCCACCGCCAACGGGGTCAGCACCGGGAAGATCTGGTCGGAGAAGTACCCCGAGAGTCGCACCCGCTGCTGATCGTCGAGGTCAGACCAGGTGACGAAGGTGACGTCGTGCTTCTCCAGCTCGGGGCGCACGGAGTCGAGACAGATCCGGGCTTGGCGCTCGGTGAGCTCCCGGCTGCGCATCGCGATCTGCGCCAGTTGCTCGCGGGGGGTCAGACCATCCGCGCTGCGCACGGCCAGCCCGGCCTCTTCGCGACGTTTGAGTCCGGCGACCCGGACCATGTAGAACTCGTCGAGATTCGAGCCGAAGATCGCGAGGAACTTGGCCCGCTCCAGCAGCGGTTGGCTGGTGTCCTCGGCCAGCGCCAGCACCCGAGCGTTGAAGTCCAGCCAGGACAGTTCCCGGTTGAGGTAGCGGTCGTCAGGCAGGTCGGTGACCGCGGGTACCGGGGTCGCCGCCGGCGGAGCCGGCGGTACCGTCGCGGGCGCCCCGTCGAACACCGGTGCGGGCTGGCTCACTGACCCATTGTTGCGTAAATCGCTGCCAACAAATGGAGTAATTGGTCACTCCATTAATCGCGGCCTCGGTAACGCTGCGCAGGTGAACCGACCGAGGCCCAGCTCCTGCGCGGCGGCAAGGTCAGCGGCGGTGTCGACGTCACACCGCAGCCCCGGCCAGTCACCGGCGAGCTGCCAAGCGCCGTTGGCTCGATGCGCCGCCGCCGAGCCCGGTCCGAAGGCTGGGTCCAGGAGCTGCCCTGGTGGGGCCAGCAGCAGCGTCGTCCCGGTCCCGGTCCGATCGGCGCAGAACGCCCGGCCGCCGGCGGCCAAGCCGACACGGATCGCGCAGTCCAGCTCCGCCGGGCGTAGCGCCGGCAGGTCAGCCTGCAGGACCACCACCGTGGTGGTCGGGTCCGCGGCGCGGAGCACCGCCGCCCCGTACCGCAGGGCCGGGTTGAGCCCAGCGGCCGGTTCGTCGGGGATCGTCTGCACACCGTCGCCGGTGAGGGCGGCACACACCACCTCATCGGAGCAGATCGCGACTACTCGGCGCACCTGCGCCGCCCTGGTCGCGGCAGCGAGGGTATCCCGGGCGAGTGCGAGCACCAGCCGGGCGTGCCCGTCCGGGGAACCGGCCCACTCGACTGTGCCTCGCAGCCGAGTCTTGGCCCTGATGAGCGGCTTAACCGGGACGAGCAGGTCCACAGGCATGACCCATCGTCCCGCTGGACCTGCGATCCGCAGGCAGGGAAGACTTCGCGTCACGTCGGCAATCACAGAATCAGCAATCACATCGATCAGCGGGAGGAGGAAGGCGTGGCACGGGAGAAGGCCGGTCTGGCGATCCGGTTGTGCATCGTGGTGTGCTACCCGCTCACGCGTTTGTTGGGCCGGCGGCGTTTCGAGGGCCTCGAGCACATCCCGCAGATCGGGCCGGTCCTCGTGGCGTGCAATCACATTTCCTACCTGGACCCCATCTACACCGGGGTGTTCGTGCATCGCAGGGGTCGGATCCCGCGGTTTCTGGCCAAGCAGGACCTGTGGCGACTACCGGTGCTCGGTTGGGTGATGGCCAGCGCGGGTCAGATCCCGGTGCACCGCGGCAGCGCCGATGCAGGCGAGAGCCTGCGCTACGCCGAGCAGGCTCTCGCGGAGGGGAAAGCGGTGCTGATCTATCCCGAGGGCACTGTCACCCGGGATCCGGATCATTGGCCGATGGTGGCGCACACCGGGATCGCCCGCCTGGCGCTGCACGCCGACATGCAGGTGGTCCCGCTGGTGCACTGGGGCACGCAGCGGATTTATGACCACTACGCTAAGCGGTTTCGCCCGCTACCCAGAACCGATGTGATCGTGCGAGCCGGAGCACCGCTCGACCTCTCGTCCTTCCGGCGCCGAGCAGTGGATGGGGCACTGCTGCGAGAGGCCACCGACCGGGTGATGGACGCGATCCGCGATCTGCTCGCCGAGGTGCGCCAAGAGCCGGCTCCGCCCGGATTCTTCGACCCGGGCAGGGATGGGGAGCGGACGTCATGACCTTGGCGGTTCAGCGAATCGCGGTGATGGGCGCGGGTTCCTGGGGCACCACGTTCGCCAAGGTTCTCGCCGACGCCGGCCGGGATGTCGTGCTCTGGGCCCGTCGGACCGAGGTAGCCAACGCGGTCGCCCACCGGCACGCCAACCCGGAGTACCTGCCAGGAGTGACGCTGCCGGATTCCCTGCAGGCCACCGTGCACGCGGAGGAGGCGCTGGACGGAGTCGACGCGGTGGTCTTCGCCGTACCCAGCCAGACACTGCGCGACAACCTGTGCGCGTGGCACAAGTCGATTCCGCCGGAGGCCACTTTGGTGAGCCTCGCCAAGGGCGTTGAGCTCGGCAGCCTCAAGCGGATGAGTGAGGTGGTGATCGACGTCACGGCGGTCGGGCCCGACCAGGTTGTGGTGGTGTCCGGTCCCAACCTCGCTCGGGAGATCGCCGCCGAGCAGCCCACCGCCAGCGTGGTCGCCTGCATCGACCACGACCGCGCCGTCGCAGTGCAACATGCCTGCGGGACGCGGTACTTCCGGCCCTACACCAACGTCGATGTCATCGGCTGCGAACTCGGCGGCGCGTGCAAGAACGTCATCGCGCTGGCCTGCGGGATGGCCGCGGGACTGGGGTGTGGGGACAACACCCTGGCAACGTTGATCACCCGGGGGTTGGCGGAGATGGGACGGCTGGGCGCCGCGCTGGGGGCTGACCCGGTGACCTTCGCCGGGCTGGCCGGCCTCGGAGACCTGGTGGCCACTTGCGCCTCACCACTGTCGCGCAACCGCTCCTTCGGCTACCGGCTCGGCATGGGGGACACTCCCGAACAAGCCCAGCAGGCCACCCACGGCCAGGTGGCCGAGGGCGTGAAGTCCTGCTTGTCGATCCAGGGCCTCGCCGCGCGCTGCGGTGTCGAGGTGCCCATCACCGACGGGGTGCGCCGGGTCTGTTACGACGGCGAGTCACCCCTGGAAATGGCCCGCGAACTGCTCGGCCGCGCCCACAAACCGGAATGACGCCCCGGTATTTACTCGACGGCCGTGTCGGACCGCCCGTCGCCCGCGATCCACACCGTCTTCGCATTGACGAACGAGCGCGGGCCGAACTGTGCAAGCTCGCGGCCGTAGCCGGAGTTCTTGGTGCCACCGAAGGGCACCTCGGGGGTCGACGCGGTGAACTTGTTGATGTAGATCATGCCCGTCTCCACCTCGGTGATGAACCGCAGCTGCTCGTCCGGGTCGCGGGTCCACGCGCTGCCGCTGAGCCCGAAGGGGGAGTCGTTGGCGATGCGGATGGCGTCGTCGATGTCCCGGGCCTGCCACAGCAACGCGACCGGCCCGAACAGTTCCTCGCGGTGTCCAGGTGAGCCCGTCGGGATGTCGGTGAGCACCGTGGGAGGGTAGAAGTTGCCGGCGCCGCCGAGGGGTTTACCGCCGGTGAGCAGCCGCGCGCCGGCCTTGACGGTGTCGCGGACCTGCGCCTCGATGGTGGTCACGGCGTCGGGCGAGGCCAGCGGGCCAAGATCGGTGCCCGGATCCATCGGGTCACCGACGGTGAGCGCCTCCATCTGCTGCACCATCCGCCGGGTGAACTCCTCAGCGATCTGCTGGTGCACCACAAACCGTTTGGCGTTGATGCACGACTGGCCGTTGTTGAGCATGCGCGACGCCACCGCGTTGGACACCGCGTCGTCGAGGTCGGCTGACGGCATGACGATGAAGGCGTCGCTGCCGCCGAGCTCGAGCACGCTGGTCTTGATGTTGCGGCCGGCGGCGGCGCCGACTTGACGACCGGCGGGCTCACTGCCGGTCAACGTCACCGCGCGCACCCGATCGTCATCGATGATGCCTTGCACCGCCGAGGATGGGATGAGCAGCGTCTGGAACACGCCTTCGGCGAACCCGGCGAGGCGCAACAGCTCCTCGATCCGGCACGCGACCTGAGGGACGTTCGAGGCATGTTTGAGCAACCCGACGTTGCCGGCCATCAGCGAAGGTGCCGCAAACCGGAAAACCTGCCAGTACGGGAAATTCCAGGGCATGATCGCCAGTACGGGCCCGAGCGGTTCGTACCGGCTGAACACCTGCGCGCCGTGGACCGGCCAGGGCTCGTCGGCGAGCATCGCCTCGGCGTTATCGGCGAACCAGCGACAGCCCGCGGCGCATTTGTGGACCTCTGCCACCGCCGCGGTGAGCGTCTTGCCCATCTCCAGGGTGGCGAGGCGGCCCAGCTCGTCGGCCTCGTCGTCGAGGATCTCGGCGGCCCGGTGCAGCATCGCCGCGCGCTGCGCGAATGACGTGCGACGATAGTCCCGGAACGCCTCGGTGGCTCGTTGCAGCTTGCGGTTCAGTTCATCGTCGCTCAGGGGCTCGAACGAGCGCACCAACTCGCCCGTCGCCGGGTTCACCGTCTCGATCGCCATAGCCCTGCGGCTACCCATGAATCCCCGCGGACAAACCCGAGCCCAGGCAGCCACACGGGTTCGATCGTCACCGCGGAGATAGCGCTGCCATCTGCCCCCATCCGTCCTGGGGTACCTCGACGTTGATGATCTCCGGTGTCGTCACGATCACGTCGGGCCTCCCCGCCTGCCTATCTGCCTGAGGCTCGTTTCGAGACTTCAGAAGATCTTGGTCGCCCGCACCTGCGGTGACACATATGACTCGGGCCAACTGCGCGAGCGTGAGGTCTATCTCGGCGAAGGAGCCTGCCAGATCGAAGAGTCGAGGTTTGTGCCGCCTCCGCACGGTGGGTGCGATGGTAGTCACATGATCGCGAAACCCTGGCTGGAGCCGGGGACCGAGTGTGGTTGGGTGTATAGCTGGTCTCGTGTTGCGGACCACCGAAGACGCCGAAGCACGCAGCCGTGGCCGGGTCGCAAGGCCGTCGACGGTCCCTATCCTGGGAAGCATGATGGACGCCTTGAGGCTCCCCTCTCCGCTCGTTGAGATCCGAGACGAGCTTGTGGAGTCGCGGGGTATGCGCCTCTACTTGAAGCGTGATGAGCTGATTCATCGTAGCTATTCAGCCGGGGTAGCGGCGGGTGGTAGCCAGGCGCCGGTGGTGAATAGTTGGGTGAGGACGGCGAAGCTGTCCAGGCCCCATTTGGTGGCGGTGGACAGGTAGGACTGGACGACGGCGAAGTCGGCGACACC
>DATAWX010000112.1:0-34574 GCA_036266995.1 Pseudonocardiaceae bacterium | reverse complement strand
CTGTGGGCAACTTTCCGCCAAAGTTGCCCACAGCGGCACACCCGTACGCGACGACAGTCCTTTGCCGGAGGTAACGGAAAGTGACGACGGTAGGGCGTAGAAGCGAGAAGCGCAGCTTCACAGATTGCCCAGGCCGCACACGTCAGGGAGGAGCTGTGGGCGCTGCGACGACTGGATGGTCGGGCCAGGGAATGGCGTAGGTCGCGTCTACGCCGGTGCTGATACGAGCGAACCTGAGTAGGTCTCGGACGATACCGGCGTTGCCTATTGCCCATCCGGTTCGGGGTTCGAGTGCGCTGGGGGTAACTCGATGCTCGTGGCTGGACCACCGCACGCCGTCGACATCGACGGTCGCTCGGGCGACGAGGTCGTCGAGGAGCGCGTTGGCGAAGTGCTGTAGCGCTCGATCAGCTCGGGCCCGAACGAAGGCTCTACAGCACACCGGCCCGGCGCCAGAGCAGCTTTCCGGGCCCGGCAATGAGCCCGACCTCGCTGAGGAATGTGATGACCTTGCTGGCCATGAATCGCTTGGTCGCCCGCCAGTGCGGGTTCGCGGCAGCCGCTGCGACCGCCTCGCGGACGTCGAGGCCGACCGCCGCGTACACCTTCGGGTCGATCAGCCTGGTGGTGGAGAAGTAGACCACCAGGGCGAGAATGAAGCGGCTGTACGCCCGGCCCAGCGGGCCGAGGCGGGGCCACTGCCGGTGGATCTCCTCACGGGCGTAGCGGATGTGCCGGGCTTCTTCGACGACGTGGATCCACGACACCTTCTGGACCATCGGCTGCAACGACTCGTCCGTCATCTGCTCGCGCTGCACCGCGTCGAGAATTTCCTCCACGTAGATCGCGCCGCCGAAGGTCAAGGTGCCGTTGGAGGTCGTCTTGAGCAACCGCCCGAGTTGGTGCACCAACCAGTCGGGACCGTACTGTTCCCCACCGAACTTCTCCGCTGAACGGGAGAACATCACCGAATGCCGGCACTCGTCGGCGATCTCGGTCCACGCGTATCGGGCGTGTGCGCTGCCCTTGGGACGGTCATAGACGTGCCGGACGAGCATCTGCATGAGAATCGTCTCGAACCAGATGCCCATGCTGTAGAAGCTCGCCAGCTCGTGTTTAGTCAGATCGATCCGCTGCTGCTCGCTCATCCGGTCCCACAGCGCCGTGCCGTAGAGGGAGCTGCGGCGCGGATCGATGAAGTAACGGTCCGGCGCGAGCGGGGCGTCCCAGTCGATTTCGACGGCCGGGTCGTAGGAGTGCTTGGCCGAGGTCCGCAGCAGCCGTTGCGCGGTCTCTTCCCGGTCGGGCACGCGGCTGGTCGTCGCGTCAACGTCGCTGCTAATCGACATCTGCGGCCTCCTTGACGAGCGGGTTCGCCCAAAGATAACTGACTCGTCAGTCACCTGCAAGTGGAAGCCACTCACCTCGACGAATCCGGTCCAGGCCCAGCCACCCGAAGTCCACCGCACGCGCCTCGACCTTCGCCCGCGGCACCTCCGGATGGTCCAACCACCAGGACATCAGTCCCTGCAGCGCGCCGACGACCAGCGGCACGGTGAGCCGCGCCTGCTCCAGCACCTCCTCCGGCGGCGGTGCGCTCCCCTGCTCAGGGGAGTAGTAGCTCGCGAGGACCGCCGCGAACACCTCGGTGACCTGATCCCGGAGTCCGCGCAGCGACGCGCCGAGCTCCGGATTGTCCAGGTGCCGCGCGACCAGCGCCCAAGCCTCCGGGCGCTCGGTTACCAGGTCGCACAGCAGCCGGACCGCGCCGCGCCAGGCCCCGAGCGCGCCGCCGGCGTTGCCCAGCACTTCAGGCAGCCGGCTCATGAAGCCCTCCACGACCTGCTCGGTGACCGCCGCGAAGAGCTCCTCCTTGCTCGGGAAGTGCTGGTATACCAGCGCCTTGCTCACCCCAGCGGTGGCAGCGACGTGTTCCATCTGGGTCAGGTAGTAACCCCGGCTGCCGAACTCCCGCAGCGCCGCGTCGAGCAGCTCACCGCGCCTAGCCTCCGACGACAGCCGTCGCCGGGCGGGGGCCACGCTCGGAAGGTCTCGGGTGGACGGCCGGCTCACAGCGGCACACCGCGGATCGAGGCATCCAGCACGGTGACAGTGTGCGCCAGCGCCAAGTGCTTGCCCAGCCGCCGGGCGCTGGCCGCGATCTGCATCAGGCACCCGGGGTTGGCGGTAACCAGCACTGACGTCCCGGTATCGAGGACGTTGCGCGCTTTGCGGTCCCCCAACTCAGTGGCCGGCTCGGGGTTGAGCAGGTTGTAGACCCCCGCCGAACCGCAGCACAGATCCGCTTCGGCGATCTCGGTCAGCTTCAGCCCGGGTATGGCACGGAGCAACTCGCGGGGCTGCGACCGGATACCTTGGGCATGTCCAAGATGGCAGGCGTCGTGGTAGGCGATCGTGACGTCCAGTGGGTGGCGCGCCGCCACCGGCCCGAGCTCGACGAGCAGTTCAGACACGTCGCGGGTGCGCCCGACGAAAGCTTGTGCGCGCTGCGCGTAGTCGGGATCGTCGCGCAGCAGGTGTGCGTACTCCTTCATCGCCGAGCCGCAACCCGCAGCGTTGACCACGACATGATCCACCTTAGCGGCCTCGAAACGCTCGATCAGCGCGCGGGCGAAGGAGATGGCCTCCTCCTCCCGTCCCATGTGTTGCGACAACGCCCCGCAGCAGCCCTGCCCCTGGGGGATCACGACATCGCACCCCTCAGCGGCGAGCACTCGGGCGGTGGCGGCGTTGACCTCCGGGAACAACGCATCCTGCACGCAGCCGGTGAGCATCCCCACCACCGCACGGCGCGGCCCCAAGGCGGGCACCCGCTGCGGCAACCGTCGCCGCCGGGTCACCGTCGGGGTCAGCGACTCCATCACCCGCAGCGTCGGCGGTAACCGGTCCAGCAGCCCGGTCCGTCGTAGTAGCCCGTCCAGACCACTGAGCTGGTACAGCGCCAGTGGCCCGCGCAACGCACGCAACCGCTTCGGGTAGGGGAACAACCAGAAGATCGCCTCACGGAGCAGCCGCTCCCGGCGGGGGCGTTCGTAGCGGCGCTGCACCTGAGCTCGGGTGTCCGCGATCAGCGTGCCGTACTGCACGCCTGACGGGCAGGCCGGCACACATGCCATGCACCCCAGGCAGGCGTCGAAGTGCCCCACCATGGACTCCGACAGGGGCTCCCCCTCCAGGCCGGATTGCATCAGGTGGATGCGTCCGCGCGGCGAGTCCATCTCCTCCCCCCACAGCACGTAGGTGGGGCAGGACGGCAGGCAGAACCCGCAGTGCACGCAGTCCTTGATCAGTTCAGGCTGCGGCGGGTGGTGGTCGTCAAAAGCGCCCGCGCTCATCTAGATCCCTCCCACGTACCGTCCGGGCGAAAGCCGGTGCTCGGGGTCGAACTGGTCCTTCAGCCGGCGCATCAATGCCAGCGCGGGCACCGGTCCCCACACATCGATACCGGCCTTACCCCTCGAGGGCGCGCAGCGCAGCACCGCACTGCCGCCGTGCCGGTGGGCGATCTCGCGCAGCTGTGCCAGCTCGGCACCCAGCCGGTCACCGTCGTCCAGACCGGCGACGAGCACGCCGGCGCCGGCGCTGCCGCGCAGTGTGCCGGGAGCGGTTGCCAGCAGGTCAGCCACCCCGGTGGGCTCGCAGGTGACTGACGCGGCGGGTCCCTGCGGTGGATGCGGCGCAAGTCCCCACCAGTCAGGTGGCCGCTCGCTCACCGTGGCCGGCGTACCGCCCGAGGAGCCGAGTAAGTCCGCGACGGCGTCGGCGCGAACGTCGATGCCCCCGGCAACACCCTCGACAGCGATCGCCACAGTGACCGGACCACCCGGCGCCGCGCGGTCCACTTCGAGAGCGACCGGATCGTGCTGCGATCCCCGGATCGCGGCGATCGCGGCCGCGGCGCGCCCGGCGTCGGCAGCTGGCACGGTGATCCAACGACTCGCCTCGGGCAGCGGATGCAGCCGGAACACCGCCTCGGTGATCACGCCGAGGGTGCCCAGCGAGCCGGTGTAGAGCTTGCCCAGGTCGTAACCGGCGACGTTCTTCACCACCTTGCCTCCCGAGCGGGTGACGGTGCCGTCGGCCAACACCACGGTTATGCCGATGAGCAGATCGCGCACCGAGCCGTACCGGTAGCGCAGCGGGCCCGATGTGGCGGTGGCGATGGTGCCCCCGATCGTGGCCCCGGGATTGCCCTGGCTGTCCAGCACCAGCCGCTGCCCCTGCGGCGCCAACGCCCGCTGCAGGGCGCCCATCGACAAGCCCGCCTGCACGGTGACGACCAGGTCACCGGCGGCATGAGCGAGTACCGCGTCCATCCGGCCAATGTCGACGATCAGGTCCGCAGCCGTCGGTGGGACGCCCCAGGCCAGCCGGCTGCCACTGCCGCGCGCGACCACCCGCAGCCCCAACCCGGCGGCCGCGCGCAGCACTGCCGAGACCTCCTCGGTGCTGCCCGGCCGGGCCACCCAGCGCGCTGGCACTCCATCGACGGCGTCGCCGGCGGTGGCCTGCGCCACGTCGTCGCAGGCCGCCCGCAACCCACCGATCGTGGAAGTGACCATCAGAACTGCTCGGCCAGGCCGGCAGCTTGCAGCGGGTGCACACCCTTGTGCTTGCCCGGCACTTCACCACACAGCCGGGGAGTGGGAAACACCTTGCCGGGGTTGCACACCCCGGCGGGATCGAAGGCGCAGCGCAGCCGTTGCATGGTGTCGAGGTCCTCGGCGGTGAACATCCGCGGCATGTATTGAGCCTTGTCCGAGCCGACGCCGTGCTCGCCGGTGATCGAGCCACCGTATTCGATGCACAGGTCGAGGATCGCCCCCGAGACCTCCTCGGCGGCCTGCGCCTCGCCGGGTTTGGCTTCGTCGAACAAGACCAGTGGGTGCAGGTTGCCGTCACCGGCGTGGAAGACGTTGGCTACCCGGATCCCGCTACCTGCCGACAGGTCGGCGATCTTGCGCAGCACTGCCGGCAACGCCGTTCTGGGGATCACTCCGTCCTGGACGATGTAGTCGGGGCTGATCCGGCCCACTGCGGCGAACGCCGACTTGCGGCCCTTCCAGAACAACGCTCGCTGGGTAGCGTCGCGGGCTACCCGGATCTCGAAGGCGCCCGCGCCGGTGCAGTGGCGTTGCACGGCGGCGAAGGTGTGTTCGACCTCGGCGCTCGGGCCGTCTAACTCCACGATAAGTACCGCGCCGGCGCCCTCAGGGTAACCGCAGGCTACCGCGGCCTCGGCCGCCTCGATCGCCAGTGCGTCCATCATCTCGATGGCGGCCGGTGTGACGCCGTCGGCGATGATCTCCGACACCGCGGTACCGGCCTCGTCCACACCGGGGAAGGCAGCGAGCAGGCACCGCACCGACTCCGGGTTCCGCAGTAGCCGCACTGCGATCTTGGTGGCGATCCCGAGGGTGCCCTCGCTGCCCACGAACGCGCCGAGCAGGTCATACCCAGGCGCATCGCGAGTCGTGCCACCCAGCCACACCAGCTCCCCGTCCGGGGTGACGACCTCGACGCCGAGCACGTGATGGGTGGTGAACCCGTACTTCAGGCAGTGCGCCCCGCCGGAGTTCTCCGCGACATTGCCCCCCACCGAGCAGATCTGCTGACTGGACGGGTCGGGGGCGAAGTACCAGCCTTGCGGCGCGGCGGCCCTCGTCACATCGAGGTTGATCACACCAGGCTCGACGATCGCGCGCTCGTTGGCGGGGTCGATCTCCAGGATCCGGCGCATCCGGGAGGTCACGATCAGCACGCCCTTCGCGTGTGGCAGCGCACCGCCGGACAGTCCGGTCCCGGAGCCACGTGCCACGAACGGCACTGCCGCTGCGGCACACGCCCGGACCACCGCCGCGATCTGCTCGGCCGTCTCCGGCAACACGACCAGCCCCGGCACCACGCGATACTGCGCCAGCCCGTCACACTCGTAGGTACGCAGGCGTTGCCGGTCGGTGATCACCCCCGCAGCCCCGAGCAACGCGGTGAACTCCGCGGCCAGCACCTCCAGCCCGGCGTTCTCGTGCGTCGTCATCGCCCACTCCCCTGCGTCCCGGACCGTCCGGTCCACTCTCCAACCCAGTGTCGCAGCTCGTGGCGGGCACCGCTTCGCGTCGTGAACTAGACGCCACGGACGTTTCCGATGAGGCGGAATGTCGCTGGAGTCGAGTTCACGGCGACGACCGCCGGGCGGGCACAATGGCGAACGTGGTCTCGTTCCGGCACCCGTTTTTGGACGGGCCATTTCCCCGCGCATATGCGCACCGCGGTTGGCATCTCGACGAGTTGGCTGGCATGGAGAACTCGCTGGCCGCCTTCCGCCGCGCGGCCGCGGAGGGCTACAGCTACCTGGAGACCGACGTCCGCGCGACCCGCGACGGCGTGGTCGTGGTCATTCACGACGCGACGCTGGACCGCACCACAGATGGCTCCGGCGAGATCGGGAAGTTGGACTGGGCGGCGGTGCGAACCGCCCGGGTGGGTGGCCGGGAACCGATCTGCCGGCTGACCGACCTGCTCGAAGAACTTCCCGGGGCACTGCTCAACATCGATGTGAAGGCGGACTCAGCGGCCGCTCCGGTGCTGGAACTGCTGCATCGCACCGGCGGGTGGGACCGGGTGTGCATCGCGTCGTTCTCCGAAGCTCGGCTGCAGCGGTTGCGCAGGGCTGCCGGACCTCGGCTGCTGACCTCGATGGGCGCTGCATCGGCGGCAGCGCTGCGGCTGCGGTCCCTGTCGCCGTTGCCCCCCATCGCAGCGCCGATCCGCGGTGCGTTGGCGCAGTTGCCGATGCGGTGCTGTGGGATCCCGGTGGTGGACCGGGCATTGGTGCGTTACGCGCGTCAGTGCAACCTGGAAGTGCACGTCTGGACAGTGAACCGGGCCGCGGACATGCACAGTCTCCTCGATCTCGGTGTCGATGGTCTGGTCACCGACCGGCCCGATGTGCTGCGCGACGTGCTGCGGGCTCGCCGGAGCTGGCCCGGAGCGGACAGCCGGACCAGCAGAGATAAGCCCCAGTAGAGTTCGTCGCAGCGACGAAAGGCGGTGCAGGTGAGCGAGCCGACGGGCCCGCCGGGTTCGGACGCCTTGCTCGACGAGGCCGGTCACCGCCGTGATCAACGCGCTTGGTGCTGGTATGACTGGGCGAACTCGGTGTTCCCCACCTCGATCATCACCGTGTTCCTCTCGCTCTACCTCACCACGGTCGCGCGTAACGACGCACTAGCCGCCGGCCAGACCTGCCTGACCCGCAACGCCCTGGTCGACTGCAACATCTCGCTGTTCGGGCTGGGATTCCCGGCCGGCTCACTGTTCGACTACCTGCTGGCGGCGTCGACCCTTCTGCAGGTACTGGTGCTGCCGCTGACCGGCGCCATCGCTGACCGAACCCAGCACAAACGGCGGATGCTCGGGCTCTTCGCGTTCGCCGGCGCGGGCGCGACCGCCCTGCTCGCATTGGTGACCGGAACGAACTGGCGGCTCGGCGTCGTGCTGTTCATCATCGCGACCACCGGCTACTACGCATCGGTGGTCATCTACTACTCGGTGCTCCCGGAGATAGCGACAGCAGATGAGCGCGACCGGCTGTCCTCCCGTGGCTGGGCCTTCGGCTATCTGGGTGGCGGCATCGCGCTGGCCGTGAATCTGGCGACCTACCTGGGACGTGATGCGCTGGGGTTGTCGGAGTCCGCGGCGGTCCGGGTCTGCTTCGTCACCGCCGGGCTGTGGTGGGCTGCCTTCACCCTCATCCCGCTGTCCCGGATGCGCCGCTACCAGTCTCCGCAGGGCAGCGAGCGGGGTCTGTCGGTGCTGACCGGCGGTTTCCGTCAGCTCGCCGGCACGCTGCGCAGCGCGCGGAGCTACCCTCTGACGCTGGGCTTCCTGGTCGCCTACCTGATCTACGCTGACGGGATCGGCACGGTGGCCAGCGTCGCCGGCCAATATGGTGATCTTGAACTGGGGCTGGCGAGCAGCACCCTGATCAGCACGATCCTGATGGTGCAGTTCGTCGCATTCTTCGGCGCGTTGATGCACGGTTGGGTAGCTCGCCGGATCGGCGCCAAGCGCACGATCCTGGGCAGTTTGGTGGTGTGGATCGGTGTGATCACGGCGGCCTACTTCATCCAGGCGGGAAACCAGCTCCAGTTCTACGCCGTGGCCGTGGGCATCGGGCTGGTCCTGGGCGGCACCAGTGCGTTATCCCGATCGCTGTTCAGCCAGTTGGTGCCCGCGGGCAAGGAAGCGGAGTACTTCTCGGTCTACGAGATCGGCGAACAGGCCACGTCCACCGTGGGGCCGATACTCTTCGGCGTCATCGGGGCGGCCACCGGCTCGTTTCGGCCCGCCATCCTGTCCTTGGTGGCCTTCTTCCTCCTCGGCTTCGTGCTGGTACTGCTCGTTCCGGTACGCCGAGCGATTCGCGCGGCGGGTAACCCAGAGCCGGTCGTCGTCTAGGGATGTTGTTAAGGAGGGTGTTACCGGCCGCCAGCAGCGGCCAAAGTGCTTTCAGCTACGTTCTCCAGAACGCAGTAGTGCTCCGGCGACGGCGACTTGACCGAGGCTGATGCCGCCGTCGTTGGGTGGGACCCGGGAGTGGGTAAGAACGCGGAAGCCGGATTGTTCAAGGCTGGCCACGGTGCGCTCGAGCAACAGCACGTTCTGGAATACCCCGCCGGACAGGGCTGCGACGCCCACGCCGGTGGAGTCGCGCAGCATCACGCAGACCCGGACGATTGCATCGGCGACGCCGTGGTGGAACCGGGTGGAGATCACCTCCGGGTCCACTCCGGCGTGTAGGTCTGCCACGACGGCGCGCACCAGGTCCGCGCCGTGCAGTTGCAGCGTAGGTCCGCTGGTCACCGCCGCCGGGTAGCTTCCCCGCTCGGTCAGGTCAGCCCGCTGTTCGAGTTCCACCGCAGCCTGACCCTCGTAGTTGATCGTGTCTCGGATCCCGAGTACCGCCGCGACAGCGTCGAACAATCGCCCGGCGCTTGACGTCAGCGGGGCGTTGACCTGCCGCTGCGCCATGGCCAGCACCGCGTCCCAGCGGTCGGCGTGGCGTTTCGCCAGCTCCTCCGGAGCGTCGGTACCCAGGTAGGCAGCGGCCATCCGCCAGGGTTGCCGGATGGCTGCGGTGCCCCCCGGCATCGGGACGGGAACCAGGTGCGCCAGCCGCTGGAACCCGGTCAGATCAGCCAGCAGGAACTCACCGCCCCACAAGGTGCGGTCGCAGCCGTAGCCCAGCCCGTCGAAAGCCACACCGATCACCGGACCCGCGGCGCCGTTGTCGGCCAGGCAGGACGCGATGTGTGCGTGGTGGTGCTGCACCCCGATGAGCTCGACATCGGGGAGGTCGAGCGCGTACTTGGTGGACAGGTATTCCGGGTGCAGGTCATGCGCGACCACCTCCGGATGCACGTCGAACAGCCGCCGGAAATGCGTAATGCCCTCGGTGAACGAACGCAGGGTCTCGTAGTTCTCCAGATCACCGATGTGGTGAGACATGAACGCGTGCCGGCCGCGGGCCAGGCAGAAGGTGTTCTTAAGTTCGGCGCCACAGCCGAGAATCGGCCGGGGTGCCTGTTGCGCCAGGGTCAGCGGTTCGGGCGCGTAGCCGCGCGCCCGGCGCACCGGCAGCTCAGCTCCACGGAACACCCGCACTACCGAGTCGTCTGTGCGCATATGGATTGCCCGGTCGTGAGTCAAGAAAGCGTCTGCGATGCCGGCCAGCCGCTGGCGTGCGTCATCGTCCTGGTACGAGATCGGTTCGTCAGAGACGTTTCCGCTGGTCAGCACGATGGGACCGGCGGTGTCGCGGAGCAGCAGGTGATGCAGCGGGGTGTAGGGCAGCATCAGACCGAGGCTGCGATTACCGGGCGCAACGGCCGGCGCGAGGGGGGTGCCCGGGCGGCGCGGCAGCAGCACCACGGGCCGCCGCCGTCCCACCAGCACCCGCTGCGCCGCCGGATCGATCACGCACAGGGCGTGCGCGGCATCCAGATCGGCCACCATCACCGCGAACGGCTTGTCCTCGCGGTGCTTGCGCGCGCGCAACAAGGCGGTGGCAGCAGCGTCGGAGGCTAGCGCCGCGACGTGGAAACCACCGAGTCCCTTGACCGCCAGCACCGCCCCGTCGGTGAGCAACGCCGCGGCCGTGGCCAGCGGGTCACCGGGAAGGTCGACGCCGTTGGCATCGACCAGCCGCAGCCGGGGCCCGCAGGCCGGGCAGCAGACCGGCTGGGCATGGAAGCGCCGGTCGCCCGGATCATGGTATTCGCCGGCGCAGGCGGGACACATCGCGAACGGCGCCATCGTGGTGAACGGCCGGTCGTAGGGCACGTCGCGCACGATGGTGAATCTCGGACCGCAGTTGGTGCAGTTGATGAACGGATAGTCGAAGCGGCGGTCGGTGAGATCGGCCAGCTCGCGCAGGCAGTCCGCGCAGGTAGCGCTGTCCGCCGAGACCAGGGTGTCCGGCCGGCCGGCGGCGTTGCTCGACACGATGTGGAAACCCAGTTCTCCGGTGGGCGCCAGCGGGCTGGTTCGCACCTGCTCGATGACCGCCAGCGGTGGAGCCTGCGCCGGCAACGTCGCGAGGAACTCGGTCACTACCTGCTGGGATCCTTCGATCTCCATGAACACCCCAGCGGTGTCGTTGCCCACCCGGCCGGACAAGCCGAGACGGCGCGCCAAGCCGTGGACATAAGGCCGGAACCCCACACCTTGGACGACACCCTCGACCCGTACCTCAACTCGGATACAGTGCTGCACAAGAGCATTCTCTCGCGCCTTGACAAGATCTCCGCAGGGGGCTGCGCTGGGTACCGATCCGAGGAGGGCGCTTCTTTGCATGAGATGGCGATCACCCAGAGCGTGATCCAGGCGGTATGTGACCGGATGGGCGACGCGCCGGTGCAGCGCGTCTGCCTGGAGATCGGCACGCTATCGGGTGTGGTGGCCGACTCTGTCCGGTTCTGTTTCGATCTTGTGACTGCGGGCACCACGCTCGAGGGGGCGTCGTTGGAGATCATCCAACCCACCGGGAGGGCCCGCTGCCGGGACTGCGGCGCGGAGTTCGAGCTGAATGACCTGCTGGTGCTCTGCGAGTGCGGCAGTGCGAACCGCGAACTCCTCGCGGGAGAAGAACTAAAAATCCGGGAAGTTGAGGTATTCGTCTGATGTGCGCGACGTGTGGTTGCTCCGGCGGCATCATCCTCGAAGGCCAGGACCACGAGCACGGACACGAACATGGGCACGAGCACGGACATCCCGAGACCCGAACTGTCACGCTCGAGCAGGCGGTGCTGGCCCGCAACGATGGGCTCGCAGAGCTGAACCGCAAGTGGTTGGCGGATCGCGGCATCCTCGCGGTGAACCTGATGAGCTCACCTGGGGCCGGAAAAACCACCCTGCTCGAGCGCACCATCCGGGAACTGGGCGCCGAGTTGCGGGTGTCGGTTGTCGAGGGTGACCAGGAGACGGTGCTCGACGCCGACCGGATTCGGGCCACCGGCGCGCCCGCAGTGCAGATCAACACCGGTTCTGGCTGCCATCTCGATGCTCAGATGCTGGCCGGTGGACTAAAGACGCTGGACCCGCCGGACAACTCGGTGGTGCTGATCGAGAACGTCGGCAATCTCGTGTGCCCAGCGTTGTTCGATCTGGGCGAGCAGGCCCGAGTGGTGATCACCTCGGTGACCGAGGGCGCGGAGAAGCCGCGGAAGTACCCGCAGATGTTCCGCGCCGCGGACCTGGTGCTGCTGAACAAGACTGACCTGTTGCCGTACGTCGATTTTGACGTCGACGCCTTCCTGGATGGCGCAAGGCGGGCGAACCCGGGTGTGGAGGTGCTGCAGCTGTCGGCTACCACCGGCGACGGTATCGACAGTTGGTACGGCTGGCTGCGCGCGCGCCTGCCGTAACCGCAACCCGGCTCAGTACGGCCGTTTGGGCATCAGCGCCCACAGCGCCAGGTAGACCACGAACTGTGGGCCCGGAAGCAGGCACGAGAGCACGAACGCCAGTCGCACCATGTTGGCGTCCCAACCGTATCGATCGGCGATCCCGGCGCACACGCCGGCGATGAGCTTGCCTGTTCGCGGGCGTGTGAGTGACGTGCTCATCGAATCCTCCTTCTGACGGGCACCTTCCACTCTCCCCGCGCATGGACTGCCATCGCGTCGGTGTGGACCCGGAGCTGACGTCAGGGTCACCCCGAGATCGGCGCAGGTGCCCGATCATGGATCCTCCTGCGGTACGACGATCTGGTGATGGGACGAGGAAGGCGCCAAGCTCGCGCGGACTTGTGTAGTGCCGGCAGGTTCGGTGCTACGGTCAGGACGTGCGGATGACAGGCAAGTACCTCGGTTGGTGGCGCCCCTGACGGGGCGGCACTGTTCATTCGCGTACCTAGACATCGCGGCCGCCCGAGCTGGGCGGCCGTTTCGTGTGTCTGCGCCTCGGTGTCCGGCCAGGGCGGCCCCTGACCCAAGGGAGCCAACCGATGCCACGACGACTCACTGGATTCACCCCATCAGGCAACCTGCATCTGGGCAACTACGTCGGCGCGATGCAGCCGATCATCGCTGAGCAGGCCAGTACCGACACGGTGGTGTTCATCTCCGACCTACACGCCCTGACCCTCGAACATGATCCGACTGAGGTGCGGCGACGAACGGTGGAGTTCGCCACCTTGCTGCTGGCCGCAGGCGCCGACCCCGACGCATGCCTGTTCCTGGTCCAGTCGCACGTACCCGAGCACACCGAGCTGCACTACCTGCTGGAGTGCACCACGGGCTACGGCGAGGCGCAGCGCATGATCCAGTTCAAGGAGAAGTCCCGCCGCCAGCAGCAGGTCCGGATGTCACTGCTGACCTACCCGATCCTGATGGCCGCCGACATCCTGCTCTACGACACCGACGAGGTCCCGGTCGGCCAGGACCAGCGCCAGCACGTGGAACTGGCCCGCGATCTAGCGTGCCGGTTCAACACTCGGTACGGGCGCACGTTCACAGTGCCGCGGGCGGTCGATCCGCCGGTCGCCGCACGGATCATGGACCTCGCTGCGCCCGGTGAGAAGATGAGCAAGTCGACCTCCTCGACAGCAGGCGCGCTGCGGTTACTCGACAAGCCGGAGGTACTGCGGCGCAAGGTGATGCGGGCAGTCACCGACACCGGCAGTGAGGTGGTCTACGACCCGCAACGCAAGCCGGGGACATCCAACCTGCTGGCCATCCTGGCCGGCTGCACCAGCGACCAGCCCAACAGCCTGGCCCAGCGCTTCGACCGGTACAGCGAACTGAAGGAGGCGGTAGCCGACGCCGTGGTGGCCACCCTGACGCCGGTCCGGGAACGCTATGTCGAGCTCGCCCGAGATCCGGATTACGTCCGGGCGGTGCTCCATGCCGGCGCAAAGCGAGGCCGCGAGCAGGCCACCGAGAAGGTGCGCCAGGCGAAGGAGGCGATCGGCCTGCTGGCGGCATGATCGGTGGTCACACCGGCAACACGGCAAGCTCCCGTGGGCGGTGGTTGAGCCGCGTCACGCCGCTGTCACTGACCACCACGATGTCCTCGATACGAGCACCCCATCGGCCGGGAAGGTAGATGCCGGGCTCGACGCTGAACGCCATCCCGGCTTCGAGCAGCAAGTGGTTTCCGGCTACGATGTAGGGCTGTTCATGCACGTCAAGGCCGATGCCGTGCCCGGTCCGGTGGATGAACCGGGCACCGAAACCGGCGTCAGTGATCGGGACCCGGGCGGCGGCGTCGACCTGTTCCGCGGTCACACCCGGCGCGACAGCCGCCACCGCGGCGTCCTGTGCGGCCTGGAGCACCGAGTATCCCGCGGCGACGTCGGCGTCCGCCGGCTCACCCAGGCTGTAGGTGCGCGTGCAGTCGGAGAAGTAGCCCTCCGACGTCGGCCCGCCGATGTCGACCACCACCACGTCCCCGGGCTCTAACACCCGGTTGGAGACGTCGTGGTGCGGGCTTGCCCCATTCGGACCGGAACCGACGATCACGAACGCCGCCGCGGTGTGCCCCTCCGCGACGATCGCGGCGGCCACATCGGCGCCGACCTGCGCCTCGGTGCGCCCAACCCGGAGCCACTCCCCCATCCGGGCGTGCACCCGGTCGATGGCCTGGCCCGCGGCGGTCAGCGCAGCGATTTCGGCGCTGTCCTTTCGCATCCTTAGCTGCGCCAGCACCGTCGATGCCAGCTCCTGGCGGCAGGCCGGCAGCGCGTCGCGCAGCGCCAGCACGTGCGCGGCGGGCATCGTGTCCCCCACCGCGGCGCGGGCGACCGACCCGGACCTGCGCAGCGCAGCGGCGACCAAGGCGTACGGGTCCGCCTCGTCGGCCCATTCGGCGATCTCCAGACCGAGCTCGAGCGCCGGCGTGCCGTCTAGCCCCGGCCGTTCCAGCGCCGGCACCACCAACACGGGGTCACCGTCAGCGGGCAAGACCAGGCAGGTCAGCCGCTCATGGGACTCGCCGCCGACCCCCAGCAAATAGCGCAGGTCCGGGCTGGGAGTGATCAGCAGGGCGTCCAAGCCGGCGACCCGGGTGGCGTCACGGGTGCGGGCAAGGCGATCGGTGAGGGTGTCGAGTGGGGCGGGCACACCACAAGCCTAGGACCGGCCGGTGACGGGAGCTGGCAGGCTCTGCCCTCATGGACGCGCCCCTACTGCTGATCGATGCCGCGAGCCTGTACTTCCGGGCCTACTACGGAGTGCCGGAGTCGATCACTGCTCCGGACGGCACCCCGGTGAACGCGGTGCGCGGCTTCACCGACATGCTCGCCCGTCTGATCGAGCAGCGTCGGCCGTCCCGGCTGGTCGCCTGCCTGGACCTGGACTGGCGACCAGCCTTCCGGGTCGACGCGATCCCCTCCTACAAGGCGCACCGCGTCGCCGAGCAGACCGGGCCCGGCGCTCCCGATGTCGAGGTAATGCCCGACACTCTGAGCCCGCAGGTCCCGCTGATCCTCGAAGTACTGGCCGCCGCCGGCCTGGCCACTGCGGGCGCGGAGGGGTACGAGGCAGATGACGTGATCGGCGCGCTGGCCGCGGCCGAGCGCCGCGACCCGGTTGAGGTCGTCAGCGGTGATAGGGACCTGTTCCAGGTCGTGCGCGCCGAGCCGACGAAGGTACGGGTGATCTACGTCGGACGGGGGCTGGCCAAAGCGGAGGTGATCGGCCCCGCCGAACTCGCCAGCCGCTACGGGCTGCCGGAAACCGGTGCCGGGCCCGGCTACGCGGATCTGGCCGCGCTACGCGGCGACCCGTCCGACGGGCTGCCCGGAGTGCCCGGGATCGGCGAGAAGAGCGCCGCCACGCTGATCAGCCGGTTCGGCTCGATTGAAGGCCTGCTCGCGGCACTGGATGATCCGCAAGCGGCGCTCGCCGGGGGGATGCGGGCCAAGCTGGGCGCCGCTCGCGGCTATCTGGAGCTGGCGCCCAGCGTCGTGCGGGTGGCTATCGACGCCCCGGTGCACCAGGATCGCGACGACACGCTGCCTGCAGAGCCCGCAGACCCGGCCGCGCTCGCCGCGCTGCAGCACAGGTGGGGCCTGGGTGCCGCGGTGGACCGCCTTGTCACGGCCCTTCAGCGTCGTCACTGACCCGCGTCCTGCGCGATCATGTCGCTGGCCTTCTCCCCGATCATCATGATGGTGATGTTCGGGTTGACGGCCGGCAGGAAGGGCATGATGGAGGCGTCGGCGACGCGCAGTCCGGTTACCCCCTTGACCTGCAGCCGCGCGTCAAGCACGGCCGCCGGATCGTCGCCAGCACCCATCCTGGCCGTGCCCGCGGGGTGGTAGACGGTGTTGTGCGTCTTACGGATGTAATCCATGACCTCATCGTTGGTGACGGCGTCCGGGCCAGGTGCCAGTTCGCGTTCGATCCAGCCCTGCAGCGCCGGCTGGGCGGCGATCCGGCGGGCGAGGGTGATCCCGGCGAGCATCACGGCGAGGTCGTGGCCGTCGGGATCGGTGAAGTAGCGGGGGTCCACCTTCGGCCGGTCCCGGAAGTCCCGTGACCGGAGCCGAACCGTCCCCCGGGACCGGCCGCGGGTGACGTTCGGGGTCAGGCAGAAGCCGTTGGCGGTGGTCGGATACCCCCAGCGCAGTGTGTTCATGTCGAAGGGCACCGAGCCGTAGTGCATCATCAGGTCCGGACGATCAAGGCCTGGTTCGGTCCGGGTGAACAGGCCGATCTCCCACCACTGCGTGGAGCGGGTGACCATCGGTCTCGAGGCCTCCCACATCACCAGCCCCTCGACGTGGTCGTCGAGGTTGGATCCGACGCCGGGGATGTCGACCAGCACGTCGATGCCGACGTCGCGCAGGTGCTCGGCCGGGCCGAGGCCGGACAGCATGAGCAGCTTGGGCGTCTCGATCGCCCCGGCGGACAGGATCACCTCCCGCCGGGCGTGCGCAGTGCCGTACTGGCCGGATTCCAGGTACTCCACTCCGGTCGCCCGCTTGTGGGCGTCGAAGAACACCTGCTTGACCCAGGCGCCGGTGCGCACGGCCAGGTTCCGTCGCCGACCCATGATCGGGTGCAGGTACCCGCGTGAGGACGACATGCGGGTGTTGTCCTCGTCGGCGTTGATCTGGAAGAAGCCGGCTCCCTCGGTGACCGTGGCGCCCTCGTTGAAGCGCACGGTATGCAGGCCGACCGCGGCGGAGGCGGCCAGCACCGCGACGCCGCACGGGTCGTGCGGTGCGATCTGCCGCAGCGTCACCGGGCCGCTGCGGCCGTGGTGGTCACCGGGGCCATCGTTGTTCTCCAACCGCGCGATGAGCGGCCAACACTCGTCGGCGCTCCAGCCTGTACAGCCCGTCGCCGCCCAGCCGTCGAGGTCCTCGCGGGGGGTCCAGAATGCGATGCAGGAATTGTGCGACGAGCAGCCCCCGAGCACCTTGGCTCGAGAATGCCGCAAAAAGCTATTGCCGCTGGTCTGCGGCTCGATCGGATAGTCCCAGTCGTAGCCGGAACCGAGTAGCTGCGGCCACTGTTCCAGTCGCGAAATCTTCGGATCGTCGACGTCGGACGGGCCGGCCTCGAGCAGGCACACCGTCACCGACGGGTCCTCCGACAACCGGGCCGCCAGCACGCACCCCGCCGAACCACCGCCGACGACGACGTAGTCGTACTCTTCGATGCCGTTCATGCCTCGATCCTCGCCGGGCTCACCGGTGGATGCATGCTCGCGTCCCGGACATAGTTCCCGACATACTCGCCGACATGAGGTTTCGCACGACCGTCGAACTAGGTGGGAAGACAGCGACCGGTCTACCGGTTCCCGAGGCCGTCGTCGCGGCGCTCGCCTCAGGGAACAGGCCGCCAGTGCAGATCAGGGTCGGCGACCACACGTACCGAACAACCGTCGCATGGATGGGTGGTCGGTTCCTCGTCCCGCTCAGCGCGGAGAATCGCGCCGCCGCCGGAGTCGCCGCGGGCGACGAAGTCGACGTCGACATCGCGCTGGACACCGCGCCACGGGAGGTCATCGCGCCAGCCGATCTCGCGGACGCGCTTGCGCACGACGACGAAGCGCGACGGTTCTTTGACATCCTCGCCTACACCCACCGCAAGGAGTGGGTGCGCTGGATCGAGGAGGCCAAGAAAACCGAAACTCGCAACGCCCGGGTCGCCAGAGCGGTCGAGGCGCTGCGCGCCGGCAAGCGGACGCGCTGAAGGCGCTGCAAGATAGCTCGGTCCTACGCTCTAGGAGCCGAGCCGGAGGGAGCCGCGGCGGACCACGACCTCCCGCGGCCCGAGGTTGCGGTTGCTGCTCTGGTGGCAGGGCTCTTCGGGGGCCTCGAGGGCGAAGCCGAGGTGCTCGAGAAAGGCGAGTCCGGGTGTCCACCCGAGCGGTGTGGTCGCCGTCACGAGCCGGATCCCGGATTCTCGGGCGTGCTGGATCAGCGCCCGGGCGACAACGTCGCCCACCCCTAACCGCCGCACGAATTCCCTGACCCCAGGGTCCGGGCCGGGCATGATTTGCGGCACGGTGGCACCTCCTGACTGGCCATCACGCCACGCCACACGCTTCCCAAGCGTTGAGGCTGTTGCTCGATCGCCTTGCTCGCGTTCTCAAGATCGCCAATAGTGTGCGGTGACCGTGCAAGACTGCGCTGCCATCGCTCAGTGTCGACGATCACGGCAGGTCGTTGGGCGTCGACAGGATCCGATCCAATCCGAACACGAGATCCACAACTGAGTCCCACGGGGCAGCCCCGCGCTTGGTCGTTGACGAAGCCGCCCGTCGGCCCAGCTATAGGCAACGGCTATTGGCGGCGTTGGCGCTGAGCCTGAGCGGACTGGTTCAGCGCCCGCCGGGCACCGGACTGTTCGCTGATGAGGCGTACCAGCGCAGCGCCACCATGGCGAGGATCAGCAGGATGCCCTCGACGACGAGGCTCACCACCCCGAGGGATTCGCCCCAGTTGCCGATGTCATCGGTGTAGCCGGGCATCCCCGGTCCGCGGGAGAGTACGTAGCCCACGATGGGGCCGGCTGCGACCCCCAGCGAGAGAAACCACCCCACTCGCGCGCGGTTGGTCAGCAGCACTGCCGCCACCAAGACGGCCGCGACTTCCAGCGCGTAGTACATGATCTGGACGTATTCGGGGCCTTTCGTGCCGGGCAGTCCACCTTGGTCGATGATGTGAATGGCGGCGACCGCGAGGCATCCAACGACACCGACTATCCGCGCAACCAGGCTGCTTCCCACCGCGCGACCGGCGGGGTCGGCTGGCTGCGGCATCCTGGAAGGGGTTTGGTGGCTTACCGACGAGTCACCTGGACGACTCGTTGAGGACCGCGTTCGCGGGCGGCCGGCCGCACTGGTTTGGGAATGGTTCATGGGGTCAGCGTGCACTGGAAATTTTAGAACGGTCTTGGAGAATCCTGTGAAGACCGACAGTGCGCGTGCTGGCCACACCACGATGGGGGACAAAGATGGCCGCTGTGGACTCGACCCCACCTCTCACCACAGGCGGCGTCCGGCTACTCCTCGTCGAAGACGAGCCTGAGTTCAGCGCCCTTCTCGCCGCACTGTTCACCGACGAGGGCTACCAGGTCGATATCGCCGGTGACGGGCAGCGCGGCCTGCACCTCGGGCTCACCCGCAGCTACCACGTGATCGTGTTGGACCGCGGGTTGCCGGCCATTGAGGGTCTGGGTCTGATGAGACAGTGGCGCCGCCACGGAGTGACCACCCCGGTGCTGGTCCTCTCCGCACGTGGCACCGCTGCGGACCGGGTCGCCGGGCTCGACGCCGGCGCCGAGGACTACCTGGCTAAACCCTTCGACGTCGACGAGCTGCTCGCCCGGCTGCGCGCGCTGCGGCGTCGCCACCTCGACGCGGCCCGGATGCTGCCGGTCGGCGGTTACCGGCTCGATCTCGACGCCCGAGAGGTCTCCCCCGCTGCGGACCACACCGGCGCAGGCGCCGAACCTGTGCAACTCTCGGAACGGGAGTGCGGGTTGCTGGCTACGCTGGCTGGTCGGCCCGGGCAGATATTCAGCCGCGCCGATCTGCTCACCGGGGTGTTCACCGACGCCGAAAGCCCGATCGTGGTCGACACCTACGTGCACTACCTGCGACGCAAGCTCGGCCGCGGCATCGTCGACACCGTACGCGGCCGCGGCTACCGTCTCGGCCGGGACCCCGGACGGTGACCAGCGCCTCCAGCGTCGAATCCGTCCTGCTGCGCAGGGCGGCGCTCCGGTTGGGGTTGCACGCCGCGCTGCTCGCGTCCGCGATCGTCGTGCTGCTGTCCGCCGCCGCCGTCGCCGTGGTACTCAGCAGCCAGCGCCACGCCGCCACCATACTGCTTGACGCGGCGGTGACCCGCGCCGACGACGCCATCGACCCGCCTGCCGGGATCTGGCTCGCCCTCCAGGGACCACATGGGAAAGCGGTCACCGCGGGCATGCCCGCGGGGTTGCCTGATACCGGGGAGATCGCCCGGGCCGCAACGGCTGGTTTCCGGGAATCCGCGGAGGTCCGGATCGGCGACGTCGATTACCGGATCGAGACCCTGCGCCAGCCCGATGGCACGGTTGCGCAGGGCATTCTGGACCTCACCGCCAACCACACCGAACGCGATCAACTGATCGCAACCCTGCTGGTCTGCAGCGGACTCGGGCTGTTGCTCGCTGCTGCGGCCGGAACCTGGCTGGGGTACCGCGCGCTGCGGCCGCTGTCAGCCGCGCTGGGTTTGCAGCGCCGGTTCGTCGCTGACGCCGGGCACGAACTGCGGACCCCGGTGACCCTGCTCAGTACCCGTGCCCAGCTGCTTCGCCGGCGGCTGCGCAGCGGCCTGGATGGTGGCTCTGCGCCCGCTGCGCTCCTGTCCGACGTCGAGGGCATCGTCGCCGACAGCGCCCGGCTCGGCGAGATCCTGGAGGATCTGCTGGTGGCCGCGGACCCGGTGGCCTCACAAACCCGTCAGCCGGTCGATCTGGCCGAACTCGCTTGCGGGGTGCTCGCTGCAGCGGCCCCAGCGGCGGCCGAGCGGGACATCCGGCTGACCGGCCCGAAACCCGATACCGGGCCGGTCCGGGCGCCGGGCTCCCCGGTGGCGCTGCGGCGCGCGGTGACCGCGCTCGTGGACAACGCCGTGCGGCACGCCGAGCACGAAGTGACCGTGGCCGTGTACACCAGCAATGGGCATGTTCTCGTTGACGTCTCCGATGACGGCCCGGGGATCGATCGCGAACTGGCCCCGCGGCTGTTCGACCGCTTCGTCTCCGGTAGGCCTGGGCCATCGCAGGGTAGGCGGCGTTACGGGCTCGGGCTGGCGCTGGTGAGTGAGATCGCCGCGGCCCACGGCGGGCGGGTGGAGCTGCTCGAACGGTCTGAGCCCGGGGCGGCACTGCGCATCCAGCTCCCCAGTTAACGCGAGAGGGTCCGTTCCGCGCCCATTGTGTCCGGGCCGCTGCTCAGCTCCCGAACAGCGCGGGAATTTTAACCAGAAGCTCGTATGCCCCGTAGCCGAACGGCGCGAGCACCCAGAGCCAAGCCAGGACCATCAGCGGTGCCCGGTTGCTCGGCTCGTCCACCGGCCTGCGTGTGCGGACCTCGGTCACGGCCTACCCCTCTCCGCCAGGCTCGCGGCCGCCCGCGCCGCGGCGGGCTCGTGGAACTTCGGTCTCACCGGTCGAATCAGCTCGTTGGCCACGAATCCGACCACCAGCAGCCCGATCATGATCGAGAACGACAGGATGTATTTGGATGGGCCAGTGTGCCCGGCTCGGGTCTGGGCGTCGGCGATGGCGTTGACCAGCAGCGGCCCGAGCACGCCCGCAGTCGACCAGGCGGTGAGCAACCGGCCGTGGATGGCGCCGACCTCGAAGGTGCCGAACAGGTCCCGGAGGTAGGCCGGGACGGTGGCGAAGCCGGCTCCGTAGAAGGAGATGATGAGCAGCGTGCAGACGAGGAAAAGCACCTTGTTGGCGTTGGTGGTCAGCACGATCGCCAGGTACAGCAGCGCGCCGAAACCCAGGTAGCAGCGGTAGATGTTCTTGCGGCCGATGCGATCCGATGTCGACGACCAGACAAACCGGCCGACCATGTTGGCCAGCGAAAGTATGGCGACGAAGCCGGCCGCGGCCGACGCCAGTGCCGCCTTGGAGGCCGCGGTGGGGAAGAAGTCCTGGTAGATCGGTGCGGCTTTCTCCAGGATGCCGATACCGGCGGTGACGTTCAGGCAGAGCACGACCCAGAGGAACCAGAACTGCGGGGTGCGGATCGCGTTGCGGGCCGAGACGTTCGCGGTGGTGATCAACGTCCTGGACCGTACGGTCGAGGGGTCCCAGCCGGCCGGTTTCCAGCCCTCCGCGGGCACCCGTACGAGTAGCCAGCCCATCGACATGAACACCGCATAGACCAGTCCGTGGATCAGGAAAGCCTTGGCGATGCCGGCGGTGCCCTGGCCCGCCGCCGCGGTGGTCACCCCGAAGGCGTTGAGCATCTGCGCGGACCACGGCGAGGCGATGAGCGCGCCGCCACCGAAGCCCATGATCGCGATGCCGGTGGCCATGCCAGGACGGTCGGGGAACCACTTGATCAGTGTGGACACCGGGGAGATGTAGCCGATGCCCAGCCCAATGCCACCGATTACGCCGTAGCCGAGGATGACCACCCAGTACTGCCGGGTGTACACGCCCAGCGCGGAGATGAGGAAACCGGAGGAGAAACAGCACGTCGCTACGAACATCGCCCACCGCGGACCGTTGCGCTCGACTCGGGTGCCGAACAGTGCCGCGGACAGGCCGAGCATGACGATACCCAGCTCGAACGGGATCGCCGAGAGCGTCCCGTTGATCCCCAGCGACTTCTCCAGGGCCGGCTTGAACACGCTCCACGAGTACGCCTGCCCGATCGCCAGGTGCACCGACAGAGCAGTTGGGGGGACCAGCCAGCGGCTCCAGCCAGCGGGTGCGACGATACGAGAGCGGGCCAGGAAACCGAAAACCATCACTGCCACCTCCCAGCAGAGATCGTGATCCAAACGGTAATGATCCGATCGACATGTGGCCAGCCGCGCACCACTGCAGCATGTGGCACCGTCTGCGCATGGTCATCGAGTTCGGGGGCTACCAGTTCGACGACGAGCCAACGCGCGTCGATCGGGACGCGGTGTGGTTGTTCCTCTCCTCGCAGGCGTATTGGGCGCGGTGGCGGACCCGGCAGGATGTGGAGCGGCAGCTGGATTCAGCCTGGCGGATGGTGGGTGCTTACGAAGCCGCCGGCGATGGGCGGATGGTCGGCTTCTCCCGCGCGATCTCCAATGGAGTCGCATTCGCCAACCTCGCCGACGTCTACGTCGTGGACACCGCCCGTGGTCAGGGCCTGGGTAAGGGGCTAACTCGCGTTATGATCGACTGCGGGCCCGGCGTCGGCTTCCGATGGACCTCGCACACGGCTCTAATGGCCACGGCTTCGATCAAACGGGCACCCGGACCACGCTCAGTGCAGCTGACACAGTGCGAGGGCGGATGGTTCCTCGAGGACGAGGTCGTCGCGATGGTGCTCATCGGCGTTGGCGCGGTGCAGGAGGCGCCAAGCGAAGGCTTCAACCATGGCCTTCATCAGCGACGACGGCAGCAATGGGTCGACTGTGGCCCAGGCGTTCGCCAGCAGCGTGTGGGCTTCGTTGAGACACGAGTCGAGCGCCCCGCTGGCTTCGATGGTGTGGACACATGCGGCGATGTCCTGCGGTGAGCCGTCCATGGTGCGGATGTGCCGCAGGAGGGCGGGCCCGGCGGGATCGCCGAGCAGCCCGGCCGCCCTCGCCGTGGGCAAGGTGAGTTTCCGAGCACGTAGGTCGTCGCAGGGCGGCTTGCGCAGTGCCCGGTGCGGCGTGGGTTGCAGGTCCAGCACGTCGTCGACGATCTGGTAGGCGAGGCCGAGAGCTTCGAAGAAGTCGCACAGCGGCCCGATCAGCAGCGGGGGCGCGTCGCCGAGCAGCGCACCCATCTGCCCGAGGCGCCGAGCCGGGACCGCTGTCTTGAGGCGGTGCACGGCCAGGATGCGCCTCTCCAGCAGCGCTAGATCGCCGTCCTTGAGCGCCTGCTCGGCCGTCGACCAGTGGCCGGCGATGTCGAGGGCCTGCCCCATGTGGGCGGCGCGCATCGCGTCGAAGTATGCCTCGTGCAGGCCGAGCCGCTTCGTATCGGAGATGCACAGGTCAGTGCGGATGACGTGCTCGAACGCGAAGTAAGCGGCCGAACCGGCGTTGATCGCTTGCGCGGTGCCGAACAGCGTGTGGACGGCGGGGACGCCGCGCCGGACGGGCGATTCGTCTTGAACGTCGTCTACGATCAAGCTGCCCGAGTGCAGCAGTTCGGCAGCAGCAAGCAAGCATCGGTAGGGGTTGGCATCGCCTCCGGCCAGCTCAATCGCCGCCAATGTGACGAAGCCGCGCCACGCCTTTCCTCCAGCGTCCACCAGGTAACGCACCGGCTGGATCAGCGAGCGGGTGATCTCCTCGCAGTCCAGCTCTCCCGCGGAAACATCACCGCCGGCGAGGGTGGCCGCCTCGGCCGCGGTGAGTGCGTCCGGGTAGAAGCGCCGTACCTGTCTGCGACTCTCTTCGGCGGCCGCGTCCAGGCAGCGTTCGACATCGACCACGAGTTGGGCGGGAAGTAGCTCCACGAATCCCAGACCGTCGACGCGTGCGCCGTCCATGACGCCTTCAACAGTGACCCGACCTTCCCAAAACCCGCGTTTTGCCGCCAGGGTGCGGAACTCCTGTTCCGGGAAGGCGGGCCGCAGTTTCAGGTCGATCCCATGGCTCGCGGCGGTCACCCGCCACGCCGTGGGGTAGGAGTTGTAGGTGCGCACCGAGGTCCAGACGTCGCTTCCCTCGATCCGGTGAGCGTCGAGAACGATCCGCTTGCCATCGGGTGCGACGGCGATCCCCAGGCTCTGGCCCGCGCTGTCGCTGTTACTACCGTTGTCGAGGAAGTGCAGGTTGTAGAGGGTGAGGTCCCAGCCGTTGTCCAGCTGCAGGCCAGCCCACTCCCAGGCGGCCTCGACGCCGGATACCCCCTCATGCCGGTTGCGGGGCGCACCGCCGAACTCGTGGTCATACCAGCCGCTGCCCGAGGCGACCCGTTTGCGCCGTCCGTCGACGACGATGCTGCCCTGCACGGCACATCGCGGGATGAAGTAGTAGAACATCCCGTCGCGGTTGTCCTCGTGTGTGCCTTGGACGATTCCGTCGACTCCGTGAAGTATCGCCGGCTTCTCCGGTACCAGCCGCAGGTCCAAGCCGTGTTGTCCGTCTGATGTCGTCATGCGCAACAGATATGAGTGGCCCACGCGGTCCCGGGAAAAGTGTGCGTCACGGCCGTAATCCAGTGACAACCTGTCCTGATCCACGACCACGGGTCCGGCCATGGCGCGGTCCGGCAGGGGGACGGTGCCACCGCCCATGGAGGCGGCGAATGACCGGGCGAACTCTCGGTCGAGCACACCATCCGCCTGCACCATGTCGCGTACCATCTGCAGGGTCGCGCTGTCCACGGACGCGTCCTGCAGGTATCGGTTGTGTTCGACGTCGGTCAACGCCCAATGCGCTACGTGACAGTGCACGACCTCTGAGCCGTCCGCACCCGACACAGCCGAGCGGAAAAATGCGGCAAAAGTGGAGTACCGAGCTCCGTCCTCAGTGGTGAGATGGATGTTCTGATACCACCATTCGATCCCTGCTGAAGTGTGCGGGAGGTCGTGTATGCCGAGATCAAGAGGCTCGCCCGCCCGGGGCCAGTCCGCATGCAACGCGCGTAACTCGTCATCGACCACTACCCGTCATCACTCCTCTTAGCCAGGCCAGTGCACCGGCACCGGGACGAAAAGAGTGGCAGAGCATAGCTGAGGGTCGTCGCAGGCGGTCCCCAGGGCGACCCCACGGCGGCGTAGCGATGAGTCGAGCGGCGGTTGGATGAACATCTTCGACGACGTGGCCGAATCGCGTGGTCCGCGCAAAACTGTACATCTACAAGTTATCTGGTACTGAACTAGATAATATTGTACGCTCTAAGCATGTCTGAGGCAGCGGCACTGAACGTCTCCGACGCACGCTCCCAGCTGGCGGCGATCATCGATCGCGCTCGTGCAGACCACCAGCCGGTCTACCTCGCTCGTCGCGGGCGTCGGGTGGCGGCAGTGATAGATGCCGACGATCTGGACCGCATCCTCGAGCTGGCTGAGGACATGGCCGACATACGGGCTGCGGAACAAGCACGTGCCGAGATGCAGGCGACCGGGGCGACGCCGATACCCTGGGAAGAGGTCAAGGCCGATCTCGGCCTGGCATGATCTACCACGTCGCGCTGGCCCCAGCCGCAGCACGCCAATTGCGCAAGTTCGAGCCCCAGGTGCGACGACGCATTCAAGCAGCTATCGAGCTGCTCGCCACCGAGCCGCGACCGCCGGCATCGACTCGATTGGTCGGCGGCGCTAGTGAGTGGAGAGTCAGAACCGGCGACTACCGCATCGTCTACGAGATCGAGGATGCCCAGCTACTGGTGCTCGTTCTGATCGTCGGGCATCGCCGGGAGATCTACCAGCGACTCTGACAAGAACGACCCCAACGTCTTCGAAGCGCTGATGAGGACCTCTCACACAGTGCCCAGGGCGACCACGCCGCGGCGCAACGCGCGTACCGCAGCGGCGGCCGCGTCCCCCAGCACAGAGTTCTCCCCCGCGACACCCCGCACTTGGTCGAGCACGTCGACCACCTGGCGGCACCACCGAACGAAGTCTCCCGCGGACAGCTCAGCACCGTTGGTCTCAGCAGCGACCAACACCGCAGACAATGACTCCCCACGCGCCCACCGGTACACTGGCCAGGCGAAACCCAGATCGGGTTCGCGGGTGCGCTCAAGCCGGTACCGCCGCTCGTCGGCCTCCAGCTCCGCCCACAACCGCACGGTAACCACCAGCGCATCGCTCACCGGGCCGGGAGGAACCCGGGGAGCGGCAGCGTCCCCGCGGGCCTCGAAGACCAGCACCGAGACCACCGCGGCCAACTCGGCGGGCTCCAGACCATCCCAGATCCGGTGCCGCAGGCACTCCGCGGTCAGCAGGTCGGTCTCCGACCACAACCGGGCCAGCCGGCGGCCGTGCTCGGTGAGTTGCTCGCCGTCTAGATAACCGCGCTCGGTCAGCAGCGCGCGAATCCGGTCGAACTCGCGGGCCAGTGAGTGCGTGGTGGCGGCCACCTGCTGGCGCAGTGTGCCCGTCTCGCGGTCCAGCCGGTCGTAACGCTCAGCCCACCGGGCATGCGCATCCCGGTCGTCGCAGCCGTGGCACGGATGCGCCCGCAGCGCTCGGCGCAACGCGGCCAACTCGGCGTCGTCAGCCGCCTCGCCGCGCCGCCGGGCCCGGGGCGGGGCCGTGATGCCCGCCTCGCGCAGCGCCGAAGCGAGATCACGGCGCACCCGGGGCACCCGGTGCTCGACCCGCTTGGGTAGCCGCATTCGGCCGAGCACCTGGACCGGGGTCGGGAAGTCGGCGATCGTGAGCCGGCCCGCCCAGCGGTCCTCGGTGAGCAACAGCGGGCGGGGATCTTCGGCTGGGCCGTCACCAGGATCGATCACCACCGCCAGGCCCGACCGGCGCCCGCCGGGCACCGCGATGATGTCGCCGCTCTTGAGCTGGGCGAGTGACGCCGCCACCTCGGCGCGGCGCACCGCACCACCGAGACGGGCCAGTGCCCGCTCCCGCTCGGAGATCTGCAGGCGCAACTGTGCGTACTCGGCGAAATCACCCACGTCACAGACCATCGCCTCGGCGTAGCCCGCGAGGCCCTCGGCGTTGCGGTCGATCCGGCGGGCCAGCCCCACCACCGAGCGGTCGGCCTGGAACTGCGCGAAGGACTGTTCGAGCAGTGCCCGACCGGCGGCCACGCCGACCCGATCGACCAGGTTGACGGCCATGTTGTAGCCGGGCCGAAACGAGCTGCGCAGCGGGTAGGTGCGGGTCGACGCGAGCCCGGCCACCTGCGCCGGATCCACTCCGGGTTGCCACAGCACCACTGCATGGCCCTCGACGTCGATGCCGCGGCGCCCGGCCCGGCCGGTGAGCTGCGTGTACTCGCCGGGAGTGAGATCGACATGGGCTTCACCGTTGTACTTGACCAACCGTTCCAGGACCACTGTGCGGGCCGGCATGTTGATCCCCAACGCAAGGGTTTCAGTGGCGAACACCGCTCTGACCAGCCCGCGGACGAACAGGTCCTCCACGGTCTCCTTGAACGCGGGCAGCATCCCGGCGTGGTGGGCGGCGACACCCCGCTCCAGCGCGTCGCGCCACTCCCAGAAGCCGAGCACACCGAGGTCACCCTCGGGCAGGTCAGCTGTGCGGGTGTCTACGACCCGGCGGATCTGCTCAGACTCCTCAGGGGTGGTCAATCGCAACCCGCCGCGGACGCACTGGTTCACCGCTGCTTCGCAGCCGGCCCGGCTGAAGATGAAGGTGATCGCGGGCAGCAACTCGTCACGGTCCAACCGCGCCACCACGTCCACCCGGGCCGGTGGCCGGAATCGCGGTCCGCCGTGCCGCGGCCGATCCCACCCGCTGCGCCGTTCCACCTCCTGCACGCGCCGCACCAGCTGCGGGTCGACAGTGAGGCCGTCGGTGGTGCTGTCGGTGGTGCTGTCGGTGGTGCTGTCGGCGAATAGGTCGAACATCCGCGAGCCGACCATCATGTGCTGCCACAGCGGCACCGGACGGTGCTCGTCGACCACCACCGCGGTGTCGCCGCGCACGTCGACCAGCCACTCGCCGAACTCCTCGGCGTTGCTCACCGTGGCGGACAGGCCGACGAGCCGCACGCTGTCCGGGAGGTTGAGGATCACTTCTTCCCACACCGCGCCGCGGAACCGGTCGGCGAGGTAATGGATCTCGTCCATCACGACGTAAGCCAACCCGTCCAGGGTGGACGATCTGGCGTAGATCATGTTTCGCAGCACCTCGGTGGTCATTACGACCACCGAGGTGCTGCCGTTGATCGAGGTATCCCCAGTGAGCAGGCCGACCGTGTCCGCGCCGTGCCGGGCCGTCAGATCGGCGTACTTCTGGTTGGACAACGCCTTGATCGGTGTGGTGTAGAAACATTTACTGCCCTGCGCCAGCGCCAGGTGCACCGCGAACTCGCCGACCACCGTCTTCCCCGCGCCGGTGGGCGCGCACACCAGCACTCCATGCCCTTCCTCCAGCGCTTCGCACGCCGCACGTTGGAAGGGGTCAAGCTGAAACGGCAGGCTGCCAGCGAACTCGTCGAGGCGCGGGTGGGCGACCCGCCGCCGGGCCGCTGCGTACGCCTCTGCGGGAGAGTTGGCCACCTTCCCAGGCTGTCACACCCCCCGGTTGGGTGCCCTTCAAGTACCGCCAACCCGGCCGGGGCGGGCTCTCAACCGCTACCAACGCCGCGGCAATCGTCAGGCGACGATGGTGAGCGCCCCAGGTTCGCAGTGCACCGTCACCGGCAGGGTGCCCTGCGGCTCCCCATCGGCGTAAACCGGCCAGCCCGGGTCGCCGTCGATGCGTACGCTTTCGCCGCGCAGGATGGTCACCTCCGGCTCGTGCACGTGGGCGCCGGTGCGCAACGCGGGGAATACCCGTAGCAGCCTGCGCCGGCTCACCGCGGCGATGACGATCACGTCGAGCAGCCCGTCGGCCGGCGTGGCGTCCGGGCAGATCTGCAGCCCACCGCCGTAACTGGATCCGTTGGCGACCGCGACCAGGATCGCCTCCAGTTCCACCTCGCCTCCCCCGGCCTGCACCCGTACCGGCCTGGGCGTCAACGCGGCGAGCTCGGCGAACACCGCCAGGTCATACCGGCGCGGCCCGGCAGGCCAGCGCATCGCGTTGGCCCGCTTACTCACCGCCGCGTCGAAGCCTGTGCACAGCACTGTGGTGAAACCGGCGGCGCCCTCGACCCGACCCAGGTCGATCCTCCGCCGCTGCCCGGCTCGAAGGGCCTGCGCGACGTGCCGGGCGGCCCGCACCGGATCGGCCGGGATGCCCAGTGCCGCCGCCAGGTCGTTGCCGCTCCCGCTGGGCACCACCGCCAGCGCGGTCGCGGTGCCCGCGAGCGCCTGAGCGGCCAGGTGCGCGGTCCCGTCCCCGCCGAGCACGGCGAGCACGTCATCGCCTCGCTGCACTGCCTGTGCGGCGACCCTGCTGGTCTCGGCAGCATCGGCGGTCACAATGGCGACCAGTGCAGGTACGGCGGCGCGCAACGTATCGGCCACGGTGCCGGCCACCCGCGTCGCCGCGCCACGACCGGAATGCGGGTTGACGATCAAGGTGGCGCGCACAGCGCGGATCATACGGTTGGCCGACGGTCGGTCACTGCCGGTCGAGGCGATCGATCACGCACCGAGCGAGGGGGCGATGATCGCTTCCCACATCGTTGGGAACCGTGTAGACCCACAGATGAGGGTTGGGGCTGAGGGGTATGCGCTGGTTGACGAAGTCTGGGATGGCGGCGGCGGTCGTGGTGACCTTGCTGGGTGCCACCGCATGCGCCGCGACCGAGCCACCACCATCGGGAGCAGGTTCGTGCGCGGTGACGAAAACGGCCAACGTGGCGGTGCCGATGCGCGACGGCACAACGTTGCGCGCCGACGTCTACCGGCCCTCCACGTCCCAGGCAGTGCCGGTGATCTTGATGCGCACGCAGTACGGCAAGGACGCCGCGCAGGTCGAACCCTCGCGCTACCAGCGTCCGGATTGGTTCGCCTCGCACTGCTACCTGGTGGTCATCCAAGATATCCGGGGGCAGTTCACCTCGAGTGGCACTTTCTCGGAGTTCGGCCATGATCGCGACGATGGCTATGACAGCGTCGAGTGGGCCGCGAAACTGCCCGGATCGTCGGGCAAGGTCGGCATGTATGGCTCGTCCTATGTTGGCGCGACCCAGTGGCTGGCCGCCGAGACCGCTCCCCCTCACCTGGCCACGATCGTGCCAGCCAACACCGCGTCGGATTACTACGACGGCTGGACCTATGAGAACGGCGCGTTCCGGCTGAACTTCATCGAACCGTGGGCAATGGAAACGATCGCTTCATCGGCGGCCAGAAATCGAGGTGACACCAAGGTCGCCCAGCAGCTCACCCAGGATGGCCAGAACATCGCGACCTGGCTACGGTACACGCCGTATCGCGCCTTCCCGCCGCTTCATCCCGGTGATGCCGCGGTCGCGCCGTATTTTTACGACTGGATCGCGCACCACACCGACGGACCCTACTGGCAGCAGTGGGCGCCACAGCAGTACTACCCCACGATCAACATTCCGGTGTTGAACGTCGAGGGGTGGTACGACGGGTTCCTCGCCGGTGGTGTGCGTAACTTCACCGGCATGGTCAGCTCCGGCGGATCAGCCTTTGCGCGTACCAATCAGCGGATCGTGATCGGTCCCTGGGACCACCTCAGTTGGGGACGGCCGGACAGTCCCGGCGCGCCGATGCTCAAACAGATCGGGCCGGTCGCCGACAGCCCGATCAACGAGCTGATGCTGGCATGGTGGGACCATTTTCTCAAAGGCATCGACAACGGGGTGAGCACGGGCCCCACGGTCGACTATTTCGAGATGAGCGCCAACGTCTGGAAAACCGCGTCGGCTTGGCCGCTGACCGGCACCCGCTGGACGAACTACTATCTGTCCAGCGACGGACACGCCTCGTCAGTGATGGGTGACGGCCAATTGGTCGCCAACCCGCCGACCACCGGGCAGCAACCCGACACCTACGACTACGACCCCCGCAACCCTGTGCCCAGCGTGGGTGGTCACTCCTGCTGCGGAGCGCTGGGCGGTTCACAAGGGCCCTATGACCAGCAGTCCATCGAGCAGCGACCAGACGTGCTGGTCTACACGACACCACCGTTGACCACCGACACAGAGGTGACCGGGCCGGTCAGCGTGACGCTCTACGCCAGCTCCTCGGCGCCCGATACTGATTGGACCGCCAAGCTGGTCGACGTGCACCCAGACGGCACCGCGGTCAACCTCAACAACGGCATCCAGCGGGCCAGCTTCCGGGAATCGAGCAGCACACCGACACCTATCGAGTCAGGCACGGTCTACCAATACACCATCACGGTATGGCCGACGAGCAACCTGTTCCGCGCCGGCCACCGGATCCGTTTGGAGATCTCATCCAGCGACTTCCCGCAATTCGACCCAAACCCCAACGCTGGATCGTGGCTGGGCGACAGCACGACTGCCCACGTCGCCCACCAGACCGTGCTGCACGACACTCAACACCCGTCCGCGCTGGTACTGCCTGTAATCCCGGCATCTGCGTCGGGCAAAGCTCACACCACCTTCCCGATCACGGACGGCCACTAGACCCGCCCTAAAAAGCGCTCGACAAAGGTTGAAGCTTGTCATCGCATCGTGAAAATGCTCTGCTTATGTGGTGGCGACGGCCCTGGAAGACGAGCGACTGCGCGCGGCAGTATTCGAGTGGCTCGACGACCGGGTGGCTGAAACCGGCAACCTGCTGTCCCGCCGTGATCTCCTCGATGCGGTGATCGCGGATCGACCAATGGGGCTGATCGACGCCGGCCGCGGAATTCGCAACCCAGCCGATCTCCTGGCGAGCTTGTCCGTGGTAAGTGTGCCGGACAGCCCATACGAAGACGTGGACGATGGCTCGGGATTGGTGAGGTACGCGTTCCGTACCGGGAGCCCCGCCGCGGGGGACAACCGCAAGCTCGTCGAAGCTGTCCGACTCGGCGTACCGCTGGTTTACTTTGTGCGGGTTCAACCCGGTGTGTACTCCGCCCTCTACCCCGTGTACGCCGTCGAGGTGGACCCCAACGGCAGCGGTGTGCTGTTGGACCTGACTGGCGCGGGAGATGGAGTAGAGCCTCTCGGCGTGCCGGCGTCCGAGCAGCGGCGGTACGCAGCGTCGATCGCGCGTCGCAGACTTCACCAAGTGATGTTCCGCAGCCGTGTGTTACTCGCCTATCGGAGCCGATGCGCGGTCTGCCGACTCGAAGAGCCTGTTTTGCTGGAGGCCTCACACATCCTCGGCGACGCCGAGGGTGGAGAGCCGATAGTGCCTAATGGCCTCTCCATGTGCACAATCCACCACCGGGCCTTCGATCGGCAATTACTGGGGGTAAGTCCGCAGTTCGAGGTGCGGATCCACCCTCGCCTCCTCAAACGGACCGACGGGCCGATGCTTCTGCATGGACTCCAGGCTATGCACGGGACCGCCCTGCAACTCCCTCCCAAACCCGCGGATCGACCAGACCGTGACTTGCTCGCCTCTCGGTTCGAGCGCTTCCGCCTTTCCGGCTGAAACCCGTGGCTGCCGTCGATCTCAGCCAAGACATCGGGAGCAGGCCGACCCGCCATGATCGCCGAAACTGAGGGATGGCAGTGCGATCCTGCATCGTTACCGCTCAGTATTGACGATCTTGAGAACTCGGGCAAGGTGATAGCGGTCGCTCCAACCTGACGGGAGGCCCGCCGGACGCATCGAACAGCCGGGGCAGGAAGTGCACCATCAGCGCCGACCAGGTCAGGTGGGTGAGTATCGGTGCCTGGACGCCGCCGGTGGCTCTTCGCTGCAGGCCGAACAGCGTGCCCATCGCGGCCGAGGCGAGCACTAGCGCCGGGTTGCGCGTCGCGGCGGTGGCCAGCGAATACACGGCTGTGGACACGGCGACGGGATGCCTGCCGCCGATGGCTGCGTAGAGGGCGCCGCGGAAGAAAACCTCCTCGCCGGCGCCGTTTGCCAGGGTCGTGAGCAGCACGAGTGGGCTCGATCCCTGGTGGGCGTACTGCAGGACCCCTGAGATCGCCGTGTTCAGCACCGGGACGTGCCGGGCGGCGACGGCGCACACATAGAACGCGGCGAACGCCCCCACCCCGGTGAGCACCGGGGTGAGCACCGGGCGGCGCAGGGTGTGGTGGATCCAACCCAGGTGCAGCGGGCCGGAAAGCAGCCCTCCGACGATCCAGGTCGCGGCCACACCGAGGGTGAGGCCGTAGAACTGCGGGGAGCCGGGTTTGGTCGACAGGGACATGCCCAGCAGTCCCGCGCCGGCCAGAGAGACCCCGGCGACGACCTGGCGGCGATGGTGCAGCGTGGTGTCCGATTCGCTGCGACCCCAGGGGACCTGGTCCACCACCGAGGAGGGAAGCGCCGCCGCTAGTCGTTCCCAGCGCCGGCGCCATTTCCGCACCGCGCTCGTCACGACCTCCGCCGCGCCTTAACCCGCTCGCCGAGGGCCTGAAGTACGGCGTTGTCGTAGTCCAGAGGTTCGAAGGGGATCAGCCGCCGGATGCTGTCCTCGCGCATCACCACTTCGTTGGTCATCGAGTCGATGAGCGAGCGGCCTGTCTGCACGTCCACGTCGGTGACCAGCGATAACCACAGCGACGACAGCTGCGGCGAGAGCAGCGGCACAGGAATTATCAACATCGGCCGGCCCTGGATCTCCGCGACTCGGCGCATCATGTCGACATAGGCCAGAATGTCCGGCCCGCCGACGTCGAAGGCGCGCCCGGCCGCTTCGGGAATTTCGAGCACCCCGACCAGGTAGCGCACCACGTCGGCCACCGCGATCGGCTGGGTTCGAGTCTGAACCCACAGCGGAGTGACCATGATCGGCAAGTGTTCCACCAGTTGACGGGTCATCTCCCAGGAGATGCCGCCGTGGCCGATGATGATCCCGGCCCGCAGCGTGGTGACCGGCACACCACCCGACCCGAGCAGTTTCTCCACCTCGCGGCGGCTGCGCAGGTGGGCAGACAGGTCGTCGGCGTCGTCGCCGAGGCCACCGAGGTAGACGATCCGGCGCAGTCCCGCTTCGGCCGCAGCGCGGGCGAAGGCGCGCGCTGCTTCGGCGTCACGCTGTTCGAAGTCAGCGTTGTCGAGGGAGTGCACGAGGTAGTAGGCGGCATCGCAGCCGGCAAGGGCAGCGCTCAGCGAGTCGGCGTCGTGCACGTCGCCGCGCACCGCCTCGCCCGCGCCATGGTAGGTCTGTGGACGGCGCGT
>DATAWX010000111.1:0-24983 GCA_036266995.1 Pseudonocardiaceae bacterium | reverse complement strand
ATCGACATGGCCAGCGGTATCCCAGAATTCCACCCACCACCCTGGCTGGGCGGGCCACCACGACGCAACCCCCTCCACCACACCCCCAACCTGATAAGAATCCGCCAATAGCGGCAGAATCCTGCCCTCACCTGCCCGCCGCGCCGTATCCCGCGCGTTCACCAGGTGCCGGCCTCAGCGAAAAGTTGCCGCTGGTGGCACATCCGCGCGCTGCAACAGTCCTTCCCCTGCGGTAACGCACAGTGACGGCAATCATGCGGTCTACAACCACGAGGTGGCCAAGTTGCGGCTTCCGATCACCGCGGAGGAGCTGCTGCATCGACGAGCTCGGACCTGATGGCTGCAGCCGGGCAGCGATCCGATGGACAATCGCACCAGCTCATCGGTGGGGTCTTCGCCGTCGAACCCGGCCGCGAGCGGCCCCTGCGCGACCTGCTGGACAAGCGCGACGGGTCGGCCCTGCTGGCCTACATCGCCGACCTGCACCAGCCGCCGGTGGGATAGTCAGCAGCCGCAGCCCCAGCCACCGTGCACAGTGATGCCGCAAGGACAGGACTCTGCATCCGGAAGCGCGGCAGCGGCAGCGGCACGCCGCGCCCTGTGTGCCCGATCTCGGCCGGCGCAGGGCTGGCCGGCAGGGGCGCTGCAGGCAGGGCAGGGCTGCTCGGTCACGAGCTGCTCAACAAGATCCTCGAATCCAGCATTCATGGGTCTACCGCCCCTCTGGGCTGTTACGGGCCAGGTGGTGAAATTCCGGCACACCTGCTGCGGATCGGGTCGGGTGCCGGGCAGCGCAATGCAATCACACCCCAGTCGATCGGGATCGGAACAAACTTCCAGCCGCACATTGCATGAACACTGCGCGGATGGCGGAGGTCCGGCCCCGCGACGCCGACTGGACCGCTTTACCTCACTTGTTGTTCACCTGCAGTGGGCATAGTCGCGGGCATGGCAGCGACGGGTGTGGACCGGGTCGTGGTGATGGTGCAGGAGAACCATACGACCGACAACTATCTCCGCGGGCTGGCCCCGTATGGGGTCAACGTGGCTACCGATTGGCCGATCCAGCCCAATCCTCCCGCAAGTGATCATCCGCATGATCGACATGCCTATTACCGGTGGTTGAGCGGGCAGCACACCGCCACCCATACCCAGTTCGACACCGACACGGTACTGCCCTATTACGCCTATCTCGGACTGACCGGCGCGCTGCTGGAGAACCACTGCTCGGGGTTTGGCACCAACTCCACACCCAACCACCTGCTGCTCGTCGGTGGGCAGACCCCGACTCTGCGCAACCCGCCTCGCTCCCAGCCAGCACCGCTGTGGGACATGCCCTCAGTACCGGGCCTCGCCGGCGAGCACAGCATCAGCTGGCGCTGCTACACCGCCAGCGGCGACTATCCCGTCGGCTTCTACACCCAGCTCAAGGGCTCGGCCAACCTCGTGCCCTCTGACCGGTTCGTCTCCGACGCCGCCGCCGGCGTGCTGCCACGGCTGTGCTACCTCTGGCACGACTCCCCGCGAGACGAGCACCCCATCGCTGATGTCACGATCGGCCAGAATGCCATCCGCGAAGCGGTCGACGCCGTAGTCAAAAGCGGCGGCTGGAACTCCACTGTGTTCCTGCTGACCTGGGACGATTGGGGGGGTTGGGACGACCACGTGGCCACTCCCAACATCGAATACACCCCAGACGGAGTCCAACTGGCCTACGGACCGCGGGTACCACTGCTCATGTTCGGCGGCCCGGTTGCGCCCCGGATCGACAGCCGATGGTGCTCCCACGTCAGCATCCCCAAGACAGCCCAGCAGCTTCTCGGCTTGCCACCGCTGGGGGTCGCCCGCCTCGATGACGACCCGGGCCTAGCCGACCTCGTCGACCCCGCGCACCGCCAACCGCCGCCACCCGCACCGGGTACGCCGATCACCCTGCCAGCCGCCCCGCAGCCCCCTCGACCACCTCAGCCGCTCCCGCCCCCGCCGCACGGTGCACCCCGGCCCGTCGGTCCCGTAGTACTTCGCAACGGCAAAACCCTGCCACCCCCCAACGACGCACCCATCAAGATCACCGCTTAGGCGCCCAACGGTCACCGCGGCATGTCGTCGGGTGACCGATCGGTACCGGCCGGCCGAGGTGTCGCGATCGAGGAGAGGTGATTTCTGATCAAGTCGCGCTGGCAGGTGTGGTAGCCGTCGGGGTCGGCTGGATGGGGCTCTCCGAGCCAGCCGCACCCGCAGCGGGCCAGATAGGCGATGAAGGTTCGTTCGGCACATCGCGTGACGTCCGTCCAGGTGTCACTGAGAGCACCGTCCCGGTAGCGGCCAGCGACATAGCCACGGTGGGTGGCAGATAGGTCATCGGTCCCCGTGTCGATAGCCCCCATAGGGAAACTATGACGACCACGGTGAAGGAGAGGCAACGGTCCGCCACGGAAGGGTTACGGCGAGGGGTCGATCGGAGCCTGCCCCTGGACTCATACCACACGACGCGATTACCGTCAACTCGCTGTGCAGCGACCTCGGCGTCCGCCTGGTCCGATGTGGCAATATCACAAGGGCAATATCACAAGACTGACCGCCACCTTGCCTCGACTCGCTGCCACGCTGCTTATTCCACGGCAAGGAACATCCGGCATCAAGTCGTGCCGTGCCTACCCGGCCAAACCCCACAAAGTGAGACTGAGAATATGACTACTCGCTTCGAGTCCAAGGTGATCGTGGTCACTGGAGGAAGTTCCGGGATAGGAAAGGCGGTCGCGAGGCGGATCGCTTCCGAAGGGGGCGCCGTGGTGATCGGAGCCCGCCGGGAGGACCTGGGCGAAGAGGTCGCAGCGAGTATCCGCGCTGCGGGCGGTCAGGCGATCTTCCTGGCTACCGATAGCACCGTGGAAGCCGACGTTGCGGAGTTGATACAGACAGCGGTGACGAAGTTCGGCCAGCTGGACGGAGCGTTCAACAACGTCGGAGGAGTGAACACCTTGGGCGTTGTCCAGAACATCGATAAGATGGCATGGTACGCGGATCTGGACCAGAACCTGACCAGTGTCTTCTACAGCCTCAAATACCAGATCCCGGCAATTATAGCGTCCGGCGGTGGTGGTGCGATCGTCAACAACGCATCGATCGCGGGCGCCATCGGGATACGGGCCCTGGCGCCGTATGTGGCGGCCAAGCACGGCGTGGTCGGGCTGACTCGTGCTGCCGCGCTCGAGTGCGCCAGCCAAGGCCTCCGAGTTAACGCGTTGGTCACCGGCGAAGTGGACACGCCGCTGTTCCGCAGCTTACTGGGCGCGCCCCCCGACGGCGAACTGTCGGCTGAGGCCGTGAATCCGGTCGGGCGGATATCGCAACCGGACGAGATCGCGGCGTTCGTCGCCTTCCTGCTCAGCGACGAGTCCACGTTTATCACCGGTGCGGCGTTGGCCATCGACGGCGGATGCACCGCCCAATAGCCCAGCGTCTCGCGCGGCGGTGACCAGCAGGGGTTCAGCCGGACCGCTCGTCGCGGACGCACATCGGGGCCTGCGCGGCTCGGAACTGCTCGAAAGGGACGTCTCGAATCACGCCGTAACAATTCCGCAACATGACCCGTTCACCCTTTCCGGTGCCTTCGTAGCAGATAGCAATTGAGGACGCCACGACTGACCCGAGAGGGCCTTTTCGAGTGCTCCGTGTGGGTTCAGGGAAGTTCCGGGCCGCCCTGCGTCGCGACCTACTGGTGACATCATGGTTAACAATGAAAGAAGGTGTATCAAGTTCGCCGGCCATCCTCTAATAATGCTTATCTGATCTGGTGTGCTGCTACCGTATGCGTGAGGCAGCAGCTACACTCACCGTAGGCGTGTCGAACTGGGGAAAAGGACGTTGCGCCACACGCAAGGCGGGCAAATCGTACATAGCCCCGAACAGTGCGCGAAGAGTCGCCGAGGGTGGTGAATCCCGAACCTTCGACGTCGATTCCCCGAAGGACTCAGAGAGCGGTTACGAATTTCTTGGATGTAGCATAGAGGGGGGCCGGAATGCTTACTTTCAATACCCGGCGGCGCGCTGCCGGAACGCTGTCTGTCCGCGCAGTGACGCCAAGGCGCAGCGATTCCGTCACCGGTCATTTCGTACATGCAGTCCGGGAAGGCAGCAATGGCTGACAACTGCCCGGTGGCTCGCGTAGGATTGAGCGAAGAAAAAGAGCCTGAACCTGCTGCCTGGAAGCCCGTCCAGCTGGATAGACTCCCGACCGTCGTGCTGTCGCTCAGCTCCCTGGTGCTTAACGAATCTCCGCGGCAAAGTGGTGAAAGCGTCGATCACGTTGAGGTGCTCGCCGAGTCGGAGGCGCGGTTGCCCCCGATTGTCGTCCATGGTCAATCGATGCGGGTTATCGATGGTATGCATAGAATTCGCGCTGCGGTCCTGCGCGGCGAAGAGAAGATCGAGGCAAGAATATACCACGGCACGGAAGACGACTCATTCGTGTTGGCAGTGCAGCTGAACATCGCACACGGACTGCCGCTGACCCGTGCCGATCGGATCGCTGCGGCGGTCCGGATCATGGGGTCGCACCCGCAATGGTCGAACCGGATGATCGCCAGCGCCACCGGCCTCTCGGCGGGAACCGTCGGTAAGCTACGTCGGCGTTCGACCGTGCAGAATGGCCAGTCGACTACGAGGGTCGGAAGGGACGGCCGAACGCGGCCCCTCGACGGCACCGTGGGCAGAGTGAGGGCAGCCGAGCTGCTGACCGAGAAGCCCGAAGCATCGATCCGCGCGATCGCCCTTGAGGCTGGAGTGTCCCCGTCCACTGTGCATGACGTGCGGCGACGCATCCGTAGTGGTCAGGAACCAGCGGTGCCGTCACCGAGAATCCCGGAATCACCAGCGGCTGACTTGCCGCCGGACATCTACCCTCCCAAACGAACCGTGGGCCATGCGGCGGGCACCGCGGGGAGAGCCGACCACATCCTGGCCAACCTCAAGGCCGACCCGTCGCTCCGGTTCAGCGACGTGGGCCGGTCCCTGATCCGGTGGTTGGACGCGCACCGCGTGGGGTTGACGGGGTCTAACAAGTTCGTCGAAATGGTCCCCGATCACTGTGCGACTTCGGTGGCGAAGTTGGCCCGCGGATACGCACGGGTGTGGACCGAGATCGCAGCACATCTGGAACAGCGCGGGAACAGCGCCGGACCGGAATTCGGGCCCGCGCCTAACCATCTCGAAACCCGATCGAAACCTGAATGACAATAAAGGTTTGACGGCTGAAGGATTGGCTGACTGTCGCGAGGTCGAATTGGAGTTTGAGAAGAGTAGATCCATTGATGTAGGAGATGGCATAGTGGGATCATGACTCGCCCAATAATGACGGGATCGGGCGCCGACCCCGCAGTACGGAACGGGGCGTACCCGCACGCGGGTGCCAGTCCTGCGGGAGTGGCGTGGGGGCTGCCGCTGGTGGTGCTGGTCGCCGGAATGTTCATGTCGCTGCTGGATACCAACATCGTCAATGTGGCCATCCCCACCATTCAGAAGGAATTCGGGGCGACCACCGACGACGTGCAGTGGGTGACCACGGCATACGCATTGGCGCTGGGCGTGGTGGTGCCGGCCAGCGCATGGCTGGGTGACCGCTTCGGGCTGCGCCGGGTGTACAACGTCGCGCTGCTCGGCTTCGCGGCCGGATCAGCGCTGTGCGGGCTGGCCTGGGACTTGAACAGCCTGGTGGCCTTCCGGATCCTGCAGGCAATTCCCGGCGCGGTGCTACCGGTGCTCACGCTGACGATGCTGTACCGGATCGTGCCGCGAGAACGGATCGGCGCTGCCATGGGCCTGTATGGCCTGGGCATTGTCTTCGCCCCGGCGATCGGCCCGACCCTGGGTGGCTACCTGGTCGAGTACGTGGGCTGGCGGTCGATCTTTTTCGTCAACGTGCCGGTCGGGATCCTCGCCACGGTGGCTGCGGCGCTGGTGTTGCCGGCGTTCCCCGGAAAGGCCGGACGGCAGTTCGACGTACTGGGCTTCATCACCGTCGCAGGTGGGCTGTTCGCACTGCTGCTGGCGCTGTCTAAGGGGCAGTCCTGGGGGTGGGACTCTTACCGGATCCTGCTTCTGCTCACCCTCAGCGTGCTGAGCCTGGCGTTGTTCGTGGTAATTGAACTCGAGGTCGCTGACCCGTTGCTGGATCTTCGGGTGTTCCGCTACTGGTCGTTTACCCACTCGCTGCTACTGACCGCGGTGCTGTCGGTGGTGTGGTTCGCGGTGCTGTACTACATCCCGCTGTTCCTGCAGCAGGCCCAGGGTTGGGGGGCCTTCGACACGGGGCTCGCTCTGCTGCCACAGGCGCTGGTGTTGGGGGTGTTGATGCCGATCGCCGGACGACTCTATGACCGCATCGGGGGCCGCTGGCTGGTGGCCATCGGGCTGACGATCGCGTCCGTCGCCACCTACCAGATGCACGTCATGACTCTCGATACCTCGCGCGAGCAGATCATGTGGTGGCTCGTGTGGCTGGCCGCGGGCTTAGCGCTGGCCGTCATGCCGATCATCACCGCGGGGCTCGAGGCCATCCCGACAAGCGAGGTCGGCGGGGCGAGCGTGGTCAACAATGTCGTCCGGCAGATCTCGGCTTCGCTGGGATTGGCCGTGCTCACCGAGATCTGGACCACCCAGCAGGCCCAGCAACTGGCAGGACGCGAGGCGCTGTTGCCCAGCGATGCAGCCACCTCCCACCTCGATCCGGCGTCGCCGGCGTGGAGAGGCCTATACGCCTTGCATCAACAGACCCAGTTGCACGTTTTCGTCGCCGCGATGAACGACTTGATCCTGATTGCCGCTGGGCTCAGCACACTGGGCGCGCTGGCGGCACTTCTGATGCGATCCGGACGTCCAGGTGCGGCCCCGCCAGAGCAAGCGAACTCACTGGTGGTACCTGCACACCGCCCCGCCAACAACGGCCACGGCCCCGCTTACAACGGTTATCCCGATGCCGCGAAGAGCTGAGCGCGGTGTTGTTCGCCACATTCCCATTGTAAAACCCTGGATGAATACGCCATCAGCCCGCTGAGTTGAGTTGCACCGAATCCGAACGTGTCGTAACGTGAAACCGTGATCGACGCTCCGAAACATGACTAAAGAAGCGCCCATGAAAATTGGCCGGTCCGGCGAATTGGTGGCTTCCTCGCTGGATTTCGCCGTGACCTTGCCGACGCCTCAAGAAGAGAGGTTGTTATGACGAACCTTGACTTTATCGCCGTAACGTTGCCTGGGCTTTCCGATCCCACAATCGCCATCGCCGCCAGCCGAGCCGGAGCCGTCGGCGTCGTGGATGTCTCGTTCGTCGGCGATGAACAGCTCGCTGTGCAGGCGGTCGCCAGGCTGGCGCGGTTCGCCCGCAACCGTTGTGGAATCCGGCTCGATCTACGCGACACCGACGTAGCCGACGCGGTGATCTCGACGCTGCCACCCGCCGTCACATTCGCGATCCTCACGCCCGTGAATCACCCAGGCGATCACGCAGTCCTCCGCGAGCGGGCCGAGCAGCTGCGTGCCAAGGGCGTCGAGCTTTGGCTGGAGTCGACGACGCTCGACGAGGCGCAGCTGGCCTGTGCCCTGGGCTTTGACGGTGTGATCGCGAAGGGCCACGAGGCGGGCGGGCGAGTAAGCGATACGACCACGTTCGTCCTGCTCCAGCAGTTCCGATCAGAGATCGCCCTGCCCGTCTGGGCCCAGGGTGGAATCGGCGAACACTCGGCGGCGGCATGCGCCATGGCGGGCGCCGCCGGTGTGGTGCTCGACGTGCAGCTCGCCCTGACTCGGGAGTCGCGGCTACCCGAGCCGGTCAAGGCGGTGATCACCCGCATGGAAGGGACCGAAACGGTCTGTGTGGGGCAGGAGACCGGCCAGCGGTGGAGGCTCTACGAGCGGCCGGGCCACACCGCAGCCGAGGAACTGCGCACGCTAGAGCGCGAGCTCGCCGCCGAGGACCTTGCGGCCGAGGACCCTGGGCCGAGCCGGTCGGAGGCCTGGCGTGCAGGGTTGGCCGGCCTGGTCGGTTGGGCAGGGCCGGGCAACGCCTGGCTACTCGGCCAGGACGCCTCCTTCGCCGCCCGGCTGGCCGGACGCTTCCACACCGTCGGGGGTGTCCTGCAGGGCCTCCGACAGGCAGTCGAAGGCCACCTCGCGTCGGCCGCAGCCGCCCGTCCACTTGCCGAGCACGGCCCTCTGGCGAGTTCCCATGGCACGCGTTACCCCATCGTCCAAGGCCCGATGACCCGGGTGAGCGACGTGTCCGCGTTCGCGCGGGAGGTCGCCCAGGCCGGGGCGCTCCCGTTCCTCGCGCTCGCCCTCATGCGGGGACCCGAGGTCGAGACGTTGCTGCGGGAGACCCAGCGCGAGCTCGGCGACCGGCCCTGGGGAGCCGGCATCCTCGGGTTCGTCCCCCATGAGCTGCGTGCGGAGCAGATGGCGGTCTTCGAGCGTTACCCGCCGTCCTTCGCGCTGATCGCGGGCGGGCGGCCGGACCAAGCGCTACGCCTGGAACGCGCCGGTATTCCGGCCTACCTGCACGTCCCGTCGCCGGGCCTGCTGAAGCTGTTCGTCGCCGACGGTGCCCGCCGGTTCGTGTTCGAAGGTCGTGAGTGCGGGGGACACGTCGGCCCGCGAACGAGCTTCGTGCTCTGGAACATGATGATCGACGTCCTCCTGGAGTCGGTACCGCCGGCCGATCTGCCTGACTGCCACGTCCTGTTCGCCGGAGGGGTGCACGACGCCCACTCAGCCGCCATGGTCGCGGCGATGGCGGCGTCGCTGACCGATCGTGGCGTCAAGGTGGGCGCACTCCTCGGGACGGCCTACCTGTTCACCCAGGAGGCGGTGGCCACCGGCGCGATCACTCCGACGTTCCAGGATGAGGCGACCCGCTGCACCGGCACCGTGCTGCTCGAAACCGGACCAGGACACACCACCCGCTGCGCGGACACCCCTTTCGCGATCGGCTTTCGGCAGGAGCAGAAACGGCTGATCGCGCAGGGTCATTCCGCCGAGGAGATCCGCACGCAGCTGGAACTGCTCAATCTCGGCCGGGCGCGCGTCGCCTCGAAGGGCATCGACCGCGCCCCGGAGCACAGCGGTTCGATCGCCGGCTCGGCCGGCAGCCAGGATCCTGACGCGCCGAAGTTCGTCACCGTGGCAGCCGAAGACCAAGCCGCCCGTGGCATGTACATGCTCGGCCAGGCCGCCGCCCTGCACAGTGCCACTCTGACGCTCGCCGAGCTCCACCATGACGTCTCGGTGACCGGCTCTGCGCTGTTCGACGAGCTATCGCGGCCGGAGCGCACCCGAGCGGCCGTCAGCAACCCGGGGCAGCCCTGTGACCTAGGAAAACCCTGCGACATCGCCATCATCGGGATGAGCTGCCTGCTGCCCAAGGCACCCGACCTGAGCGCCTACTGGCAGAACATCCTCGACAAGGTCGACGCGATCGGCGAGGTCCCGGCGGATCGGTGGGACTGGCGGCGCTACTTCGACCCCGACCCGAACGCGCCGGACAAGATCTACTCGAAGTGGGGTGGGTTCCTCGACAAGATCGCGTTCGACCCGATGCGTTACGGCATGCCCCCCACCACTCTGCCCTCGATCGAGCCTCTGCACCTGCTCGCCCTGGAGGTGGTCCGGGCGGCACTGGACGACGCCGGCTACCTCGACCGCGCCTTCGACCGTCGCCAGACGGGGGTGATCTTCGGCATCAGTGGCGTGGGTGACCAGGGCGCCGGGTACGGCGTCCGCGCCGGCCTTCCTGGCCTGCTCGGGGACGTCGGGCCAGACATATTTGACCAACTCCCGACCTGGACCGAGGACTCGTTCCCGGGCATCCTGCTCAATGTCACGGCAGGGCGGGTGGCGAACCGGTTCGATCTCGGGGGGGTCAACTACACGGTTGACGCCGCGTGTGCCGCGTCGCTGGCCGCCGTCTACCTGGCCGTCCGTGAGCTGACCGACGGCACTGCCGACATGATGGTCGTCGGCGGCGCGGACACCTCGCAGAACCCGTTCAGCTATCTGTGTTTCAGCAAGACGCACGCCTTGTCACCCCGCGGGCGCTGCCGTCCGCTGGATGCCGGAGCCGACGGCATCGTGATCAGCGAGGGGCTCGGCGTCCTGATGATGAAGCGGCTCGCCGACGCCGAGCGCGACGGCGATCGCATCTACGCGGTCATCAAGGGGGTCGGCGCCTCCAGCGACGGTCGGGACAGAAGCCTCACCTCCCCACGGCCCGAAGGCCAAGCGCTCGCGTTGGAGCGGGCCTATGCCACCGCGGGGTACTCGCCGGCCACGGTCGGCCTGATCGAGGCCCACGGCACCGGGACGGTGGCCGGTGACCGGGCCGAGATCGCCACGCTCAACCTGGTCTTCAACGCGGCGGACGCACCCGCCCAGCAGTGTGCGGTCGGATCGGTCAAGTCGATGATCGGCCACACCAAGGGCACCGCCGGCATCGCCGGATTGATCAAGGTGGCGCTCGGCTTGCACAACAAGGTGCTGCCGCCGACGCTGGGCGTCGAGCAGCCCAACCCAGCCCTGGCCCTGCCGGACAGCCCGTTCTACGTCAACAGCGAGCCGCGTCCGTGGCTTGCGGCCCCTACCGCGCCCCCCCGGCGCGCCGGGGTGAGCGCGTTCGGTTTCGGCGGCACGAACTTCCACGTCGCCGTCGAGGAGTACACAGGCGACTACCTGGATGACCCAGCCGATTCCCCGATGCCGGGCTGGCCCAGCGAGCTGTTCGTCTGGTCGGCGAGATCGCGCGAGGAACTGCGCGATCGGGTAGCGGACCTCGATCGGGCGCTGGCCGCGGCACCGGCGGATCCGCTGCTGCGCGAGGCGGCCCGCGCGGTCTGGGTGCAGGGCACGCCCGGGCTTGCGGTTCGGCTCGCGATCGTGGCCACTTCGATCAGCGACCTGCGGTCCAAGCTGGTCAGCGCATGCGAAGCGCTGGCCACCCCGGACGCCAAGATTTGGGATCGCCGCGGGATCTACCTGACCACCACGCCGTTGGCCGCCCAGGGATCCATCGCCTTCCTCTACCCGGGCCAGGGCTCGCAGCACCCCGAGATGCTCCGCGACCTCGCCATCGGCTTCCCCGAGGTCCGGCAGGCGTTCGAATTGGCCGACGCCGTATTGGCGGATCAGCTGGACAAACCGCTGTCCGCCTACGTCTTCCCGCCGCCGGCCTTCGGCCCGGACGACAATCGGGCCAACGCTGCGGCGCTGAGGCAGACCGACCTGGCCCAGCCTGCCTTGGGTGCGGCCGGGATGGGACTGTCCAGGCTGCTCGCCGCGGTGGGGGTGCGCCCCGATGTGACCGCGGGGCACAGCTACGGAGAGTATGTGGCGCTCTGCACCGCGGGTGTGATCGACGAGGACACCCTCTACCGCCTGTCGCATGCTCGGGGCCGGTGCATCATCGACGCTGCAGGGTGCGGCCTCGGCACCAATGCTGCAGAGCGCGGGCCCGGCGCAAATGCTGCAGAGCATGACCTCGGCACGATGGCCGCAGTGTCGGAGTCCCCGGCTCGGTTGCACGACGTGCTCGGTGCCACCGCGGACGTCTGGGTGGCCAACCTCAACGCGCCGAAACAGACCGTGATCTCTGGGACCCGGCCGGGGATCGAGCGGGCGGTCGGACTTCTCAACGGCGCCGGGATCCCGATGAAGATGCTCGGGGTGGACTGCGGGTTCCACTCACCACTGGTCGCCCCCGCCCGCGATCGGCTCGCGCAGGTGCTGGCCGGCGTACCCATCGCGGCCCCGACACTGGCGGTCTACGCCAACACCTCCGCCGCGCCCTACCCAGCTGAGCCGGCGCAGATCACCGATCTGCTCACCGAGCACCTGGTGCGGCCGGTCCGCTTCGCGGAGCAGGTCGAGCAGATGCATGCCGCAGGTGCCCGCCTGTTCGTGGAGGTGGGCCCCGGTGGGGTGCTGACCGGCATCGTCGGCCAGGTCCTCGGCACCCGGGCGCATCTCGCCGTGCAGACCCAGGACCACAGCTGCGGGTTCACCGCGTTGCAGCACGCCCTGGCTCAGCTCAGCGCGCACGGCGTCGCCCTCGACCTCGACCGCCTCTACGAGGGCAGGGTCGCGCGGCACCTACGATTGGATGCCTTGGGCGAGGATCTCGCCCCGGCCCCGCTACCGGCGACCACCTGGATGGTCCACGGCGGCTCCGCGCATCCCCTGCACGCTCCGGCGATCCCGGTCCAGCGATCCGCGCCGGCACACCCACCAGCGCCCATTGCATCCGCGCCGGCACCGGTCCCCTCCGGGCCAGCACTCCCCTCCGCGCCGGCACAACCACCGGCACCCGTCCCATCTATAGCCGCCCACTCCGTGTCGGTCCCTGGATCGGCCGAGCAGGCGCAGCAGGATGCCACCCCGCTGCGCTTCCAGCAGCTCATGACCAAGTTCCTGGATGTCCAGCAGGAGGTCATGGTCGCCTACCTGCAGGGCTCCCAGAACGGCGCGCACAACGGCTCTGGTCCAGCTGCACAACCCGCCGCTCCGGCCGCGCTCCCGGTCGCAGAGTTCGCCGCGTCCCCGGTCGCAGTGCCCACCGCCCCCCCGGTAGCGGCACCCATTCCGGCAGCCCCTGCACCGCCGCCGCGTGCCGATCACGTTGCCGCTGAGCTGATACGGCTGGTGGCGGAACGGACCGGGTACCCGCCCGAGATGCTCGGCCTCGACGTCGACATGGAAGCCGACCTGGGCATCGACTCAATCAAACGAGTCGAGATCCTGGCCGCAGCCACCCAGGCCCTCCAACCGCACTCCACCGAGCCGACCGCGGTCAGCGAGGAACGCATGGAGGTTCTGACCAAGGTCAGGACCCTGCGGGGCCTGATCGAGGCATTCCTGGCGATGGACCCGGCCGCCAGCAACGGCCACGCCCCGGTCCCGCCCGCCACAACAGCCCCGGCGACGCACATCGAGGCCGAGACACCCGACACAACCGCCACCGAGGTGCCCCGTTTCCTCGCCACCGTCGTGGACGCCCCGCTCGGCTCCGCGACCACGGCACTGTCGGGGGTGGTCGCGATCACCGACGACGGGCAGGGTGCCGCCACCGCGCTGGCCGGATCGTTGCGCGGCCAAGGGATCGATGTCGCCCTGATCCGGCACCGGTCCGGCCCGCTGGACATCGGGCCAGACGGCTACGCGGCATCGCTGGACGACGCGCAGGCCACCCGCGGCCTCATCGACGCGGTGCGGCAGCGGCAAGGATCGATCTCGACCCTCGTACACCTACTTCCGCTGTGTGTGGGGCCAGCCTTCGAGGCGCTGGACGTCGGTGACCAGCAGGCCCGGGTCGATCTGGAGGCGCGGTCGTTGCTGCACCTGGCCCAGGCAACCAGCGCCGACCTACGCCGACCTGGCGTGGTGACCAGGCTGGTAGCTGCAGTCCGGATGGATGGCGGGTTCGCCTACCACCAGCCCGGCACGCCGTTCCAGCCGAGCCAGGGGGCGGTAACGGGACTGGTCAAGACACTGGCTGGGGAGTGGCCGGAGGTCCGGTGCCGGGTCGTCGACCTGGATCCGGCGATCCCTGACGCAGGCGAGCTGCTCGCTGCGGAGCTGCGATCCGACGATCGTCAGATCGAGGTCGGATGGTCCCCGGGCGGTCGGCGTGCGGTGCGGCTGGTGCCCTCCCCATTGGGGCCCGTCCCGCTACCGGCCACGGGCAGCCCGGAACCGATGATCACCTCGGACTCCGTGGTGCTCATCGTCGGTGGGGCCCGGGGCATCACGGCCGGGGTGGCTCGCGAGATCGCCCGGCGCCGCCGGCCGACGATCGTCATCGTGGGTCGCTCCAGCGCCCCCGAGGACGGCGAGGCGCCCGACACCGCCGGGATCACCGATCCGAGAGCGTTGCGGATGGCGCTGGCCGCCCGGTTGGGCTCTACCTCGGCTGGGCGGGCCGGCGAACCGGCCACCCCGGCCCAGGTGGAGCCCGCCTACCGGCGCCTGCTCGCGGATCGGCAGGTCCGTGCCAACCTGGCGGCCATCGCCGAGTTGGGCGCTCGGGTCCACTATCACCAGCTCGACGTCCGGGACGCCGACGGCGTCGCCCAGCTCGTCGAGGACATCTACTCGATACACGGCCGGATCGACGGCGTCATCTACGGGGCCGGGGTCATCGAAGACAAGCTGATCGAGGCCAAGACCACCGACTCGTTCGACCGGGTCGTCCAGACCAAGACGGTCGGTGCCTTCGCGCTGGCCCGCGCGCTGCGGCCGGAGAGCCTGAGGTTCTTGGTGCTGTTCTCCTCGATCAGCGCGCGTTTCGGCAACCCCGGGCAGGGCGACTACGCGGCCGCCAACGAGGTGCTCAACAAGCTCGCGGCGTGGCTCGACGCGCGCTGGCCGGGCCGGGTGACGTCGCTGAACTGGGGTCCCTGGAAGACCGACGGGATGGTCTCCGCCGAGGTGGAGCGCCTGATGAACAGCCGCGGCGTGACGCTCATCCCGTTCGATCGTGGGGTCGCCGCGCTGCTCGACGAGCTGGATCGGGGTCGCAAGGGAGACGTCGAGGTCCTGTTCGGCTCCGGACCCTGGCAGGTGGCCACCCCACTGCTCGACGACGCGACGGTCACGCCGTCACCCGACGGTGTCGCCCTGACCCGGATCCTCGACCCGGACCGCGACCTCTACCTGCGTGATCACTGCATCGACGGGCACCCGGTGCTGCCGATGGCGGTCGCGATGGAACTGATGGCCGAGGCTGCCGCCGTGACCAGACCCGGGTACGAGGTCACCGAACTGCGCGGGTTGCAGCTGCTGCGTGGGGTCGTTCTGGACAACGGTCCCCGGCCGATCACCGTGCGGGTCGCCAGTGGCCCGCCAGTCGACGGCGGCGGGGTCGCTGCTGATGTGACCATCGTCGACGATCGCGCCGAGCGGGTCTCCTACCGAGCCGGGATCGTCCTGCGCCAAGGGCTGCCACCAGCGCCACCAGCGCCGGCCCGCTCCTCGGCCGGACTCGATCCGTTCCCCATGACGGTCGAGCAGGCATACGACGAGCTGCTGTTCCACGGACCGCTGCTGCACGGGATCAGCCGGATCGAGGGGATCGACGACGACGGGATGGTCGCAACGCTGCTGCCGTCGGCGCCGCAGCGCTGCCTGGCAGGCGCTGGACCAGGCCCGTGGAACGTCGACCCGGTGCTGCTCGACAGCGGCTTCCAGCTCGCCCTGCTCTGGGCCCGCATCCGGCTGGACATGACTCCGCTGCCAGCCCGAATCCGCAGCTACCGCCGATTCGCGGCGCTGCCCGACGGGCCGGTGACCGGTGATCTCCGGGTGAAGGTGCGGGCCGGGGGACACATCCTCGACGTGCAGCTGGCGTTCTCCGACGACCGGGGACGGCTGCTCGCGTTCATCGAAGGAATGGAGCTCACCGGTAGCCGGTCGCTGAACCGGCTGGCAGGGGCAGTTGCCGGAGGTGCAAATCGATGAGTACGCACAGTGACATCGCCATCGTCGGCATGGCGGGTGTGTTCCCCAAGGCACCCGATATCGCGGCGTTCTGGGAGAACATTCTCGGCAAGGTGGACGCGGTGAGCGACGCGCCGCCGCTATGGGGCGCCGACCTCGTCTACGACCCGACATCGTCGGCCTCCAACCGCATCTACACCAAGCGCGGCGGCTTCATCAGCGATCTCTCCCATTTCAACCCGCTCACCTACGGCATCCCACCTCGGTCGGTCGAAGGAAGCGACCCGGAGCACTTCATCGCCTTGCGGATCGCCTACGACGCGCTGGCTGACTCGGGTTACCTCGACCGGCCCTTCAACCGGGAACGCACCGGCGTGATCCTCGGACGCAGCACCGTGGGCAACCGCTGCACGGCTGCGGTCTTCCAGCACGGGCTGGTGATCGATCAGACGATCCGCCTGCTCACCACCCTGCACCCGGAATACTCCGCCGACGAGCTCGAGCGGATCGACAAGGAGCTCCGGGCCGACCTGCCACCTTTCAATGCCGAGACCGCCCCTGGCCTGGTCCCGAGTGTGATGTGCGGGCGCATCGCCAACCGTCTCGACCTGATGGGCCCGGCCTATACCGTCGACGCCGCCTGTGCGTCCTCCTTGCTCGCCGTCGAGCTCGCCATCGCCGACCTCGCGAGCGGGAAGGTGGACATGGCACTGGCCGGTGGCGTGCAGACGTCCACCACATTCATGATCGGCATGATCTTCTGCCAGCTCGGCGCGCTGTCCCGGCAGGGCAAGGTGGGCTCGTTCAGCCCCGACGCGGACGGCACGCTGCTCGGCGAGGGCGCCGGGATCCTCGTGCTCAAACGCCGCGAGGACGCCGAGCGGGACAACGACCGGATCTACGCCGTGCTCAAGGCGGTCGGGATGTCCAGCGACGGTCGAGCGGTCGGGATGCTGGCCCCGCGCGTCGAGGGCGAGGAACTGGCGATGCGCCGGGCCTACGAGCTGGCTGGAATCGCACCGCAGACGGTGTCGCTGGTCGAGGGACACGGTACCGGGACCCTGGTCGGCGACGCGATCGAGCTGCAAGGTCTCGGTCGGATCTTCGGTGCGGACGGCCCTGGGAACCACCCCCACGGCGACGACCCCGACCCGGCGAAGCCGTGGTGTGCGCTGGGCTCAGTCAAGTCGATGATCGGCCACCCGATCCCCGCGGCTGGAGCAGCGGGTCTGATCAAGACTGCGCTGGCGCTGTACCACAAGGTGCTCCCGCCGACCCTGCACGCCGATGCGGGCAACCCGAAGCTCAAGTCCACCCCCTTCTACCTCAACAGCGAGACCCGGCCGTGGATCCATGGTGGCTCGGAGCCCCGCCGGGCGGCGGTGAGCGCGTTCGGCTTCGGCGGGATTAACGCCCACGCCATCCTCGAGGAACACGCCGGTAGCGGGGATGTCGGCGAAGCGACCCGGCCACACCTGCACCGCAGCTTCGACGCCGAGGTGGTCGTGCTGGCGGCCGAGGGCCAGGCGGAGCTGCTCGCCCGTGGTGACGAGCTGCGCCGGCTACTGGCCGACAATCCGGACCTGGATCTCGTCGACCTGGCCTACACGCTGAACTGCCCGGAATCGGTTCCTGCCGCAACCGCAACCCGGCTCGCGATCGTGGCCACGTCGATCGCCGACCTCGGGGCCAAGCTGGAACATGCCCTGAGCCGGCTCGCCGACCCAGGCTGCCACCGCATCGAAGAACCCAGCGGCATCTACTACACCGATACCCCACTGCATGCTCCGGGCGCGCTCGCCTTTCTGTTTCCCGGAATGGGCAGCCAGTACGTCAACATGCTTGCCGATCTCTGCATTCACTTCCCCGCGGTCCGCGCCTCATTCGACCAGATGGACCGCGTGTTCGCCCAGCAAAATCGTGGATATCTCCCCAGTCAGGCAATCTTTCCGCCGCCTACCGGGCAGACCGTCGACCCGGCCCTGCTGTGGTCGACGTCGTGCGGATTCGCGGCCGTCATCGCCGCGAACCACGCGCTGCGCAGCGTGATCAATGCGCTCGGGATCCAGGCGGACGCGGTACTCGGCCACAGCATGGGCGCGCATTCCGCCTTGGGTGAGGCGCGCATGAGGTCAGTGGGCGAAGCAGAAGTCGTCGACCATTTCCTCGCCATGAACAAGTGTTACGAGCGGCTCCGCGCCGAGGGCCTGGTTCCGACCGGTGCCCTGCTCGCGATCATCACCTCCGAGCGGGAGCGGGTCCTGGCCGTCGTCGAACGCAGTGCCGGCGCCCTGACCATGGCCATGGACAACTGCCCGCATCAGATGGTGCTCGGCGGCTGTGTAGATGCGGTGACCGCTGCTGCCGAGGAGCTCCGCCAGGCCGGAATCTCGTGCACGGCGTTGCCCTTCGATCATCCGTACCACACCGCTGCGTTCGACACGTTCGCCGAACGCCTGCGTGAGATGTATGAGAGCGAGGCGCAGCTCGAGCTGACACCGTCACCCATTGCCTTGTACTCGTGTGTCACCACAGAGCTCTGCCCGAATGAACCGGAAGCCGTGGTCCGGCTGGTGACCGACATCTTGTCCCACCCGGTCCGGTTCCGGGAGTCGATCGAGGCGATGTACCGCGACGGCGTGCGGATCTTCGTCGAAGTCGGTCCGCGGGGCAGCCTCTCGGCGTTCGTCGACGACACGCTGCGCGGGATGCCGCACCTCGCGGTGCCGTCCAACGTCGACGACCAGTCCGGCCTGACCCAGCTGGCTCATCTGGTGGGGCTACTGGCCGCGCATCACGTGCCGATGGATCTCCAGGCGCTCTACGCCCACCGGGCGCCACAACGGCTGCCGATAACGGACGGCCGGGTGCTGCCTCGGTCCACAGCGGACGACCGGGGCCCGCTGCTCGCCGTCCACCTCCCACTGCTTGAGCTGGACAAACCGATTCGGCCCGCCAAGACCGAGGCCGGCAACGGGGCGGCTGAACCAGCCCTGCCCCGCGGCCGGGAAGAGGTGATGCAGGCGTACCTCGCCACGATGGACCGGTTCCTGGACGTCCAGCGGTCCATCATCGACACCCCGCCGCCAGCCGGGGATCCACTCCCCGCACCGACCGCCGAGCTGCGGTTCCCGTTTCTCGGTTCGGTGGTGTCGCGCGTCGATGGCGAGGAGCTGGTTGCGATCCGCCGGTTGGACGTCGACGAGGACCTGTATCTGCATGACCACACCTTCGGGCGGCAGATCTCGCTGACCGACGAGTCGCTGCTCGCGCTTGCGGTCGTCCCTTTCACCGTCAGCATGGAGATGCTGGCTGAGGCAGCGGCGGCGCTGTGTCCAGGTCAGCTGGTCGTCGGCATGCGCGACGTCCGCGGTCATCAGTGGATCGGCCTGGATGAGGGCCACGCCACGCTGCGCCTGGTCGCGCGGCGGGACCCGACCGGGGACGGCCGGGAGGTGAAAGCCGAGCTGCGGCGCCTGAGCGAGGATGCCACCGCCGGCAGCCAGGCCGGGACCCTGGTGTTCGAGGGGGTGGTCTGCTTTGCCGACTCCTACCCCACGCCGCCGGCACTCACCCCGCTCACTCTGACCGCGGAGCAGCCCTACGCGCAGAGCGCCGCAGCCCTCTATGCATCAGGGCGCATGTTCCACGGCCCGCGCTTTCAGGGCGTCGTGTCGCTGGCTCGCTGGGGCGACGACGGGACCGAGGCCACCTTGCAGACCCTGCCGACCCACGACCTGTTCGCCTCGACATCCGCCCCCACCCTGGTCACCGATCCGGTGCTGCTGGACGCTGCGGGGCAACTCGTCGGCTTCTGGGCGATCGAGCGCCTCCGCTACGGCGTCGGCACCTTCCCGTTCGCGCTCAGGGAGCTCCGGTTGTTCGGGCCGAATCCGGCTCCGGGCACACCGGTGCGGGTACCGGCCCGGATCGCGTTGGTCAATGAGCAGCAGGTTCGGGCGGAAATCGACCTCGTCGGGCCGGAAGGCCGCCTGCTGGCCCAGCTGGTCGGCTGGTCCGATCAGTGCCTCGACCTGACCAAATCGCTGTCTCAGGCGATGAAAAGCTCCCATGACCAGGCGGCACTCGGCGCGCCGTGGAAGGCGCTGACCGACGGCCTGCCAGCACCTGCGACGTTCGTCTGCTGGCGCATCGACGAGCTGCCACCGGACGCCTTGGCCGCGTACGGCCGGATCCCGCAGCGGATCCTGGCCATGTGGATTCTCAGCCGGCGGGAGCGGATCACCTGGGCCGGCCTGACGGGCTCCCAGCAGCGCCGCAGTGAATGGCTACTGGGACAGGCGACGGCCAAGGAGGCAGTCCGCCAAGTGCTGCGCAGCTCCGTCGCTCTGGACCTGTATCCGGCCGACATCGCCGTCGTCGCGGACGAGCACGACAACCCGGCGGTCGCCGGGTCCTGGACCTCGGGAATCGAGCGGGCGCCGCTGGTGTCGCTGGCGCTCTGTGACGGCGTCGCAGTGGCGATCGCCGGTGCTGACCCGCGCTGCCAGGGCGTCGGGATCCACCTCCAGCGCATCGACCGAACCGGCGTAGCGGACCCAGCCGGGCCGGGACAGCAGGAGCGGGCCCTGCGCCTGCGGTGCGCCGAGGAAGCGGCCGGAAAGGCCCTCGGGTGTGGTCCTGAAGGCCTGGAAGCCGCAGACCTCGACCTGAACAGCGGTGTCGTTCGGATGAGCGACCTCGGCCCCGAGCCGATGCTCGACCCCGTCAGCGGGTCTTCGGTGCCGCTGATTGTGCGCACCGTCCGCGATGGCGACTGGATCGCCGCCGTGGCCATCCGATGGGAGGAACCGACCGATGTTTGACAGTGTCGCTGCCCAGGGAACGGCACGCGCTTTGCGCGCAGAGCACCGAGGGATCCGGACCGAACGCAAAGAGCCGGCAACGATGCCGCGAGTGGCGGTGGTGACGGGCGGCGCGTCGGGCATCGGGCACGCGCTGGCCGTCGCCCTCGCGGCGCGCGGGGACGTGGTGACGGTGGCCGACATCGACGAGCAGGCCGCGGAGACCGTCGCCAAGGACTTGCGGGCTCGTCACCCGGGCCGAGCTGAGGGGGCGGCCCTGGATGTGCGGGACGCCACCGCCGTGGCCGGACTGATCCAGTCGGTCAAGGACAAGCGCGGTCGGATCGATCTGGTGTTCAACAACGCGGGCATCAGCATCGGGGGGACGGCCGAGGAGCACACCCTGGACCACTGGAACAGAGCCATCGACGTCAACCTGCGCGGCGTCGTGCACGGCGTGCTCGCCGCCTATCCGATCATGCTCGAACAAGGCTACGGGCATATCATTAACACAGCGTCACTCGCCGGCCTGGTGCCCTCACCACTCAAAATCGCCTATACCGCCACGAAGCACGCCGTCGTCGGGCTGAGTCTGGGGCTGCACAGCGAGGCGGCGAGCCACGGCGTGGGAGTCAGCGTCGTGTGCCCCGGATACGTCGATACGCCACTGCTCGACAACGTCAACCGCGGTCTGCCGCAGACGGCGGACGGCGCCCATGCCCGGGAGCGGGCGATCAAACTTCAGGGCAAGCTGTACCTCCCTGATCACCTCGCTCGCGACGTGCTGCGCGGCATCGACCGCAACCAGGCAGTGATCGTCGGGCCGACGTACGCCCGGGTCGCCTGGTGGATCGCCAGGTTCACACCCTCCCTCTCGCTGAAAAGCGCAGCCAAGAACTTCCGGGAGATGCGATCGGTGCCAGAGACCGGGCACGTGGCGTGAACCGCATGAGAACACCTACCCAACGGGGCGGACGATGACTGCACAGATATCCCAGCCGCTGGTGGCCGACCACGAGCGAGACTTTCGCGACCCCGAGGTGCGCCTGTCTCAACTGCTGGATTCCGGGACGATTCTCAGCCTGTGCGAACGCGATCGCAACGGGGTGTATGCCGTGCGCGGGCGCGTCGAGGGTAAGCCCGTCATCGCCTACTGCACGGACGGCACGATCATGGCCGGTGCGATGGGTGTGAAGGGATGCGCCGTCATCGTGGAAGCCGTTGACCTGGCGATACGCGAGCGATGCCCGGTTATCGGCGTATGGCACTCCGGCGGGGCGAAACTCGCCGAGGGCGTCGCGGCGCTGGACGGGGTCGGCCAGGTGTTCGCCGCCATGATCCGGGCTTCGGGTCGGGTGCCACAGATCTCCGTCGTCGTCGGTCCCGCGGCGGGCGGCGCCGCCTACGGTCCCGCGCTCACAGATTTGATCATCATGGCACCCGCCGGCCGGATATTCGTCACCGGTCCGGACGTAGTCAAGAGCGTCACCGGCGAGGAGATCGACCAGGAGAATCTCGGCGGCGCCCGCGCGCACGGCACGAAGTCAGGCGTGGTGCACGTCATCGCCGCCGACGAGCAGGACGCCTACCAGCGAGCTCGGCGGCTGATCGGCCTGTTGGGCCGCCCAGGCCTGTTCGACCTGGGCGCAGTGCGCAATGAGCGCGATCTTGCCGCGCTGCTACCAGAGCAGCCGCAACGGGCGTACGACATGCGGCCGGTGGTGCGCGAGATCATCGACGTCGATCACAAAGGCGCCAGCCTATTCGAGGAGTTGCAGGCCAAATGGGCGCCCAACATCATCATCGGGCTCGGCCGGCTGGGCGGCCGTACGGTCGGTGTGATCGCCAACAACCCCATGCGCAAGGGCGGCTGCCTCGACTCGTTGGCGGCGGAAAAGGCGGCCCGGTTCGTCCGGATGTGCGATTCGTTGGGCGTACCGCTGCTGGTGATTGTGGACGTGCCCGGGTATCTGCCCGGTGTCGAACAGGAATGGGACGGTGTGGTGCGCCGGGGAGCGAAGCTGCTGCACGCCTTCGGCGAGTCAGTTGTCCCCCGGGTGACCCTGGTGATCCGGAAGTCCTACGGCGGCGCATACATTGCGATGAACAGCCGCTGTCTGGGCGCGACGGCGGTGTTCGCCTGGCCGACCGCGGAGGTCGCGGTGATGGGCGCCAAGGCCGCGGTCGGCATCCTGCACCGCAGGGCACTCGCAGCAGTTGCCGAGGACGAGCGCGCGGCGCTGCACGCCCGGCTGGTCGAAGAGCACGAACTGATCGCCGGAGGAATGAACCGCGCGCTGACCATCGGTGTGGTCGACGAGGTGATCGAGCCCAGCCATACCCGGCGCAGACTCGCCGAGGCACTGGCTAGCGCGCCAGCACGCCGCGGGCGCCACGGCAACATCCCGCTGTAACGGCCCAGAAACGGAAAACCACAGCATTTTCTGTCGGGCTGCCTCGCGCTGGCGAGCTCGATCACATCAACGGGAAGGTGTGAGCAATGAAGGACACTGTGACGGCACCGCGTGCGCCGGCCGATCAGGCCGTCGATACGGCGCTCACCAACGGCGTAGTGACCACTACACCGCAACGGCACAAGTTGAAACTCTCCACTCGCATAGCATTAATGGTGATCCTCACCTTGGCGGTGGTCGCCGGCGGCGTTTTCGCCACTAGTTATTTTCTCAACGCACGTAACTACGTCAGCACCGACAACGCTCAGATCGATGGCGACAAGATCCAGATCAATGCCCCCACCAGCGGCACCCTCCTGGACTGGAGCGCTACCGAGGGCACCGTTGTGACCAAGGACCAGCGGGTCGGCCGGGTGGAGATGCAGGGCGGGTTCTTCCAACCCAAGATGAGCATCCGCGCCCCATCAGAGGGCACGGTGGCAATGGACAACGGCGTGCCTGGGGGGTTCGTCACCGCGGGCACCCAACTCGCCGTCGCCTACGACCTGGACAAGATCTTCGTCACCGCCCGCGTCGACGAGACCGACATCAGAGCGGTCCGTCCCGGTCAGCCAGTCGACGTGACCGTCGACGCTTTTCCCAATACCCCGCTCACCGGCTACGTCCGTGAGGTCCAAGGCGGTGCCGCCGGGCAGTTCTCCCTGTTCCCCGACACCAACACCGCGGGCAACTTCCAGAAGGTCACCCAGGTCATCCCAGTCAAGGTCGCGCTTGCGGACCGCCGTGGTCTCGATCTCGTTCCCGGCATGAACGTCACTGTTCACATCCACAAGCACTGATGACCGGGGGGATGGGATGTCCAATAACCAAGACGGTCGTTTGCCGCTGACCGCAGCGCAAACGGGGATGTGGTTCGCCCAACAGTTGGACCCCAGCAACCCGATCTACCGGGCCGTTGAATACATAGAGCTACACGGTCCCATCGACGTGAAATTGATCGAGGCCGCTCTGCGTCAAGCCGTGACCGACACCCAGGCGCTTCGGCTGCGTGTCCAAACCGATGATGAGCGCATATGGCAGTATATCGAAGAGTCCGTGGATTGGCTGTTGCCGATGCTGGACTTAAGGGATACGGCCGATCCGTGGACCCGGGCTCAGGAATGGATGCGGGCTGACCTGAGCCGGCCGTTTGATCTCACCCGTGGTCCGATGTTCACCTTGACGCTGCTGCGGCTGGCCGCCGACCACTTCCTGCTCCACTGCAGCGCGCATCACCTGACGATGGACGGCTTTGGGTTCTCGTTATTCGCCCAGCGGGTCACTGACGTCTACACGGCGCTGGAAGCGGGTCTGCAGTGCCCACCGAGCACTCTGGGCACTCTCGACATGCTGCTGGCAGAGGAGGCCGGTTATCAGGCTTCCGAGCGGTTCACGGCGGATCGGGAGTACTGGGCTGAGCAACTAGCCGACCGACCTGCTGCGGTTGGACTGGCTGGCCGGCTGACCGAAACGTCCCACACTTTCCTGCGCCAGACCGGGCACGTACCCGCGCCGGTCGCCACTCGGTTACGGGCGCTGGCCCGGCGAGCTCGCGCGAGCCTGCCGACGCTGTCGATGGCCGCATTGGCGATCTACGTGCATCGCGTGACCGGCGCCGGTGACCTGATGCTGGGTCTGCCGGTCACCGGACGCACCGGGGCAGTAGCACGCAGCGTGCCGGGCATGCTGGCCGGCCAACTCCCCCTCCGGGTGCAGATAAACCCGGCGATGAGCATCGGTGAGCTGGTGCGGCACACCGCCGAGCGGGCGCGAGGGCTGTTGCGCCATCAACGGTATCCCTACGAGTTTCTCGCCCGGGACCTGAGCATTGTGGGCACCGGAGAGCACCTGGTCGGTCCGGTTATCAACATTATGGGCTATGACCCCTCGCTGCGTTTTGGCCGGCATCCGGCGAGGCTGCACAACCTGGCCAACGGGCCGGTCGATGATCTCGTGGTCAACATCTACGAGCGTTCTGACGATGGCACGCTGCGGATCGACTTCAATGCCAATCCCACGCTGTACGACGCGGACGATAACGTCGCACACCACCACCGCTTCCTCGAGCTGCTGGACGCCTTGGCCGGCGCCGACCCGGACCTGCCCATCAGTCGGATCGATATCCTGTCCGCTGCCGAGCGCGACCAACTGCTCATCGACGTCAACCACACCAGCCAACAGGTGCCCACGGCCACCCTGCCGGAACTCTTCGAACACCAAGTGGCACGCACACCCCACAACACCGCAC
>DATAWX010000110.1:0-16122 GCA_036266995.1 Pseudonocardiaceae bacterium | reverse complement strand
GCCCAGCTCCGCGGTTACGGGGGAGGCTTCGGGAGGAGCCTCGGTGTCAGTGATGATGTCCATGACGTTCAGATTCGTCTCGCGAGGGGCATATGTCGTCAGGGCCAGCGCCCATCTGCCCTCCCAGCCGGCTGGACATTGTGCATACCCGCCAGCCTCACTAATTACAGCTAGCCGGAACGACGAGGTACAGCTAACGACAAGCCCAGATGGGCGCTGGTGTCGAAGACGGGAGGAGCACGCCAGGCCAGTCTCAAGGCAGGATCGCACCAGTCACATTGAGTGTTCTGGTTCGGCAGCCGGAATGGAGCTCTGAGTGGGCTTACGCAGGCTTATCCAGTCCTGGCCGGTCTACCGGCAACTAACGGGTCCCGATCCGCTCGGCCGCGGCAAGGCTGTCGAGTCACCTTCGCACGTCTCGCTGAACGCGCGGACGGCCAACGCCGATCGGGTGGCGCGCTCGGTGTGCCCGTACTGCGCCGTGGGATGCGGGCAGCAAGTGTATGTGAAGGACGAAAAGGTCGTTCAGATCGAGGGCGATCCGCACAGTCCGATCTCCCGCGGACGGCTGTGTCCGAAGGGCTCGGCCAGCAAACAGCTGGTGACCGGCCCGCACCGCGAGCACAAGGTGCTCTACCGCGCACCGTATGCCACCGAGTGGGCTGAGCTCGACCTGGACACCGCGATGGAGATGGTCACTGATCGCGTGCTGGACGCGCGGCGCAAGGGCTGGCAGGACACCGACGATAACGGTGACCCGCTGCGCCGGACGATGGGGCTGGCGAGCCTCGGCGGCGCCACCCTGGACAACGAAGAGAACTACCTGATCAAGAAGCTGTTCACCGCGCTGGGCGCGCTGCAGATCGAAAATCAGGCTCGCATTTGACACTCCGCCACGGTTCCCGGTCTGGGAGCGTCCTTCGGTCGCGGCGGGGCGACGGACTACTTGGAAGACCTCTGCAACTCTGACTGCATTGTGATCATGGGTTCCAACATGGCCGAGGCCCACCCGGTCGGATTTCAGTGGGTGATGGAGGCCAAGGCCAAGGATGCCCCCGTGATCCATATCGACCCGCGGTTCACGCGCACGAGCGCGCTGTCAGACCTGCACGTACCGCTGCGTGCTGGGACCGACATCGCCTTGCTCGGCGGAGTGATCAATTACATTCTGTCCAACGAGCTCGACTTCCGCGAGTACGTGCTCGCCTACACCAACGCCACGTTCCTGATCAGTGAGGGCTACCAGGACGCCGAGGACCTCGATGGCCTGTTCAGCGGCTACGACCAGGCGACGACGGAGTACGACCCGGAGACGTGGCATTACGAGGGGGTATCGGCGGATCCGACGCTGCAGCACCCACGATGCGTCTACCAGATCCTCAAGCGGCACTTCGCCCGCTACAGCCCGGAGGTCGTGGAGGCGATCTGCGGTATCCCGAAGGAGCAGTTCCTGCGGGTCTGCACCGCATGGACGTCCAACTCCGGGCGGGACCGCACTGCCGCGCTGGTCTACAGCGTGGGTTGGACCCAGCACAGCGTCGGCGCGCAGTACATCCGCGCCGGTTCGATCATCCAGCTCCTGCTGGGCAACATCGGTCGGCCGGGGGGCGGGATCTTCGCCTTGCGCGGCCACGCCAGCATTCAGGGCTCGACCGACATCCCGACCCTGTTCAACCTGCTACCCGGATACCTGCCGATGCCGACGCCGGCGCATTCCAGCTTGGCCGCCTACATCGAGTCCATCCGTGGTGACAAGCAGAAGGGGTTCTGGCGCAACGCGGATACTTATGTCGTGTCGTTGCTCAAGGAGTACTGGGGTGAGTCGGCCACCCAGGACAACGACTTCTGCTTCGACTACCTGCCGCGGATCAACGGTGACCACGGCACCTACCGCACCGTCATGGACATGGTCGACGGCAAGGTCTTCGGTTACTTCCTGCTCGGCCAGAACCCGGCGGTGGGGTCGGCACACGGCCGGCTCCAGCGCCTCGGCATGGCCAATCTCGACTGGTTGGTGGTGCGGGACCTGGCGATGATCGACAGCGCCACCTTCTGGAAAAACGCCCCGGAGATCGAGACCGGTGAGATCGTTCCGGAGCAGTGCCGCACCGAGGTGTTTTTCTTCCCGGCGGCCTCGCATGTGGAGAAGGAGGGCACGTTCACCCAGACGCAGCGGATGTTGCAGTGGCGGGAGAAGGCCGTTGAGCCAACCGGCGACCAGCGCTCGGAACTGTGGTTCTTCTATCATTTCGGACGCCGGATCCGGCAACGCCTCGCGGGATCTACCGATGAGCGGGACCGGCCGTTGCTGGACCTGGCGTGGGACTACGCGACGCACGGAGACGAGCCCTCGGCCGAGGATGTGCTGCGCCATATCAATGGCCATGACCTGACTACCGGCCGCGTGGTCAACGGCTACCTCGACCTGCGGGCAGATGGCACGACGTCGTGTGGCTGCTGGATCTACAGCGGCGTGTACGCCGACGGTGTCAACCAGGCCGCGCGCCGCAAGTCCCGTTTCGACCAAGACCTGTACGCCTTGGAATGGGGCTGGGCCTGGCCGTTGAACCGGCGGGTGCTCTACAACCGGGCCTCAGCCGACCCCGATGGCAAACCGTGGAGCAACCGCAAGGCCCTCGTGTGGTGGGACGCCCAACGCCGCGAATGGACCGGCCATGACGTGCCGGATTTCCCGAAGGACAAGCCACCCAGCTACGTACCACCTCAAGGCGCGGTCGGCCCGGACGCGCTCCACGGGGACGATCCGTTCATCATGCAATCGGACGGCAAGGGCTGGCTGTTTGCGCCAACCGGGTTGGCTGACGGTCCGGTGCCGACGCACTACGAACCGCACGAATCACCGGTACGCAACCTGTTGTACGGCCAGCAGGGCAACCCGACGCGCAAAATCTACGAGCGCCCGGACAACCCCTACAACCCATCACCGCCAGAGCTACACGGGGCGGTGTTCCCGTTCGTGTTCACCACCGCACGCCTCACCGAACACCACACGGCGGGCGGGATGAGCCGGACCCTGCCATACCTGTCGGAGCTGCAACCGGAGCTGTTCGTCGAGGTCTCCCCCGAGCTGGCGGCGCAGCGCGGGCTCAACCACCTCGGCTGGGCCCACGTGATCACCAGCCGCGCGGCCGTCGAGGCCAAAGTCGTCGTCACCGACCGGCTCGCGCCGCTGCGCGTGCAGGACCGGATCGTGCACCAGATCTGGATGCCCTACCACTGGGGCCCGGTCGGCCTCGTCCGTGGCGACGTCGTGAACGACCTGTTCGGCGTGGTCGTCGACCCGAATGTGTTCATCCAGGAAAGCAAGGTGGCCACCTGCGACATTCAGCCTGGCCGCCGGCCGCGCGGGCCGCAGCTGCTGTCCTACCTCGCCGACTACCGCAGGCGTGCTGAGATCACCGCCACGACGGGTACCCAGCTGGCAACCACGGAGCCCACTGCCGCCGAATCCGGCCGGTCAACGACGGAGGATCCAGCATGATTGGCGATCACAGTCTGTCCGGACCGCTTGACGACGTGGCCGCCAACGCTGGTCACCTCGACCACCCGCCGCGCGTCGGGTTCTTCACCGACACGTCGGTGTGTATCGGCTGCAAAGCCTGCGAGGTGGCGTGCAAGGAATGGAACCTGGTACCCGAGGACGGGCTGAACCTGCTCGGGATGTCCTTCGACAACACCGGGATGCTCGGTGCCAACTCCTGGCGGCACGTGGCGTTCATCGAGCAGCAGCGCCCACTGGGCAACCAGGACACCGGGCTGGCCGGGCTGCCGACCGGGCAGTCGGGGACCGGGCAGACGACCGAGGTGGTCTCGTCGGCTCTGCGGCGTGCAGAGCGCGGCGGCGGCGAGCTCGGGACCAGTCCGTTGCCCGTCGATCCCCAGCCAGTCGATTCCCAGCCCCAGAACCTCGGCATGCCGTCGTTCGAACCTCCCGGCGCGGCGACCGGAGCGGAGGGCCGGACGGACTTCCGCTGGCTGATGGCCTCCGACGTCTGCAAGCACTGCACCCACGCGGGATGCCTCGACGTCTGCCCCACTGGCGCGTTATTCCGCACCGAGTTCGGCACGGTCGTCGTGCAACAGGACATCTGCAACGGCTGCGGTTACTGCGTGTCCGGGTGCCCCTACGGGGTGATCGACCGCCGTCCGCACGATGGTAGGGCGCAGAAATGCACCCTGTGCTACGACCGGCTCGGCGACGGCCTGGAGCCCGCGTGCGCCAAGGCGTGTCCGACGGACTCCATCCAGTTCGGCCCGCTGGACGAGCTGCGGGCACGCGCCGCCCAGCGCGTCGAGCAGCTGCACGAGCGCGGAGTCACCGAAGCGCGGCTGTACGGCCACGATCCGAATGACGGCGTCGGCGGCACCGGCGCGTTCTTCCTCTTACTCGACGAGCCTGAGGTCTATGGGTTGCCTCCCGACCCGGTCGTGCCGACCCGCGACCTGCCCACCATGTGGAAGTACGCCGGGATAGCTGCCTCGGCCTTCCTCGCCGCCGCGGTCGCGGTATTTGTTGGGAGCACTCGCTGATGGGCAACTCCCGGGGCAATCCGCCGCTTGCCGAAACCCGCGATCCCGCCGGCGATCAGCGACGACGCGCACGCGGTCGCCGCGGCGACGACGGTAGCCGCGAGCAGGCCATGGTGCCACGCGCCGAGTTCCGTTCCTACTACGGAAGGCCGGTCCTCAAGCCGCCGGTCTGGGAGTGGAAGGTTCCCGCATACCTGTTCACCGGAGGCTTGTCAGCCGGTTCAGCCGTGCTGGCCGCAGGTGCCGACCTGACCAGGAGGCCGGCTTTGCGCCGAGCGGGCCGCATCAGTTCCCTGCTCACCCTGCTCATCAGCGGTTACCTGCTGATCGCCGACCTCGGGCGCCCCGAGCGCTTTCACCACATGCTGCGGGTCGCCAAGCCCACCTCACCGATGAGCGTCGGCACGTGGATTCTCAGCATGTACGCACCGGGTGTCGGCATCGCTGCCCTGAGCGAACTGCTGCCGTCAAAGGCGCGCCGAACGACACCCGGCAGGCTGCTGGACCGGCTCGCGCGACCAGCAGCAGTCGCGTCGGCGGTCGTCGCGCCCGCAGTCGCCTCCTACACCGCGGTCCTGCTGTCCCAGACCGCCGCGCCCGCCTGGCACGAGGCGCACCCCCACCTGCCGTTCATCTTCACCGGCTCGGCTGCCGCGAGCGCGGGTGGGCTGGCGATGGTGCTGACCCCCGTGGACGAGGCAGGCCCGGCGCGGATGTTCGCCTGGTATGGAGGGGTCAGCGAACTCGTTGCCGCCAAGTTGATGGAGCAGCAGCTCGGTCTGGCCAGCGAGGCCTACACGACCGGCCGAGCGCACCGGCTGCGGACGTGGTCCCAGCGCCTGACGGCCGTGGGGCTGATCGGCGCCGCGCTCGCTGGCCGTCGCAGCCGTGCCATGGCCGGGGCTTCGGGCCTCGCCCTACTGGCAGGCAGCGCGTTGCAGAGGTTCGGCGTCTTCGAAGCGGGTGTCGCGTCCACCAAGGATCCAAAGTACGTGGTCGTCCCGCAGCGCCAGCGCCTCGAAGGGTAAGCCGGTCAGGAAGACCGGCCGATGGCTGATGCGCATTCCCGCTAGCGTGGATTTCCTGATTGCGGCTAGCCAGTAGTTCAGTTTGTAGCTGTCCTCGATGGCTCCAGCCCGGGTGTAGAGGAGATTGTTTCCGGTATCGACGGGACACAACGCCACGATGATCGGGGGCGATGGCGCAACGGGCTGGATCTCGAATGCCGGGACATGGAGCTGCGCAACCGCACTAAGGAGTGACCCCATGCCGTATGTGACAGTTGGTCAGGAGAACACCACCGACGTCGGGCTCTACTACGAAGACCATGGATCCGGACCGCCCGTAGTCCTCGTCCACGGCTGGCCGCTGTCCAGCCGCTCCTGGGAGCAGCAGGTTCCGGCACTGGTCGAGGACGGTTACCGGGTGATCACCTACGACCGCCGCGGATTCGGCGCCTCATCCCAACCCTGGGACGGCTACGACTACGACACTCTCGCCGCCGACCTGCACACACTCATCGAACACCTCGACCTAACCGGCGCGACCCTCATTGGTTTCTCCATGGGAGGCGGCGAGGTGGCGCGCTACGTCGGCCGCTACGGCACCGAGCGCGTCACCAAGGCCGTGTTCGCCTCCGCCGTCCCGCCATACCTCTACAAGTCCGCCGACAACCCTGAGGGTGGCATCGACGACGCCACCCTCACCGGCTTCCACGACGGCATCCGAGCCGACCGCATCGCCTTCGTCGACCAGTTCGTCACCAACTTCTTCTCGGTCCGCGGCCGCACCGACCTGGTCAGCGAACCGCTGCGGCGCTACAACACCGCGATCGCCGCAGCCGCGTCCCCCAAGGGCACCCTGGACTGCACGACGGCGTTCACCAAAGCCGACTTCCGTGGCGACTTGAAAACATTCACTATTCCGACCCTGGTCATCCACGGCGACTCCGACGCGATCGTGCCCTTCGAGGTCAGCGGCCGGCGTACCGCCGAAGCCATCGACGGCAGCAAACTGGTCCTGGTCCCCGACGCTCCGCACGGACTCAACGTCACCCACGCCCAGACGTTCAACGCCGAGGTCCTGGCATTTCTTCGCGGCTGACTGCCAGGCACCCTAAGCCGCCTCTGGGCCGGCACCCGCAGCGACCAATGTAACGGTTAAGGAGTGGGAGTGATCGATCGGCTGGAGCGGCATGCCGGACAGGCGCTGCTCGGCGCCACGTTCATGAAACTCGGGTTCGACGCCGCCGTCCACCCTGGCGCCCGGGTCGACAAGGCGGCCGCCCTCGGCCTGCCCAATGCCGAGCTGGCCGTACGCGGCAACGGCGCGGCGATGGTGGCCGGCGGCGCGGCGTTGTCCCTCGACAAGCTGCCCCGGTTGGCTGCTCTCGGGCTCATCGTCTCGATGATCCCGACCACCCTGGCCGGCCACGCTTTCTGGGATTTCGACGGCGCGGAACGGAAGGCCCACGAGACCCAGTTCCTGAAGAACGCCGGCCTGGTCGGCGGGCTGCTCCTGGTGCTGGCGAGGAGCCGCTGACGCGGTTCGGCAACACTGGCGGGGTCGGCGAATCGACCGAGCGGGAGTCGCCCTCGGCAACCGTCGAGACGAGATGGAACCTGATGGCGGATTGCCGACATCGGAGCCGGAGATCACTCGGCCCGTTCTTGGCGTGCGAAACTGTGGCAGTGTGGCGGCGCAGGGCGCTAGCAGAACTGCGCACCATGTTGACCGGAGTCGATCCGGGCCTCGTACGCCTACGGCTTGCCGAGATCGGGACAGCGTCCATGGTTCTCGCCACCGCAGTGATGTCTGGTGTGCGGGCGCTGAGCGGGCAACCGGTGACCGTGGAGTTGTTCGCTGCGGTGATAGCGATGATCAGCAACCTCGCGGTGAACGAGCCCGACGTGCCACGACTGCGGGTGACGACGCTGCTCATGCTCGGCCCGGCCGTGGTCTCGCTCGCAGCCGGGACGCTGCTGGCGTCCCACCGAGTCCTCGCCGACGTCGGGTTCGTCACCGTGACGATGGTCGCGGTCTACATCCGCCGCTTCGGCCCGCGCGGTTTCGCCCTGGGCATGGCCGGGTTCATGCCGTTTTTCCTCACCCTGTACCTGCATTTCAGTGTGACGCAGCTGCCATGGCTACTGCTCGCAGCCGCGACCGGCATCGGTGCAACGCTGCTGCTGCGCGGCTGGGTGTTCGCCGAGCGGCCGGAGCGGACCCTTGTCCGGCTTGTCCGCGCGTTCCGCGCCCACCTGCACGCGCTCGTCGAGGCGATGGTGGACTTGCTGACGGCCGTGCCGGGAGCCGTCGAGGACGAGCTGCGCGACCTCGGGCGCCGCCGCGCCCGGCTGAACGACACCGCGCTGCTCCTGGCCGACAGCGTGGAGCAGCGCGGCGCTGACCACCGAGGCGACTTCGAGGGCCGGGATGCTCGCGACGGTGATGGGGAGGCCTTCACCCTGGGCATCCTCGACGCCGAGCTAGCCGCCGAGGGCTTAGCCGTCGCAACCGAGCGGCTGGCGAAGCGCGCGGCACCGGTGGACGCCGGCAGCCGGAACGCGTTGCTGGCGGGGCTGCGCGGCCTCGGGGCGGCCACGGCCACCGGTACCCTGCCCGCAAGGGTCCCCACGCTGCTAGAGCAGGTAAGGCGTAGCGTCTCCGAACTGGCCGCCGAAACCCAGGGACGCAGGGACCGCACTCAGCGGGTGGCCTTCGCGGTGACCCGGCTGGCGGATGCACTGGAGGCAGCCCGGCGCGCGGATGGACCGGCCCCGGCGAGAGACGACTCGGCAGCTCGCCTGCCGAGGGACCGGCCCGGCGGCCCGGACGGGCCAAGGGATTCCGATACCGGCGCGGATACGGCCACCACAACTGATGTTGATGAACCTCAGGGCCTGATGCTGAGTACCCGCCAGGCCATCCAGGTCGGCATCGCGACCAGCCTGGCGATCGTGGTTGGCGAGCTGGTTTCGCCGGCCCGCTGGTACTGGGCGGTGCTGACAGCGTTCCTGGTGTTCGCCGGCACCAGCAGCCGCGGGGACGTGCTCAGCCGCGGCTGGCAGCGCATCGTCGGGACCATCGGCGGCGTGCTGGCGGGCATGAGCCTAGCCGTCCTGGTCAGTGGCCACGAGTTGCTGGCCCTGCTAGTGCTGTTCGGCTGCGCGTTCCTCGCGCTGTACCTGGTCCGGCTCTCCCAGACGATGCTGGCGTTGTGGATCACCGCGGTGCTGGCTGTGCTGTACGGGCTGATCGGGCAATTCAGTGTCCAGACGCTGGTCCTACGGATCGAGGAGACCGCCGTCGGCGCGGCCATGGGCATGCTCGCCGCGTACCTGGTATTGCCGAAACGGAGTCGGGAGGCATTCGGCGAAGCCCTCGATGACATGGTCGACGCCGCCGACGCGGTGCTGGCTGCAGCGGTCGAGCGAATCCTCGGCCGGGAGCCGGCCCGCCCGCTGGCTCAGCTCACCCGGGATCTGCATAAGGCGTTAAGCACGCTACGCGAGCGGAGCAAACCGCTAACCAGCCCGCTGCCGTGGCGACGCGGGCGGTCCAGCTACCAGCGCACGCTCCGGGTGCTGACCGCCGTCGATCACTACGCCCGTAGCCTGGCCCAGCTTGCCGACCACGTCCGCGAGCCGGGATGGCCACCGACACTGCAACCCGCCACCGCCGGCGTCCGGACCAATCTCGACGCACTGCGCCAGATGCTGCATGGTCGCCAGATCGGACAAATCTCCTCCGCGGAGGACCTCATCGACGCGGCGGAGGACTACGCCGCCCGAGTCCCCGAGCCAGAACGCCGCGCTGCCTTGCTCAGCGTGGCCCGGCTGCTGCGCCGCATCGACCAGGTGGTCGTCAAGTTCGCGACCGACCTCGGCCACACCGGTGAGGCGGTGCAGCCGCAGAGCCTGCCAGCGACTGCCTAGTACTCAGCCATGCGCGGTGGACGCCGCGGTGATCCGCTCGGCGCCGGTATAGACGTTCATGGAGGTGCCGCGGAGGAAGCCGACGAGGGTGACGCCGGATTTCTCGGCGAGGTCGACCGCGAGTGAGGAGGGGGCCGAGACCGCGGCGAGGAGGGGGACACCGGCCATGACGGCTTTTTGGGTGAGCTCGAAGGACGCCCGGCCGGAGACGAGCAGGGTGCAGCCGGTGAGGGGGACCCGGTCGTGGAGCAACGCCCAACCGATGGTCTTGTCGACGGCGTTGTGGCGGCCGACGTCCTCGCGGGCGACTAGGAGGTCGCCGGTGTGCGTGAACAGGGCGGCGGCGTGCAGGCCGCCGGTGCTGTCGAAGACCCGTTGGGTGGCGCGCAGCGCGTCGGGCAGTGCGGTCAGGGTGGCCGCGGGGATCCGAAGCGGGTCGTCTGCTGGGGGGAATCGGGTGCTGGTGCGTACCGCGTCGAGGGAGGTTTTGCCGCAGATGCCGCAGGAGGAGGTGGTGTAGAAGTTGCGTTCCACCTGGGGTGTCGGTGCGGGAACTCCGGGGGCGAGCGTGACGTCCAGGACGTTATAGGTGTTGGGGCCGCTCGCGTCGGAGTCGCAGTAGCGAACCAGGGACACGTCGGTGCGGATTGTGATGATGGCCTCGGTGAGCAGGAAGCCGTGGGCCAGGTCAAGGTCGTGCCCGGGGGTGCGCATGGTGACGGCTAGGGCCCGGCCGCCAACCCGCAGCTCCATGGGTTCCTCACCGGCGAGGGTGTCCGATCGGCGGGCTCTGCCCTCGGCGGTGATCCGCAGCACCTGGCGGCGGGTGATGACTCGTCCGATAATGCACCCCCTGACACCTGACAAAACTCGTCTGGTTGGTGGTCGGCGACGGGCTACGCGCAGTGAGTTCTCCTCACACGGCGAACGGCATTAACTCCGCGGCGGTGTCCTCGCGCCAGCTCGTGTAGGTGGTGCGTCGGCGCGAGTACTTCTCGAACCCGTGAGTGCCGTCATCGCCGAGGATGCCGCTAAGACGGTAGCCGGTGTGATGGCCGTTCAGCTGCTCCGGTCCGATCTTGTTGATGTAGAGCTCGCCGAAGTCGCAGCCCTCCACGAAGCGCTGCACCGCCTTAGCGTCATTGGAGAACAGATAGGCGGACAGCCCGTACTTGCTGTCGTTGGCAAGGTCCAGCGCCTCTTCGAGGTCGTCGAACGCCATGATCGGTGACACCGGCCCGAAGATCTCCTCCTGCATGATCTCCATGTCGTTGCGGGTGACGACGAGAACTGTCGGCTCGTACCAGAAGCCGCCTTCGAAGCCCGGCACCTCTGCGCGACTGCCGCCGGTCACGATCTCAGCGCCCTGCTGGGACGCATGAGCGACCATCCGCTCGACCTTCTCGAGTTCTTCCCTCGTCACCTTCGGGCCGAGATCGGTGGCGTCGTCGAGCGGATCGCCGACTATAAGCTGGCGCGCCAGTGCGACGTAACGATCGAGGAACTGGTCGAAGATGCGCCGATGCACGTAGATGCGCTCGTTACAGGTGCACACCTGGCCGTTGTTCTGGAACCGCGCGGTGAGCGCATGGCGCGCGGCGCTATCGACGTCCACGTCGTCCATCACAACGAACGGCGCCTTGCCCCCGAGCTCGAGTGAGACGGCGGCCAGGTTCTCGGCCGCTCCGGCCGCGATCTTCTCCCCGGCCCCCACCGAGCCAGTCAGAGTAACGAGTTGGGTGATCGGGTTACGCACGAGCGCATCGCCGAGCGTGCCCCCAGCGCCGGTCAACACGCTGACGACCCCAGGGGGAAGCTGGGCCTGGTCGAAAATCGCGGCGAGGGCCAGCGCCGAGAGAGGCGTCGTCGAGCTCGGCTTTACCACGATAGCGTTGCCGGCCATCAATGCCGGCGCGACCTTGCGGGCGACCATGGCGGAAGGAAAGTTCCAGGGTGTGATGCCGACACAGACTCCGTAGGGCACCTTTCGGATGGCGATCTCTTCACCGCGATTGTCCGACGGGAGGATTTCGCCATGAGCCGCGCGCGCGAAGGTTGCGAAGTACTCGAAGAACCCTGCCGTCCAGCCCTCGATCTCGACGCGCGCTTCGCGCAGGGGCTTGCCCTCTTCGTGCGAGATGAGCCGGGACAGACGCTTGGCGTCGGCACGCACTAGTTTGGCGACCCGTTGGAGATACTCGGCGCGCTCGCGTGGCGTCAGCGCCGCCCAAGCGGGCTGGGCTCGCTGCGCGGCCTCTAGTGCCGACTGTGCGTCCTCTTCGGAGGCGACCGGCACGTCTGCGATCGTCTTGCCGGTGGACGGGTCGATTACTTGCATGACTTCCCGTTTGTCAGGACCCACCCATGCCTGGCCCACCCGCATCCTGACATCGAATCCGCCATCTGCTCGAGCTGCCTGGTCGACCGTCGTCGGTTCCATCGTCGGTGTTCCTCCCATCGGACTTCAGCCCCTGAGCAGAATGATTGCGTCCGGGCAGCTCTTGGTCATTGTCGCCACCAGGCATCTGTATCTGTGGCTAGCGCCGCAATGCGGATGGCCGCTAGCTGCAATGCGGGCCCCGGAGCTCTTCCGATCGCGCACCGGCGATGAGCACTTCCGCCGGCAGCGCGGCGTGACACCGAGTGGTGAGGGGTCAAGGAGGTGTTCATTGTGGGTGGTTGGCGGGATAATTCTGGTCATGGCAATCGAGGGGGAAACCGCGCAGTCTGGCCCCGGTCGGGATGGTGATGTCTTGGCGATGGGCAGGCTGCGGGTGGTCCTCGCTGAGGATGACATCTTGTTGCGGGAGGGTTTGGCCAGTCTGCTGGAGCGGTCGGGTTTCGCGGTGGTGGGCCAGGCCGGTGACGGGGCGCAGCTGCTCGCGCTGGTCCGCCAGGAGATCCCCGAGTTAGTCGTCGTCGACATCCGGATGCCGCCGACGCATACCACCGAGGGTTTGGAGACGGCCCGGGTGATCCGCCAGGAGTTCCCGGCGACGGGCATCGTGGTGCTCTCGGCGCATGCCGAGATCGAGCACGCGATGGAGTTGCTGGCCACCGGGCGGGGGATTGGTTACTTGCTGAAAAGCCGGGTCACTGACGTAGCGGAGTTCGTCGAGACCCTCGGGCGCATCGCCAAGGGCGCGTCGGTGGTGGATCCGGCGCTGGTGGCCGAGCTGGTCTCGGCGCGCCGGCGCAACGACCCGCTGGCGGTGCTCAGCACCCGGGAACGCGAGGTGCTGGCGCTGATGGCCGAGGGCCGCTCCAACGCCGGCATCGGCCGCCGGCTGTGGGTCACCGAGGGCACCGTCGAGAAACACGTGCGCAGCATCCTGGCAAAGCTGCGCCTGCCGGAGACCGACGACGATCACCGCCGGGTGCTGGCCGTGGTCACCTTCCTGGAGGCCCGCTGACCGGATCCATCAGCGCGCGAATGGCATCGACCGACAAACGCGGTGCGGGCCGGCGAAGGTCAGGATCACATCGGTGCGGCTAGCAGGTACCTGGGGACTGCAGCCAACGACAAGCCCACCTGGATGCTGGCGTCGAAGACAGACGATCGCGCGAGGGCCAATCTCAAGGGGCGTAGGTCTTGTCGGGGCCGTCCGCGTCCACCGGGCGGCTCGGACTCGGAACGGCATGGCAATGATCGAGGAGGCTGAGATGGACGTCGCTGTGTTGGGCCTGGGACGGATGGGGCGTGCGCTGACGGGGAGGCTGCTTGAGGGCGGCCACCGGGTGGCTGTGTGGAACCGGTCGAAGGGCAAGGCCGGCGAGGTTGTGTCCGCGGGCGCCCGGGAAGCGCAGGACGTCGCCGACGCCGTGGACGCTGTCGATGTCGCGGTCACCATCCTGGCCAACGACGACGCGGTCCGGGCAGTGGCGTTGGGTGAGCTTCGGTCGTCGCTCGGGGCGAAGAGCATCTACGTCGACTGCTCGACGGTGTCGCCGAAGCTCAGCGGCGAGCTAGCCGAGACCTTCCCCGCCCGGTTCCTCGCGATGCCCGTCGTCGGCAGCCCGGCCGCGGTGCGGGCGGGCCAGGCGGTGTTCCTCGCCGGCGGCAACGCCGGTGTCGTGGACCGCCTGCAACCCGTCCTGTCGTCATTGTCGGAGACCGTGCGGCGATATGACACCGCGCCGCTGGCCATCACCGCCAAGCTGGCGACGAACCTGTTGCTGCTGTTGGAGGTAGTCGCGCTGGCCGAGTCGTTCGCCGTCGGTCGCTCGGGGGGCCTCTCGGACGACCAGTTGCGGGACCTGCTTGGCACCAGCCCGATAGTGGCGCCTGGGTTGAAGAACCGGTTTGAGGGCGTGCTGACCGGCTCGCAGGAGGCGTGGTGGACCACGGTACTGGGCGCCAAGGATGCAGGCTTGGCGCTCGACATCGGCCGTGCGGCCGATGTCGAGCTGCCGGCGGCCAGGGTCGTTCAGCAGCTTTATGAAAAGGCGGCGGCGTCGGGTCTGGATGCCGCCGACATCGCCACCGTCACAGAACTCTACCGCGGCCCGGCGGCGACCGTCTTGAGGTGAGGTGCGGACCCAGGAGGAAAGGCCACGGTCCATGAAGATTGGTCCTTCGGGTCGGGCCGAGCTCAGTTTCTGATGGGAGAACAGGCGCCAATGATCGGCCGCGGCGGCAGATGGTCTGCGCTTCGCGGTGGCGCTCAGACACGCGTCGCGCTCGCCGAGCTCACGCATGTGGTCGCGGATCAGCCCCGCGAGGCCGCCGACGTCGGCGATGACGGCCCGCTCTTTCATCCCGATCCGACCGCTCCGAGTACGGCGCTGATCGCCGCGATGATCGCGCCGGCAAGCGTGACGGAGGCGAACGAACGCAGGAATCCGGTGCGGAAGAAGCGTCCGCGGATCCAAGCTAGTGTGAGGAGCTCGAAGGCGACCGTGATGATGGCTACGATGAGCGCAGCACCGTACTGCGGGATGAGGAACGGCAGCGTGTGCAAAATGCCACCGAGGAAGGTTCCGGCACCGGTAATCGAGCCACGCAGATACGGGTTGCCGCGTCCGGTCAGGTCACCCGAGTCGGAGAGTCCTTCGGAGAAGGCCATGCTAAAACCTGCGCCGATCGCGGTCGCGAGCCCGGCAATGAAGGCGTAATGGGGACTGTGGGTGGCAAGCGCGACGGCGAAGATCGGCGCCAGCGTCGACAGCGAGCCGTCGATCAGACCAGTCATCGCGGGCTGCACGCGCTGGAGCAGGAACGACTGTTCAACGCGTTGTCCGGCTGGGTTTACCAAACCTGTCGCGGTCACCTGGACCTCTCTTCCGTGATGAACTGACCTTCGTAAGCACTGGCTCGCTCAAGCTCATACCCCGGCCTAATCACCCGAAGGCCGTCCCCAGCCATCGGTGCGTCTGTGGTCACGCCACAGCGTCTGCCGCGCCGCGGAAAGGGGACGGTCGGGATAACCACCGGCGGACCAGGACAGCCGCGATGGTGCCTGGCTGCACCGACTGCACACCCAGGTCATGCCTTCGAGGATGAGCCTTGAACGCTCGGTCCGTCTTCGGTGCCAGCGCCCATATGCATTTCCCGCCGGCTGTAATCCCGAGGTTCCTGCTGGCTGCAATCGACGCGACCCCGTTCTTCGCCGACCCGCAGCGGGATGCCTATGTAGGATCAGCAAGTTGGGGGGGCCGTTGCCATTCGCGCGCTGGTCACCAGCCGCGGTGATGGTAATCCGCGGATGAGCCTGTTGCTAATTCGCCTTCCCGCTGGCAAGCCAACGGGAACGAACCCGCTACATCGGCCTCAATCCGCTGTCCAGGTTTCCTCGGTCGGATCTGGCGGGTAGGTCTTCGCTGCGGTACCGGCACGGAGGCGTGTTGCAGCTGGCGGGTAGGTCAAGAGTCCAGCCGGCTGGGAGGGCAGATGGGCGCTGGCCCTGACGACATATGCCCCTCGCGAGACGAATCTGAACGTCATGGACATCATCACTGACACCGAGGCTCCTCCCGAAGCCTCCCCCGTAACCGCGGAGCTGGGCCCTCCCGCCCCCGCTGCCGGCCGGAAATACGCCGTCGAGCTGATCGGGACGTTCATCTTCCTGTTCACCATCGCCGCCAGCGTGCTCACCGCCAGCACATTGGCCCCGCTGGCCATCGGCGCCGCCCTGATGGTCATGATCTACGCCGGGGGGCACATCTCCGGAGGCCACTACAACCCCGCGGTGACCCTCGCCGCGCTGGTCCGCGGCCGCATCGGACTCGTCGACGCCATCAGCTACTGGATCGCCCAACTCGTCGGCGGGCTGCTCGCGATGACGCTGGCCCGCTGGGTGATCCACCCCGCACAGGTCCACACCCTGACCCTGTCCGGTCACCTGCTGCTCGCCGCGTTCATCGCCGAGCTGCTGTTCACCTTCGCCCTGTGCTACGTCGTACTCAACGTCGCCACCAGCAAGGACCACCCGAACAACTCCTTTTACGGGCTAGCCATCGGCTTCACCGTAGTGACCGGCGCGATCGCCGTCGGCGCCATCTCCGGAGGCGTGTTCAACCCCGCCGTGGCCATCGGCGGCGCCGCCATCGGCCTGTTCGCCTGGGCCACCCTGTGGACCTACCTCCTAGCCCAGATTATCGCCGGCGCCGCCGCCGGACTCGCCTTCCTCACCCT
>DATAWX010000109.1:0-3673 GCA_036266995.1 Pseudonocardiaceae bacterium | reverse complement strand
GGCGCAGATCGTCAGCTGGTACGACGAGCTGCTCCGGCTCACCAACAGCCCGATCGTGGCGCTCAACCGGGCCATCGCGATCGGCGAGGCCGAAGGCCCCGCGGCCGGCCTCGCGGCCTTGACCACCGTCGACCCTGGCCTGCCCCGCCACACCGCCGCCTCGGCCTACCTCCACGAGAAGGCGGGCGACCTACTGACCGCGGCACGACGGTCATCACGAACCGGCCGCTGGGGCCACGCAGTGGGTGGTTATCTGAGCTGGCCGGGCTGGTAGTCGCCGGCGGGCCGCGCGACGATGACGTTCACGCGGTTCCAGGCGTTGATGAGCGCGATGAGGGACACCAGGGCGGCGAGTTGGTCTTCGTCGTAGTGCTTGGCGGCATTCGCCCAAACCTCGTCGGTGACACCACCGGCCGCGTCGGCGATGCGGGTGCCCTGCTCCGTCAGCTCCAGTGCGGCGCGCTCGGCATCGCTGAACACCGTGGCCTCCCGCCACGCCGCGACCAAGCTCAGGCGCGTCGAGGTCTCCCCGGCGTGCGCGGCGTCTTTAGTGTGCATGTCGGTGCAGAATCCGCAGCCATTGATCTGACTGGCGCGCAGCATCACCAACTGCTGCGTCGCCGCCGGCAGCGTCGAATCCGAGACCACCTTGCCCGCCGAGACCATGCGCGCCACGAACTTGGCTGCGACCGGGTTGCCGACAAGGTTCAAGCGAGCATCCATGGGCGAAACTCCTGTCCCGTCGTGGGTGGTGACACCTCCCTGACGGTATAGCTCAGCAAGGTGTGACAGGAACGAATCCGCGGCGACACCGTCATCGTCCGGCGGCACGGCGGTACGGCGGCACGGCGGTACGGCGGCAACCGCCTTCGGCATCTACTTCGCCACCGCCACCGTCGTTCTCGTCGACGCCGCCCTGCTCTTCGCGATCTGATCGCCTCGAAGTAAGGAGTCATACAGATGTCACTGATCGTGCCAGGCTTCGACGAGTCCGTGATCGTCCGATCCGCCGACGCGGAAGTGATCGTCCGATCCGCCGACGCGGAAGTGATCGGCCGAGCGCCGACCACCATCCGGCTGCTGGCCGACAGCAGCTCGACCGGCGGTGCGTTGTCGACCCAGCGGGTCAGCCTGACCGACGGCGCGGATGGCGCCAAGCTGCACCACCACGCCAACTCGGCAGAGCTGTTCTCCATACTCGACGGCACCGCCGAACTGCTGTCCGGCGAGCAGGTCGTGACCGTCGCGCGCGGCGCCTGGTCGTCGTGCCGCCGGGTCTCGCGCACGCCTTCGCCGCCGCGCCCGGAGAGGACGCCGACATCCTCATCGTTAACACCTCGGGCGTCGAACGGTTCGAGTACTTCCGCCACCTGGAACGTATCGCCTACGGGAAGGTGCCGCCCGAAAACCTGCTGGAAGTCCAGGAGCTCTACGACACCTACTTCCTCACCAGCAAGACTTGGAACAACGCCAGATCCTGAACTCGGAAAAGGCGGCGCGGACGAGCCTGCGCCGGAAGGTGACCGATCAACTGGGTGGAGAAGTGGGTGTTGTGCTCGCCGGGTGCCGCGGTCTGGTTGCCGTGATCTGGCTGGCGGTGACCGTGTTGCCGTTGGCGGTACCGCTTACGTGCACGGTGCTGCCGACCGGGAACTGCTGTGCGGTGCCCGGCGTCCGCTTGGTGCCGAACTGAGTCTGAGGCGTGATGGTCACGGTGTGCTGGGTGCCGTTTCTGGCGTTGATGGTCCAAGTGGACCCGTTCTCGGCGGTGATCTGGCCGATGAGCCCATGGGCGTGGCCGGCCTTGGCTGGCGCGGCCGCCGCAGGTGCTGTCGTCGTCGGGGTGACACCGGGTGCGGTCGATCCACCGGAGCAAGCCGCCACGGCCATTGCGATCGAGGCGCCAAGCACCCCGATCGCCACCGTCGTCCCTGTCCGTCGATGATCCCAGGCTGCGCCGCTGTTCATGGGTCACTCCTCCTTGATCAAGTGCAGCACGCGAGCCGTGCCGAGTTGTGCTCTCCGTTATGGACCGGCTAGGTGAGAGCAAGCTGCAGACAACCTCCCAGTTAGCTGGGAGAGGACCACGGAGAGTGATGGCCGTGGTGAACGTCTGGATACCGGTCGTAAGAAAGGGAGCGTCGCAACTTCGGATCTGACGGTTACTTGTTCGACGGCTGACCCATTAGCTGCGGGTTTCGTAACTGAGAACGCTCCATCGTCTGTGGGTGGATCGCGTCTACTGGCGTGGTTTAGCGACCAAAGTGTCCACACGATCACGGTCGCCAGCTTCAGGCGCGCGCGCCACGCTGGCCCACCGCGCCCCGTAGTCCTACGCAGCCGATGCAGCCGATGCAGCCCACGCAGTCAATGCAGCCGATGCAGACCACGCATCGGCGGCAGCCAACGCATGCCAAGCACCCGATGCACGCTCTGATGCCGGCGCTGAACACGGTCGCCACGCTGCCAAGAACCCCTACGCTGCCCGCGGTGGCTACGCTGCCAGTCACCGCGACACTGCCTGCCGTAGCCGCGCTCCCGGCGACCGCGACACTGCCCGCAGTGGCGACACTGCCGGCCACCGCGACACTGCCCGCAGTGGCCGCGCTTCCGGCGACCGCCACGCTGCCGGCTACGGCCACAACACCGCCGCTGCGGGTGGTCAGTCTGCTGCGGCGGCTCTTCGACGGACGCAGGAACGCTATGCGGGCAAGGCGCGACGGCTTCTCCTGCACGAGCCAAGTTTCGCGGAAAGACGACATCCTGGCCAGTCCGTAGCCCTCCACTAGACCCGGGGCGCTTCGGCCGCTACTCGAGGTGCTGCGCTTTGAGCCAGGTCTCTCTTCTGCGGTTCGACGCTTGAGCGAGCCACGCTTCCTGCACTACCTCAGCCAACTCCTTCCGGGTGAGCTCGCCGATCCGGCTCGCGCGCAGCAGTACCGATCGGTGGTCGGCAAAGTGCGGCGTTGTGAAGAACGGCGACTCCTGATTCTGGATCAACGCTTGCTTGTCCGACTCGGAAGCCACCCAGAAGACGATCACGTCCGGGTAGCGTTCGCCGGTCTCGGGGTCAGTCGCGTCGGGCCGGGGGTTGCGAAAGAAGACAAACGATTTGCCGCCGACTTGGTAGACAGGATTGCCGCTTGGCCCGCGTTCGGCGGTGACGTGGGGCATGCCCAAAGCCAGTTCGTGCACGTCTTCGACCCGCGCGCGGCGCGGCTTCGCTTGCATGGCAGCAGCCTAGGCGAGTCATAGAGCGTCGGTGCCGCGCTCGCCGGTTCGGACCCTGGTCAGGGTTTCGACGGGGGTGATCCAGATGCTTTCTGGGCATCCTTTTCTGGGTGCCAGCTTGGTGATGATGTGGATGAGGTCGGCAGTGTCGTGGTCAGGGGCGATGAGATCGATGCGGACGTTGGGGAGCAGATCGGCGTGGAATCGTTGGCCGCAGTAGACCTGGTTTCGGCCGCCGGTGAGGTCACGTTGGAAGACTTCGGTGATGGTCAGGCCGGTAATACCGAAAATACTGAGTGCTTTTTTCACGGCTGCGAAGTCGGAAGGGGTGACTACGGCAGTGATGAGTTTCATGGTCACCCCTTCTCGGGGCTGGGTGATGCGGTGAGTCTTGGGTTAGTTGCCTGGCCCTGGGTTGGGCGAAGTCGGCTGGGTGTGGTGC
>DATAWX010000108.1:0-17040 GCA_036266995.1 Pseudonocardiaceae bacterium | reverse complement strand
AGCCGCCTTCCACACTCCCTCGAACACCTCGTGGGCGTGAAACGGGTAGCCATTGTCGATCAGCCGCTGAGCTTCCCGGACCGCCTCGTCCGGGCTGAGCACGATGTCCTCGGAGATCCGGTCAACCCCCTGCGAGCCGTGTGGCAGTGGTCGGCCTTGCGCGTCTCGGGGGCGGGCGTTGCGGGCCCGTCCGCTGGAGTCCCGATCCCGGCTGTCCATCCGTGCATGATGGCCTGCGATACGCCCCTGCGGTAAGAATCTCCGCCAGACGCGAGCAGGATAGGCACATGGACCACCACGGCCGCAGCGAGTACACCGACCGGATCCGGCTGGGCGGCTCCGCGCTGCCCGTAGTCAGCCCGGCCCGGCTCTATGTCTGCGGTATCACTCCCTACGACGTGACCCATCTCGGCCACGCCAGCACGTTCATCTGGGCCGATACGGCCGCGGCGGTGCTCCGCCTGGCCGGCGCGGAGACCGTGACCTGCCGCAACATCACCGACGTCGATGATGTGCTGACCAGTGCCGCCGTGCAGCGCGGTCGGCACTACGACGAGTTCGCGCTGGAACAGGAGTACCTGTTCGGCAAGGATATGTCCGCCCTGCGGGTGCGCCGGCCCGAACACGAGCCGCGCGCGCGCCACCACGTCGGGCGGGTCGTGCAGCTGGCCTCGGCGCTGCTCACCACTGGTCACGCCTATCAGCGCGACGGTGCGGTGTACTTCCGAGGCGCCGATGTTCCGACTAAGACCGGGCTGACCGTGGAACGCGCCACCGAGCTTGCGACCGAGTTCGGTGATCGGCTCGGCGATCTGAACCGGGACGACCCCTTCGACGTTGCGATATGGCGACCGTCGGCCGACAACCAGCCCGGCTGGCCCAGCCCGTGGGGTCGCGGGCGGCCCGGCTGGCACGCGGAATGTGCCGCCATAGCGTTGGGCGTGCTGGGCCCGGCGGTAGACATCCTGGCCGGCGGCGCCGACCTGAGCTTCCCGCACCACGCATACCAGTCCGCGATGGTCGAGGCAGCCACCGGCGTCGGACCCTTCGCACGGGGCGAGCTTCCGGTCGGCACCGTCACCGTCGACGGGGCGAAGATGGCCAAGTCGGTGGGCAACCTGGTGCTGGTCTCAGATCTACTCGGGCACTATCCCGCCGCGTCGGTACGGCTGCTGCTGCTCAACCGGCCATGGCAGCAGAGCTGGGACTTCCGTGCCAGCGACATCGCTGCCCAGACAAACCAGCTTGATCGGCTGTACTCAGCGGCCGGCACGGCACGCAGCTCGCAAGCCGCAGCGGATGCCGTCACCGCTGCCCTGGTCAATGACCTCGACATCCCAGCAGCGCTCGCTATCGCCGAGGAGTCCGGTGGCGACGCGGCGCGGTTGGTGCTGCGCAACCTTGCCCTGGACTGACCATGACACGCACGCTCATCCTGCTGCGGCACGCGAAATCGGCATGGCCGGCGGACACTCCCGACGCGGCCCGCCCACTGGCCGCACGCGGCCTCCGCGACGCCCCAGCCGTCGGTCGCTGGCTGCAGGCGCGGTCCTCCACGATCGACTATGTGGTGTGCTCCCCCGCGATCCGAGCCGTCCAGACCTGGAATCTCGCGGCCGCCCAGTTGGACGCGACGCCCCGAGTCCGCCACGACGAGCGGCTTTACGACGCATCGGCTCAGGACCTTCTCGCGGTTATCCAGGAGCTGCCGCGCAGCGCCTCGACCGCGGTCCTGGTGGGCCACAATCCCGGGCTCGAGGAGATCCTGACCCTGTTGACCGGGCTGGCCGAGCCGCTAAAGACGTCTGCCATCGCCGTCATCACTACAGCGCTTGACTGGGAACAATCCCGCCCCCGCTCGTGGACAGTGGAGACAGTGGCGACCCCGCGCGGTTGACGAGCTCGCTGCGGTCTGGGGAGCTCATCCGTACGCTCGCGATCAGTGGGGTGTGTCGATGTGGGAGGCGAGCGGGTAGATGGCCACTGTGAGTAACGGCCGGGTAGCGGCGCGCGAGGCACGGATAGCGGCCCGGCCGCCGGAGGTCATGTTCGCACCTCTCTCTGAGCAGCTTGCCAACATCCGGCGGTGGAACGAAGAGCGGCACTGGGGGCTTAGCGCCGGTGATCTCCACTCGGTGGACCTCACACCCCATGCTGGCGACCGTCCTCTCGTCGTTGACCTCATCGCGGTCTATCTACGCGATAGCGCAGAGATGGGCGCTGTCCAACGCACCTGTCATGAGCTGTGGACGGTGGCTGCTGCACAGCAGCCGCACGGCTGGTCCTGGGATTGGTACGGAGACAGGTGGGAACACCGGCCCAAGCCCGTGCAGTTGATCGCCGGCCTCGTGCATCGGCCCGGCGTCCGCCGGGTCACCGTCGACCTCGCGGCTCACTTCGAACCCGGGCGCTTCGTTCGACCCAGCGCCGTGCGAGGCCTGGACTCGGCGCACGCCGAGGTACTCGCCGCAGCTGCGCATTTTCCGCGGTGGATCCGGGCCATGGACGGCAAGAACGTCCCCTACACCTGGCTATCGGGCTATGAGTTGCTGATCCGGGGCCACCCGACCCCATGGCGCCTGCCGGCGCTGAGTTGGAGCAACTTTCGCCATACTGTGAGCCTTACCGCAGGTTGGGCGAACCACTCTTTTAGCGGCTGGGCTTCCCCCGTCCGCATCAGCTGACTGTCACCCGAAGGTAGCGGATTGTCACCTTCGTCCCTGATGGACGTCTATCCTTGCGAGGTGACCGTCCCAGGGGGTATCCGCACGCTGCCGGTCTGGTCGATGACACTGGGTCTAGTGCTCACCGCCGGCTGCACCGCCTCGCCAGATCAAAGCCAGCAGAACCTACCGGGTCTCCCGGCCGACTGCACCCGCACGATCACCCAATCCGACGACGTGCGCCCGGCTCTGGATAGCGCCTCGCCAGGCAATACCTTGTGCTTCACCGGTGGTGACCTCATCGACGCCGATCTGACGATGACCAGGTCGGGCACCGCCGACTCACCGATCAGACTCCTCGCCGACGGCGCCACCGTCGACAATGTGCATGTCAGCGCCGATCACATCGTGATCGAGGGCTTCACCGTCACTGGCGGCGATGGAATCCTGCTCGAGGGAACCGGGATCACAGCGCAGCACAACACGATCCATGACACCCAGCGGGACGGGATCGCCTGTATGCCGTGCACCGACTCGACCATCGCGTCGAACACCGTCCATCATGTCTCTACGGCAGGTATCTTCATTACCGGGCAGCGGATCACGGTGACCGGCAACACGGTGAGCGATACGGTGGCCCGCGATGATGGCGACGCCGATGGCATGCGCTTTTTCGGGACCGGCCACCGGATCACCGGTAACACCATTCGCGACATCTCCGAACGGGGCTATCGGGCTCCTCCACACCCGGACTGCTTCCAGACCTACGACCACAGCCCACCCACTTATGATGTGGTCATCTCGGGCAACACCTGCGAGAACGTCGACGCGCAATGTCTGATCGCCACCGACGACCAGCCTGGCGATAACGGTGCTCCCAGCAGAGCCGCATCGATCACATTCGTCGACAACACCTGCGCACCCAACGGCGCTCAGGCGATCAACCTACGCCGGTGGCCCAACGTCGAGATCCGCCAGAACAAGTTCGCCGGCCCTAACCTACAGCGCGCGATATTGATCATCGATGGCTCGACTGGCTGCACCGTGAGCGGTAACACCTCGGCAGGCAACGGGCCCATCGTGGATGTCGACGGTGCCTCTCGATCGGGCTTCCGGCAGAGCGGCAACAGTCCTACATAACGGAAAAACGGGAACTGGCGGAGTCACCACCGCCAGTTCCCGTTCCTGCCATTACATCAGAGAAGGATCAGTTACACACCTTGACGAAGGACGACTTCCTGACCTTCCCTAAGGCCAGAGATGACCTGGGTCCGATCGTCCCCGACGAGACCAGCCTGGAACCTCGCCTGTTGCTGCGTACCGTTGGCGTCGATGATGGTGACGGTACTTTGATCGCCACTCTTGCGGACGGCCGAGTTGGGAACGGTGAGGACATCCTGGACCTGGTTGGTTATTACCCGTGCTTGCGCGGTGAGACCATCTTTGAGTCGCGGGTCGGTCTCGTTGAGCACGACGGTGGCGTAGTAGTTGATGACGCTGGAGATGTTGCTTCCTGTGGGGGACACGGACGCGACGGTACCGGCCCGGGTGAGGTCGGGGATGGCGTCGAAAGTGACATCCACCTTCTGGTTCGGCGCCACCTTCGCGGCGTCGGACTCCTCGAACGGGACCACTACCTGGAAGGTATTGACATTGTCGAGAACCAAGAACTGGGTGCCACCGGGGCGCTGAGCACCGGTAGCCGGATTACCCAAGGACAGGCTGCTGTTGGACGAGGTGCCACTGAGCCCGGGAATGGGCGCGGTGGAACCCGGCGCCAATGCGCTGACGCCCGCGCTGGGTTGGAGGAACTCCCCCACCACGCCGTTGATCGCCGAGACGGTACCCGCGACCGGCGCGCGTAGCACGGTGTTGTCAACATCCTTCTGAGCTGCGTCGACCTGAGCGGCAATGCTGGCCACCAGCGCAACCTGCTGATCGATATTGAACGGGCGGTCGGTGACCGCGGAGTCGAGTGAGTTCTGTGCGGTGACCACGCTCTGGCGGGCGTTCTCTATGGAGACCTGCCCCTGAGTCCGATCGACGTTTTGCTTCTGCTGGGCGGCATCCAGCGCGGCCTTGTCCGCCAATACCGTGCGCCGAGCGCTCATAACCGCTTGCTGATCCGTGGCAATACGGTTACATGCCGGGTTGCCGCTGCCTGGCGAACCTGGCGCACCCGATCCGCCTGCCCCGGTGGTGCCCGCGAACACGGGGCCTACCCGGGCGGGATCCTCCACACCCGCCTGAGCCGGCCCCACCCCAACCGAGGAGTTAGGGCCCCCTGTACCGCCCACACCGTTGGCGGGTGCAGGCGGGGTGAAGGGAATCCCTCCGGTGGCGGAGCAAGAGACCTGATCGGCACGCAGCGCTTCCTGAGCCTTGTCCAGGCTGTAACTGTCAAAGTCCAGCTGCTTGTGCGCTTGGTCAGTCGCCGACTTATCCGCGGCCAGCTCCGCGTCGACCGACTTCTGCGTCGCATCCAAGATCTGGTGCGCCTGGTCCAGGGTGGCCTGCGCCTCCTGCACCGTCGGGTTGGCCACGGCTTGGCCGAACAACGCCCGCTGCGAGTTCAGCTGTCCCTGCAGCTGGTTCAAGATCTGGCGAAACGCGAAGTCATCCTCCTGCGCCACTATCTGGCCCGCGTTCACCCGGTCCCCGACCTTGACCATCAACTGCTTGAGCTGTGCACCCTTCGGGAAGCCCACGTTCAGCTCCCTGAGGGCTGTCAACGAACCGGAGGCTGACACCTTCGTCACCACCGCACCGCGCTCCACCCGCCCGGTCGGGGGCGGTGGTGGCTCGCCGCCGCATCCAGCCGCCACCCCGAGCACGGCGACCAGCCCTAGCGCCACCACCACTCGAGCACCCGCGCGCCGAGCGGAAGACAGCGTAGATGTGCTGGTCAGGATCATTGTCACAGCGATGTCCCCCTGTGTCTTCGGCTTCACGCTGTGCAACGCCTCAGGACGCAGGGAGTTACGCGGTCTCGCGCGTCGGTGCGATCAGTCTTGGATCTACGGGTACCTGCCTACTGGTACCTCAGGGCCTCGATGGGTCGTAGCCGCGCGGCGCGGTTGGCCGGGTAGCCGCCGGCGACCAGTCCGATCACGAGGCTGATCGCGAACGAGAGCACCACAGACGGGATGGTGACGGCCGGAGCGAACGTGGCGAAGGTGGGGCCGAGCGTGGGCGCGAGGACCGAGCCGAGCACCGACAGCCCGACCCCGACCCCGATACCGATGATCCCGCCCAGGCCCGCCAGCACGAGCGACTCGATAAGGAACTGCTCGAGTATCGCCCGGCGAGTGGCACCAATCGCCTTTCGGATGCCGATCTCACGGGTTCTCTCGGTCACCGACACCAGCATGATGTTCAGGACACCGATAGCACCGACGAAGAGCGAGATCGCCGCGACGGCGGCCGTGAACAGGGTGAGGACTCGAAGGATCTGGTTGAAGGTGTCGAGCCGGCTGCGCAGAGACTGCACCTCGAAATCCCTGTTCGCCGTATCCTTGATCCGATGCCGGTCGCTGAGAACGCGGATCACGTCATTTTCAGCGGCGGGCACCACGGACGACTGCGCGGCTTGCACGATGATCTGATTGACCTTGTCACCGCCACCGAAGATGTACCGGCGCGCCGTGTTCAGCGGCATCACCGCGGTGCTGTCTCCCGGCTCGCCGACAGATTGCATCACGCCGATGACCCTGAAGGTCTGGCGGTTGATCCGGACCGTGTGGCTCAGCGCGGCTGCTGGATCCTTTCCGAACAGGTAGCTCGCCACACTGGGACCCAGCACAACAACCCTGGCCGTAGAGCGAACCTGGGCGTCGTCGAAGAACGACCCCGCCGCCATATCCCCGTTGTTCAGGTCGAGCCAGCGGTCAGTGGAGCCGATGACGTTGGCCCGGAACCGGTAGGAATCGGTCTCGGTCAACGCTTTGCCAGAGGTGGCGGGGATCACCGCGGCGATGTCGTGCGACATCGCCGGGTCCTGCAGCGCCGCGACGTCGGCGTCGATCAGATCCTTCGGAGGGCTGCCGCCCGGGACGTTGCCGACCGACGGGACGATGGTGATCAGGTTGGCCAGCGGTTGGATTTTCTCATTGACCGAGGACTGCACGCCGTTGCCGATGGCGACCAGCAAAATTACCGATGCGACACCGATGATGATGCCGAGCATGGTCAACACGGAGCGCAGCCGGTTGGCCCGCAGCCCGCGCAGCGCGATGCGCACCGCCTCCCGCAGGTTCATGCGGTGACCTCCGTCCGGCTGCGCTGCACCCGGTCACTCTCAATGTGCCCGTCGCGCATCCGCACGACCCGCTTGGCGAACGCGGCGACCTCCTCCTCATGCGTGATGATCACCACGGTGCGGCCGACATCGTTCAGCGCGCCGAGCAACTTCAAGATCTCGGCGCTGGCCGCGGTGTCGAGGTTGCCGGTAGGCTCATCGGCAAGCAGCAGGGTGGGGTCGTTGATCAGAGCTCGCGCGATCGCCACCCGCTGCTGCTGCCCACCGGATAACTCGTTGGGCATGTGCTTCTCGCGGTCGCTCAGGCCGACCTGCGCCAGGGCATGCCGGGCGGGATTGCGCCGACCCCGGATCCCCGCGTAGACCAACGGAAGTTCCACGTTGCGGACCGCACTGGTACGCGCAACCAGGTTGAATGACTGGAAGACGAACCCGATCTTGCGGCTGCGGATCTTGGCCAACCGGTTGTCCGACAGCCGGCTGACGTCGGTGCCGTCGAGTAGGTAACGCCCGTCGGTCGGGATATCAAGGCAGCCCAGGATGTTCATCAGCGTGGTCTTGCCCGATCCGGATGGACCCATGATGGCGACCAGTTCGCCGTCGTCGATAGTCAGGTTGACGCCGTGGAGCGCCCGCACCTCGACCTTGCCCATTCGGTAGACTTTGGTAACGTCCTCAAGCTGGATCATGTCCACTCCCCCCATCTGGATATGGATCGCGCTCGGGCCCCGGTGATCGGCATGCGAGCAGCGCACCCACCCCGGTAGTGCACGACCCTGCCGTCCGGGACCTCGAGGCGGGAGGGGACGTCACCCACCGTACGCGGTCCACCACAGACGTTACCGCGTCGTGCACGTCACGGAAAGTACGCATCGCCAATACAGTGGCATCGTGGAGCAGCGCGAAATCGAGATCGTGCCGGTGGATGGCGAGGGCGGCTTCTGGGACGACCGCACTGGCCTGCTGACCTGTCTGCGGGAGACACCTCCACGGGTGCCCGCCTACCTCGGGTACGACGCGACCGGTTCCGAACTGTTCGAGGCGATCACTGAACTGCCGGGCTACTACCCCACCCGGGTTGAGTACGGGTTGCTGCAGCGCCACGCCGAGGAGATCGCCGACCTGATCGGGTACGAGCGAATCGCCGAGTTGGGCAGCGGAAGCGCGAAGAAGACCCGCCTGTTGTTAGCGGCCTGCGTCCAACGCCGTCCGACCAGCTACCTCCCGATCGACGTCAGCCGGGAGATGCTGGCGGCCAGCGCGCGCGAGCTGACGACCGAACTGCCCGGGTTGCGGGTGCGGGGGCTGTGGGGTCGGTACGAAGCGGGGCTGGGCTGGCTGCGCAACGGCACGCCAGAGCCGGTGACGGTGGCCCTGCTCGGGAGCAACCTGGGCAACACCACGCCCGGGGAGCGAGACGCGCTGCTCACCGAGATCGCGGACACACTTCGACCCGGCGACCGCTTCCTGGTGTCGGTAGACCTGCAGAAGCCGGCTGCGGTGTTGGAAGCTTCTTACAACGACCCGCCCGATCGGTCGGCCTTCGCGCGGTTCCGGCTCAACCACCTCGTCCACCTCAACCGACGATTCGGCGCCGACTTCGCCGTGGAGTATTTCTACCCGCGAGCGCATTACGACTCCGCCACCACCGCAGTCCAGGGGCACCTCTATGCGACCGAGGACCAGACCGTCGCGCTGCGCGAGCTTGACCTCGACCTAGTTCTCCGGCGCGGTGACTCACTGAATGTCGGCTTCTCTTACAAGTTTCACCGCCCTCGGTTCGTGTCCGACGTCGCCGCCCTGGGCTTCGATCTCGACGCGCAGTGGATCGACGGGGTATGGCAGTACGGCGTCTTCCTGTTCGTCCGCTCGGACTGACCGCCCAAGACGTGAGATCCAGGTTTATCCGGGTACGCGGCGGGTATCCACAGATCGTGCTGCTATTGCGGCCCCCTGGGGTGTACCGAGCCGATAGCGACACTTCTTTATTGATCCACGTCTTGCATGAGGGCGGTTACGCGGCCGGTCGGCGCGTCCTGGACATCGGCACCGGAACTGGCGCATTGGCGCTGGCGGCGGCGCGGGCCGGCGCCGCTTCGGTCACCGCAGTCGACCTGTCACTACGCTCAGTGGCGGCGGCCTGGCTCAACACCCGCCTGCACCGAGTGCAGTGCACTGTGCACCACGGCGACCTGTTCGAACCCGTGACCGGCGAGCGTTTCGATCTCATCCTGGCCAACCCACCATATGTGCCCGCAGCTACGAGCATGTTGCCCCGGCACCGGATCACCCGATGCTGGGACGCTGGCCTCAACGGACGCGCCGTGTTGGATCGCATCTGCACGGGAGGATCAGCTCTGCTCGCGCCCGGCGGCCTGATGTTGCTCGTTCACTCAGCTGTCTGCGATGACAATGTCACCCTGCGCCTCCTCGCTGAGGCCGGCCTACCCGCCGAGGTCCTCACCCGCGCGACGGTGCCTTTCGGCCCGGTAATGCGGCTTCGCGCGGCCATGCTCGAAGCTCGCGGCCTCGTAGAGCCGGGGCAACGCGACGAGCAACTGGTGGTAATCGGAGCCCGACGTGCCGGCTGAACCGGTCCGGCGCCAGGTCACCGTCACCGACGATGGACCTGTGCTGGTGCACGGGCCCATCGAGGTCACCCTCGACGACGGCCAGCGGGTGACCTCCGACCGGGCGGTCACCGCGCTGTGTACCTGCCGCCGCAGTCGCCGCTATCCGTTCTGTGACACCAGCCACCGGCGACGAGTAGGCAACAGCTCTACCCCCAGCAGCGATCCCGGCACAGGTGGGTGCGGGAACTGATGCTGGCCACCACAGCACTACCGGCGGTACCGGAGCCCGTCCTGCCAGAGCCGCGTGGTCCGCTGTCCATCGCCGTACTCGCCACCCTGCGCGGCAGCACCGCACCCGGTACAGCGGAAATCGGCGCAATCGAGGGCGCCGACCCGTACGGCGAGGACCTGCAGCTAGCCCTTTACTGCTGCTACGAGCTGCACTACCGCGGTTTCGCCGGGGTCCCCCATGATCCAGTCTCTGACGATCTGGAATGGGACCCGAGATTGCTCGGGCTGCGCCAGCAGATGGAACGCGCCTTCCTCACCGCGCTCCGGGCCGACGTAGCCGGTGGGACTGACGTTACCGCTGAGATTGGTGCGCTGCTGGTCGAACCGGTGGATGCCGGCGGCGTCTCGCACCATCTGCGTCGAGCGGGCCAGCTGTGGCAGCTGCGCGAGTACGTTGCACACCGCTCCCTCTACAACCTCAAGGAGGCGGACCCCCACGCGTGGGTCATTCCACGGCTGACCGGGCCGGCCAAGGCCGCACTGGTCACCGTCGAGTACGACGAGTATGGCTCGGGCCACCCTGACCGCATGCACTCCCGGCTGTTCGCCGAGATGATGACCGAGCTTGGGCTCTGCGCCGGGTACGGCGCCTACCTCGACGCCGCACCCGCCCCCACCCTGGCCGATGTCAACTTCATTTCGCTGTGCGGATTACACCGCAGGCTGCGCGGCGCGCTGATCGGCCAGTTGGTCACCGCCGAGCTGACCTCCTCCCCCGCTTCTGATCGACTCGTCCAAGCCATGCGCCGACTGGGTTGCACCGCCGCCGCGACCGAGTTCTTCGCCGAGCACATCGAGGCCGACGCGGTGCACGAGCAACTCATGCGGCGCGGTGTGATCGCTCCGCTGCTCGCGGCGGAACCGGGACTCGCCGGCGACGTAGTGTTCGGCATCCAGGCCGCCACTCTGCTGGCCGACCGGTTTTCCGACCTGCTCCTGAGTCGATGGGCGCAAGGCCGGACCACGTTGCGCGATTCCCTGCCGGACTCGCCCGCGGGTGGCTCGGCGTCCTGGTCACAGCGCTGATCAGGCGACCCGGCCCCCGTCGCTCGGGTCGTATATGCATTGCCAACGACACCCCAAGGAGCCATAATAGGCTGGGCTTAATTCGGTGCACCAATGATTTCCGATGCGCGTGAGGTGACTTTGGCGATCAGGACAGCACCCCCCGCTTTTCATAAAAACGTCTCCAAAGGAGCTGCGTTATGCATTCCCACTATATGCGTCGCTATGTGGGACCGATCTTCGCCATCTGCGTGACCCTGACGCTTCTTACCGGGTGCGGTAACGGTCAAACGAACAAGAGCGGCACGTTCTTCGGCCCGGCCCAGAGCATTGGAAACGGTACTGTCAAGACCTACGTAACACTCGACAATGCCGGTGATCCGAGCGAGGTCGGCCTTCGGATGTCGGCGACGTCGCTGGACGGGCTCCCGGCGGAGGACGCCATTCCGCCCCGGATGATAATGCTCGACTTGCCGCAGCAGGCCTCCGCGACGGTCTTCGATCATGTCATGATCAATTGGAACAGCCACGGTCATGCGCCGGTAGAGCTATTCGGCAAGCCGCACTTCGACATGCACTTCTACATGGTCGACGCGGCAGCGGTGGCGAAGATCAACCCGAGCAGTGCGGACTTCGCAACGCGGGCCTCACACCTGCCCGATCCGAAGTATGTTCCGCTGGGTTACGTCCTACCTCCCGGCACACCTGCCGAGAACACGGTACCGGCCATGGGACTGCACTGGATCGACACGGCCGACGGGATGATACCGGGTAAGTATGACTTCAAACAGACCTTGATCAACGGGTCGTGGGACGGCGCGTATACGTTTATCGAACCAATGATGACCCGTGAATGGATGCTGACGAAGCAGGCGATCCAAGAGAACATCAAACAACCCCAGGCCTACCAGCGCAACGGCTACTTCCCGTCAACATACGGCGTCCGTTACGACGACCAGGCGAAAGAGTACTCGATCTCACTGGGCGAAATGATGATGCACCACGCGTCATGAATCCGACTCCCTGCTTGCGGTGGTAGCGCGGCACCGGCCCGAGATGATCGGCGCGGATAGGGTGCGGGGGTGCTGAGTCCCGGGAATGACTCCTACCTCCGCTACCCCACCCTGCACGGTGATCTGGTGGGTTTCGTAGCCCAGGACGACGTATGGCTCGCCTCGTTGGAGGGTGGCCGCCCGTGGCAGCTGACCTCCGACCACGCCCCGACCAAGGACTTGCGGTTCTCTCCCGACGGTGAGCGCTTGGCCCACCTCAGCCAGCGCGACGGCGTACCCGAGTTGCACGTCGTCGCCACCGCGGGTGGGCCGTCAGTGCGCACGACGTGGTGGGGCGACTCCCACGCCCGCGTGCTGGGGTGGGCCGATGCCAGCCGGGTCCACGTGGCCTCCGCTGTGCGTGAGCCGTTACGGCACCGCACGTGGGCCCATGCGGTGCCGCTGGACGGCGGACCCGCGCACCGTCTGCCGTATGGCCCGATCACCGCATTGGACGTCGCGGCGGGGGGTGGGGTGGTGCTCGGCACCGGGTTCGGCGGCCGCCGGCGCGACCACGCGATGTGGAAGCGCTACCGCGGTGGCGCGGCCGGGCGGCTGTGGATCGACCCAGAGGGGTGCGGGGTCTTCGTCCGGCTGCTGCCGGAGCTGCCCGGCCAGCTCACCGAACCGATCTGGGTCGGCGAGCGGCTGGCGTTTCTGTCCGACCACGAGGGCGTGGGCAACGTCTACTCTGCGCTGCCCGATGGCTCCGAGCTGCGCAGGCATACCGACCACGACGACTACTACGCCCGGCATGCCACCACCGACGGCGAGCGCGTGGTGTACGCGGTCGCCGGCGAGCTGTGGCTGCTCAACGATCTCGCCGCGGACTCCCAGCCGCGCCGACTGGAGCTGCGCACGGGAGGACCCCGCGCGGCGCGCCTTTCCGCACCGGTGACCGCCGGCAAGCACCTCGGCGACATCGCCGTCGACCGCACCGGCCAGGCGAGCGCGGTGGAGGTGCGGGGCAACGTGCAGTGGGTGACCCACGCGGACGGACCCGTGCGCGCCCTGACCACCGGCTCGGGCGTGCGAGCCCGGCTGCCCCGACTGGTGGGCGAGGAGGTGGTGTGGGTCAGCGACGCCGACGGGGAGGACGCGCTGGTCCTGTCCGCCAGAGACGGCACAGCCGAGCGCACCCTGGCAGCGGGTCGGCTGGGGCGGGTGATCGACCTCGCGGGCGCACCGGACGGCAGCCGGCTCGCGGTGGCCACGCACGATGGGCGGATACTGCTGGTCGACCCCGCCACCGGCGCGGATACCGAACTGGCCCGCACGGACCATGCCGCCGGGCATGACCTGGTGTTCTCCCCCGACTCCCGGTGGCTGGCGTGGACGCACCCGGGCCCGCACTCGCTGTGCCAGATCAAGCTGACGCAGCTGCCCGACGGCTCCGTGGTCGATGCCACCGCGCTGCGCTTCGTCGACTCCACTCCCACGTTCACCCTGGACGGCCGTCACCTGGCGTTCCTGTCCACCCGCACCTTCGACCCCGTGTACGACTCGCAGGTCTTCGACCTCTCGTTCTCCGCCGGTACTCGCCCCTATCTGCTACCGCTGGCGGCCAGCACCCCGTCGCCGTTCGCCCCCACGGTGCAGGGTCGCGCCAGCACACCCGCCGGCGACGGCCACGACGCCGATGCGGTCACCCTGGTGGTCGACCTCGACGGCCTGGCCGAGCGGGTCGTGCCCGTGCCGGTGCCGGCAGCGCGGTACTCCTCACTGGTTGCGACCAAGGGCGGCCTTGTGTGGCTGCGCGGACCGCTGCACGGTGTGCTCGGCGACGATCTGGCAACCCCCGACGCCGACGCCCCACGCTCGGTGCTGGAGCGCCTGAACCTGGCCACCGGCACCTTGACCGTGCTCGCCGAAGACGTCGATGACGTCTGGGGCAGTGGCGACGGCACGCGCCTGGTGATCCGCGACCGCAGAGAGTTACAGGTGCTGCCCGCCGAGCGTCCGGCTAAGAAAGACGCCGAGCGCGGCGACCCGTCAGCAGCCCTTGACGTCGACCTGTCGCGGGTGCGCGCGCAGGTGCAGCCCGCTGTGGAGTGGCGCCAGATGTTCGAGGAGGCCGGGCGCCTGATGCGCGACAACTTCTGGGTGGCCGACATGGCCGGCAATGACTGGCCTGCCTTGCTGGCGCGATACCGGCCCCTGTTGGAGCGGATCGCTACCCGCGACGACCTGTCCGATCTGCTCTGGGAGGTACAAGCCGAGCTGGGCACGTCGCACGCCTACGAGACGCCGCCGCCGAGACCGGTTCAGGAGGCCCGGAGGCTGGGCCACCTCGGCGCGGACTTCGACCGTGGCGAGGACGGGCTCTGGCGGATCACCAGAGTGCTTCCTGACGAGAGCTCCGCGGGAGCGGGCCGATCACCATTGCGCGCACCGGGTACCGCCGTGCAGCCCGGGGAGGCGCTGGTCGAGATCGACGGACGCGCCGTCGACGCGGTGACCGGACCCTGGCCGCTGCTGGTGGGCACCGCGGGCAAGCCCGTCGAGCTGCGGCTGCGGGCGGTCGGCTCCGACGACGAACGCACGGTCGTCGTGGTCCCCGTGGCCGAGGAGATGCCGCTGCGTTACCACGATTGGGTGGCCGGTCGCCGCGCCGCGGTACACGGGGCCACCGGAGGAAGGGTCGGCTACCTGCACGTGCCGGACATGATGGGGCTTGGCTGGGCACAGTTGCATCGCGACCTGCACACCGAGATGTCGCGCGAGGCGGTGGTGCTCGACGTGCGCGGCAACGGCGGAGGTCACACGTCGCAACTGGTGGTGGAGAAGCTGGCCCGCCAACTCACCGGATGGGTCGTACCCCGCGGCAGGCTTCCCCACACCTACCCGACGGACGTGCGACGGGGCCCACTGGTCACCGTCACCGACGAGAACGCGGGCTCTGACGGTGACATCGTCACCGCGATGATCCAGGAGCGCGGCCTCGGCCCGGTCGTGGGCATGCGCAGCTGGGGTGGCGTGGTCGGCATCGGGCCGGCAACCAAGCTGGTTGACGGCTCCACGGTGACGCAGCCTCGCTACGCCATGTGGGTGGTGAACCGGCGCTGGTCGGTGGAGAACTACGGTGTCGACCCGGACGTGGAGGTGCCGGTGCCACCACAGGCCTGGGCCCAGGGCCTGGATCCGCAGCTGGACACCGCGCTGGAGCTAGCGCTGGCGGCTTTGGCGCAGACGCCCGCCGCCACCGCGCCGACCACCGACGACCGCCCGCCCACCTCGAGGCCGCCGTTGCCGCCCCGGCGCTGATCAGTGCCACGGCCCGACGCGCGGCGGCCGCCGAGGCCACTGCTCATGATGTTCCGGGCAACTCATGGCAACCGAGTCGCTACCGGTCGACCGCCGAGATACCCCACTGGAAGCCAATTTCCACGCCAAATTCCGTACTCATCATTTGATCATCCTTGTCCGAAGGGTCGGCCGCAGCCGAGGGGAGCGGAGACCGGGCCGCGCGACGATCCGCAACTGAGATACTTCCGGTGTCCCAATCACAGGGGCGCGACCCGGTTCCCGACATGACAATCGGCTCCCGCGCTACAGCGTTACACCCCCCTCGGCGTTCAAGCCCATAAGCAGTTGTCATGTCAGAGAGAACTCGTAGAACTACACAGCGCGCAGAACCGCAGTGCGGCCTCTCACCACATTCCGTAATCCACTGGTTGCTACAAAGGGCACTGACTAACGGTCAGCAACTCAGGAGTTTTCCCGCAATGAACAGCAGACGTACACTACGAGCGAGAAGGCGTGAGTAACCTCGGGCCCGGTTACACTTCTGTTGCACACCGGCGGATTATCACATTGGCATGATGTCCGCACCCACTAGCCAACTCCGAGATGAAGACCGGGATACCTCGGCTGCGGTGATTTTCACCGCGCGGTTCTTGGTCCCCTTTGCGGCCCGGCCCCGTCCCCCCGCGGGGCCGGGCCGCCACCTTGACCCGCGCTGCTGTTGCGCAGGGCTGCCCGGCCGGTGGCCTGCGGGAGCGTCAGGTGATCACGTTGGTCGGCATGGGGGTGCCCTCCATCGGATGGTGTGAGTTGGGTGACAGCGGCGATCCGAGTGGGGGCTGGGTATCAATAACCGTGTTGCGGGTCTCTATAGCAAGGATGCCGAGACCCGATCGTGGGTCCAGGGAGGGCGTCTAGTACGACCCGACGCGTGCAGGGAGCTGCGATGCCTACCGACCCGGCCAACATCCGGACCGCCATCGTCTTGCAGGGCGGTGGCGCCCTAGGCGCCTACGAGCTCGGCGTGCTCAAGGCCATCTACGACCAGCGGCCAGGGTTCGAGCCAGCGGCAGTGGCCGGCATCTCGATCGGTGCGGTGACTGCCGCGGTGCTAGGCGGTGCCCGGGGTGAGCCCATCCCTGCCCTTGAGACGCTGTGGCGTGACAAGTTGACGGTGCTCCCCCAGGTGCCCGGCTTCCCGTCGATGCCGATCCCATTCATACCGCGCCAGGTCGAGCAATCCCTGGCGACGTTCGGCAACCCCGGCATGTACCGGCTCAACCCCGCGCTGCTGATGGCGCCGTGGACAAGCACGAGCATCTACGAGACCGGGCCGCTTCGCCAAACCTTGGCGGAGCTGACCGACCCGCACAAACTGAACCACGGCGGCACCCGGGTGATCGTGGGCGCCATCGACATCGGGACCGCACTGATCAGGTATTTCGACAACGCCAAGCACGACCTCACCCTCGACGCGGTGGTGGCCAGCGGGAGCCTCCCGCCCAGCTTCCCGATGACCGAAGTCGACGGACAGTCATACTGGGACGGAGGCCTTTTCGCCAACACTCCGCTCAGCCCGGCCATCAACTTCCTGGAGTCCTGCGAGCCGGATAATCCCGCTATCTTCCGGGAGCTGATCGCCGTCGAGCTGTTCCCCATGGAGGCCCCGCTGCCCCGGTCTCCCACCAACGTCTTCGACAGGATTGTGCAGCTCCAATACACCAGCCGGATCAAGCTCGACAAGAAATTCTTCAACAAAATCGATAGCGTAATCAAGATTATCGAGAACGTCGACAGAGAGCTTCCGACCGACAGCCGTAGCTATTCAGCCGGGGTAGCGGCGGGTGGTAGCCAGGCGCCGGTGGTGAATAGTTGGGTGAGGACGGCGAAGCTGTCCAGGCCCCATTTGGTGGCGGTGGACAGGTAGGACTGGACGACGGCGAAGTCGGCGACAC
>DATAWX010000107.1:0-14477 GCA_036266995.1 Pseudonocardiaceae bacterium | reverse complement strand
GGACCTAATGGGGGCTACCGGGTCGTCGTAGGGAAGGCTCGGCGCCGGTAGCCGCCGGCAGGTGAGCACTCTGCGGACCTGGATGCTGTGGGAGTCCTAGTGCCAGATCGTGCCCCTGCTGGTGGTCGGGTGATCGAACCGCTGATGGGATGTCGTGCCTGCTTGCGCGTGAGCACTTGTCCATTAGGTCGCTGGTGATCTCTCGTTGGCTGCTGGTCATGGTGTCGAGTGGGGGGAGATGTGCGGATGGTGTTGTTTGTTGGTGACGATTGGGCTGAAGATCATCACGATGTGGAGGTGCAGGATGCGACGGGCCGGCGGTTGGGTAAGGCCCGGTTGCCCGAGGGGGTGGCGGGGATCGCCGGGTTGCATGCGTTGATCGGTGAGTTCACCGATCCCGATGACGAGGTTGGGGCGGGGCAGGTGTTGGTCGGGATTGAGACCGACCGCGGTCCGTGGGTGGTGGCGTTGGTCGCGGCCGGGTATCGGGTGTTCGGGGTCAATCCGATGCAGGTGGCCCGTTACCGGGAGCGGCATTCCACGTCGGGGGCTAAAAGCGATGCTGGTGACGCGCACACACTGGCTGACATGGTGCGTACCGACGCCCATCAGTTGCGTCCGGTGGCCGGGGACACCGCGTTGGTCGAGGGGATCAAGGTGGTGGCCCGGGCGCACCAGTCGATGATCTGGGACCGGACCCGGCATGTGCTGCGGTTGCGTAGTGCGTTGCGGGAGTTTTTTCCCGCCGCGCTGGAGGCCTTCCCGGACCTGGCCGCGACCGACGCACTCGAGCTGCTTGCCGCGGCACCCGAACCGGTCGCGGCGGCCATGCTGTCGCGTGACCGGATCGCCAGTGCGCTCAAGCAGGCCCGGCGCCGTCATGTTGCGGCCAAGGCCGAGCACATTCAGGCGGTGCTGGGGGCCCAGGCGCTGGGCCAGCCCGCGGTCCTGGCCGGGGCCTACGCGGTCACCGTCCGGTCCACGGTCGCGGTGATCACCGTCCTGAACAGCGAGATCACCACCCTGCAAGGCCAGGTCGAGGCCCATTTTGGCCGGCACCCGGATGTTGAGATCTACCGCTCCCAGCCCGGGCTGGGACAGATCCTCGGCGCCCGGGTGCTCGGCGAGTTCGGCGACGACCCGCACCGCTACCACGACGCCCGAGCCCGCAAGAACTACGCCGGCACCTCCCCGATCACCCGCGCCTCAGGCAAAAAGAAGGTCGTGCTAGCCCGCTACGCACGCAACGACCGCCTCGCCGACGCCCTGGACCAACAGGCCTTCTGCGCGCTGACCGCCTCACCCGGCGCTCGGGCCTACTACGACACCATCCGCGCCCGCGGCACCAGCCACCACGCCGCGCTGCGCCAGCTCGGCAACCGACTCGTCGGGATCCTGCACGACTGCCTCAAAACCGGCCGGCTCTACGACGAGAACATCGCCTGGGACCACCACACCCAGCAAGATCAACAAACTGCCGCTTGACAACAAAGCCCCTGGGATGTCTGGCATGACGCAGAATCCACTGTGCCGCGCCGACCTTGCGCAGGCATCCGTGGAAGGCAATATCGTGAGCGTTGTGCCCTCAGCGCCGTCCCATTTCGGGTGTCCCGGTGGGGCCGGGGAACAGGGACCGATCGGCGCACCCGGCTGTGACACGACAGCGGAGCAAGCTACGTTTGCGGCACTGCGGAGCAGGTATCCGGCGCTCGCCGCCAGGTACAGCGTGGCCTTGAGACAAGCCCGGGTGGTGGCGCTGGGCAAGCTATGGGTCGCGCTGTCACGGGAACGGATCGATGGCCTCGTCCCGTCGGCGAGCCACGGCCGTGCGACGCTCCTGTTGCCCGACGGCACCCGACTGTCCGCGCCACTCCCGATCGCAGATCCCTTCGCCGAGCACCCGGCTGACCTGGCCGTCACCCTGCACGGAGTTCCCTCGCAGCTGATCGACGACCCCGTCGCGCTGCTGACGATGGCCATGGTGTCGCAACCCAACCGGACCGACACCGACCGATGGCTCGGATTGTCCGCTGAGCTGGGTGACAGCGTCGCCAACCACGCGCTCGCGCTGGTCGGTGAGTCCTGGCGGCGCGAACGGTTGTCGATTGCCGGGCCCCCTGAGGATAACGTGCTGCGCTGGGCGGGCCGTCGGGCCGCCGCTGACCAGGGTTTCAGCCCGCTCGCCCTGTTCGAGCAGGCCGTCGTCGACGGGCATCCGCTCCATCCGTGCGCACGGGTACGCGGCGGGATGACAGTGGAGGAGTTGTTCGCCTACGCGCCGGAGTGGGCCGACGAGGTCGCAGTCCAGATTGTTGCCATCACCCGGTCGTCAATCATCCAGTCGTCGATCGCGCAGCGCTCGCTCGGACGGCGACCGATGACCGCCCTGCTGCGTTACTGGCACCCGCAGGTCGTTGACGCCGCCGACGCGCACCTACGCGATGTTCGGCGAGACCCGGCCGACTACGAGTTGCTACCGGTGCACCCGTGGCAGCTGTGCCGCACGCTGGACGACCGCTATGCCGACGCGCTCGCCGACGGGCGAGTGATTGCCATCCCTCGAGCGCGAATCCTCGCTCGGCCGCTGTTGTCGCTGCGGACGCTGGCTCCCGTGACGGACCGGCGAGCCGCTCATTTCAAGACCGCGGTCGACGTCCGGCTTACCACCGCGACCCGCGTCGTCTCGCCGGCAACGGCCCACAACGGCCCGATGATGTCGGAGCTGATGGTCGAGATTTGTCGACGTGAGCACGGCTTCGGCGGGAGGTTCGTCAGCCTTGCCGAGTTGGCTAGCGGGAGCTATCGGCCGCGACCGGGCGAACCCGCCGACGGTGCGGCCAGCCTTGCCGCGATCGCTCGGGAGTCCCCGGAACGCCACGTCGGTGACGGTGAAATCGCACTTCCGGCCGCCGCGCTCGCTGCCCGCTCGCCGCGCAGCGGCCGATCGCTGCTCGCCGATGCGCTCGACGACGTGGCTTCCATGGACCGGCGTTCACGCTCCGACACCGCCGCGCGGTTCCTCGCCAGTTACTGCGACTGCACGTTACCCGCGTTGTTCGCATTGTTGTCCCGCTGGGGGATTGCGCTGGAGGCGCATGGGCAGAACGCCGTCATGGTGCTGCGCAACGGCTTGCCGGTACGCTTGGTCTACCGCGATTTCGGCAGTGTCCGGGTCAGTCCGGCGCGGCTGACCCGTCGCGGGCTGCGCCCACCGATGTTACTCGGGGCGCTACTCACTGAAGACGACGACGAGCTGCGGGCAAGGTTGTTCTTCCCACTGATCGACACCCACCTCAGCCAGATCGTCGCCGCGCTCGCGCATGCCGGTGAGGACGATCCCGGGCGGTTATGGCGGTTGGTTGCCGACCGCTGCCGGACGGTCTACGCAACGCTTACTGCTGATCCCAGCATTCGAGCCGAGGCGCAGCGAGACGAGGCCTGTTTGTTCGGCTCTACTCTCCGGGTGAAATCCATGCTCCGGGTCCAGATGTCCACCGATCCCCATGTCTCGCAGTGGGTGGGCGTGCCCAATCCGTTGGCGACAGCCGGATGAAACACGTGCAGGCCACCACCCCAGCCGGCGAGCAGCTCCGCACAACCGAGGAACTGCGGATGTACGAGACTCTGGTCGCGCACGCGCCGCGGTACGCGACAGCGTTCCTGCAGCAACTGCCGTGGTCGCGCACAGTGGTCCTGCACCGTCTGCTCGCGGCCCTGTGGAGAGAGGACGTCGGCGCGATGCGGACGGCCAGCCGCCGTCTCGACACCAGCACCCACACACTGGACCACCCGGCTGCACCGCCGCTCACGTCGCAGCTGGGCGCTATCCGGCCAGGCAGCTGGCAAGTCCATCAGCTCGACGGCACGGCGGTGCTGGCCTTTCCCGTCCGCGCCGAGCACGCCTTCGACAACATCAAGCCGGGTTCCCCGGTGCTCTGCCTCCATGCCGGCGAGGCGACCATCATCGAGTCGCCCCACGATCTTGTCGAGCTCGTGGCTAGGTACGCACCGGCACCGGGCTGGCCATCGTTCGGCACCGAGCTCGCGGACACCGTGGCCAACCTCACGCTGGCTTATGTCCGATCCGAGGAGCAGCGGATAGCGCTGCGTAAGATCGCGATCCAGCTGACCGCACCGGACACCTTAGGGCTTGCGCAGCTGGTCACAGCCTGCAAGGCGCCCGAGGACATCATGGTGTTCTTCGAGCGGCTCAACACCGAGGGGCACAACCTGCACCCCTGTGGCCGTGGCCGACTGGGAATGCGACCAGCGGCCCTGCTGTGCCACGACCTGGAGTCCGAGACCTCCACCGATCTGACCCTGGTGGGCATCAAGCGAGAGCGCGTCGAGTCCACACCCGACGAACTGGGCCGCGATGTCGGGCAGCTGCTTTGTGCCGAGTACCCGAGCCTCGGCACCGCCGTCGGTGAACGCTTCTGCGTCGATCATCTCGACCCAACCGGTTACGTGTTTGTTCCCGTGCACGCCTGGCAGCTGGAACAGGTCGTTCGCCCCTTGTTCGCGGACGAGATCGCCGACCGCACAGTGGTGCCCGTGCCCGGTGCCCGGCTGGCCGGCGTACCGACGTCGAGCGTGCGGACGTTGCTCACCGAGCGCTCGCCCGCTGGGCGGCGCCTGCTCGTCAAGACCGCCCTCGACACCTTGATCGGCTCGACGCGACGGTCCATCTCGGCGCACACGACGAACAATGGGCCGGTATACAGCCGGCTGCTCCGCCAGATCATCGACCGTGAACCCGCTCTGATCGATCGGGTCGTTGTCCTCGATGAGCTCGCCGGCGCCAGTTACCGGCCGCTGGCCCATGATCCGGAGCTGGACCGCCGGTCCCGCGCGCTGTCCGCACTCGTTCGTCGCGACATCAGCGCGTACCTACACCCCGGTGAGCTGCCTGTGCCCGGCTGCGCGCTGCCCGCCCGGTCACCGGTGACGGAGTCGAGCTTGCTGGTCGAGCTCGTCACGCGCTACGCGGCGAGGCGCGATGAAGGAGATCTCCCCACGGCAGGGCTGCGCTTCGCAGAGGAATACGCCGCCCTACTTCTTCCCGTGTCTGTGATCCTCATGACCAAGTACGGCATCGCGGTGGAGGCCCACCTGCAGAACTGCATATTCACCTTCGTCGGCGCCGTGCCTACCCGGCTGGTGTTGCGGGACTGGGGCGGGATGAGGATCTACCCCGAACGGCTGCGCAGGCAGGGCCTGCGGCTCGATCCCAGGCCCGGAACGGTCACGGTGACCGAAGACGTCCACGTGATGCGGGCCAAGACGCTGTACACCACGCTGTCGAACCACCTCGGCGAGGTAATCGCCCATCTGGTCGCGCGCTGTGGCGTGCATCCGCAGGCGGCGTGGCAGCGGGTCAGGTCGGTTGTGGAGGTAATCCTCGCTGACTTGGACGCTGACCCGGCACTGCGCGAGGACGTCGACGCCGACCGCGCTGTCCTGCTCGGAGCTACCTTGCCGATCAAGGCGTTCGCCCGGATGCGGCTGGACCCAGCCGGCGGCGACCAGTATGTACAGGTGCGCAACCCGCTTCACGAGGACGCTGCGCTGCCTTCGGCGCCTTCCCTTGTACCGGGCGCGGAGCGCCGTTGACAGTTCGTGCGCAGCAACCCGAGGGGCCTACCTGGGAACGGGTGAGCGAGGCGTTGCGAAGACGGACGTCCAGCACCGAGCCCGTGTGTGCCTACGTCTATGACCTGGGAGCGCTGGTCGCTCAGGTCGAGTCGGTGCGCGGCGAGCTGCCCGATCGCTGCGAGCTGTATTACGCCATCAAGGCCAATGGCCATCCCGTGGTGCTGAGCACGCTGGCGGCGTATGTCGACGGGTTTGAGGTGGCCTCGCTGGGCGAAATCAACAAGGCACTCGCTACGGGCCCGTCGCGGCTCGCGTTCAGCGGTCCGGCCAAGACCGACTCCGAGATCGTCGGCGCGCTCCAGGCCGGCGTTGACCTGCTCAATGTGGAAAGTGTGCACGAGTTGCGCAGAGCGGGATTGATCGGAGCCGAGCTCGGTGTCCGCGTGCCGGTGGCGCTGCGGGTCAACCGGCGCACCGGCCGGCTACCTAGCGATCTGTGCATGGCCGGAACCGCCACCCAGTTCGGTATCGACGAGGCTCTTCTGGCGGAGGCGGTCGAGCTGGGTCGCGCACTCCCAGCGGTCGCGCTGCGTGGTTTTCACCTCCATACGATGTCGAACAACCTCGACGCGGACGCGCACGCGACCTTCGTCGCCGACAGCGTGGCGTGGTGCGTGCAGCAGGCGGCCCGGCACCGGATCGACCTGGACGTCATCGACGTCGGCGGCGGCATCGGGGTGGCCTACACCGGCGGCGACGGCTTCGACCTGCCGAAGTTCGGCGGTGGGCTCAGCACTGCGGTCGAACGGTTGCCACTCGGCGTACGGCTGATCTTCGAGCTGGGGCGGTTTCTGGTGGCAGGGGCCGGCTGGTACGCCGCCGAGGTCGTCGACCTCAAGTGCACACACGGCCGCTATTTCGCGGTGCTCCGTGGCGGAACCCACCACTTCCGGCTGCCGGCCGCCTGGGGATACAGTCACCCGTTCGCGGTGCTGCCGCTCGACGTGTGGAGCTACCCGTTTGCCCGGCCAGAGGTGCGCGCGGTGTGTGTGGACGTGGTCGGCGAGCTCTGCACCCCACGTGATGTGCTCGCCCGGGAGGTGTGGGTCGAACGGCTTCGCGTCGGTGACGTCGTGGTGTTTCCGCTGGCGGGAGCCTACGCCTGGGAGATTTCTCACCACGACTTCCTCAGCCATCCGCACCCCGCCCAGCTCATCGTCCACTCACGATGACGACGGGCCCACGATGACAGACCACGATGACCTAGCCCATGATGACGACGCGTAAACGGGCCCGGTAGCCTAACCGCCCATCACCGGCGCGGCGTGCAGGTCGCGTTCGGTCGACTGCCATCCGCAAGGAGGGGCTTGTGTCGGCAGGTCAGATCGCCGCCCTGATTGCCGCTGGGGCGTTCGTGGTGCTGGTTGGTCTGCTAGCTGTGCCACTGATCAAGTTGGGCCGCACGTTGGACGAGGCGACGCAGGCGATCCGCAAGGCCAGCGAGGAGGCCGATCCGCTGTTCATCGGCGCGAATACGACCGTCACACAGGTCAACGCGCAGTTGGAGCGGCTGGACGGGATCACCGCGAATGCCCAAGCTGTGACCGGCAACGTGTCCGCGCTGACCTCACTGTTCACCGCGACGCTGGGTGGCCCCTTGGTGCGCGTGGCGGCGCTATCATATGGCGTCAGCAAAGCGATGCGCAGTCGCCGCAAGACCAGCAAGGACGGTGCATCCGGGCGCCGGCCAGAGGGGCGACGACGGAATAGGAGCAAACGGTGAAGGGTATGCTCTGGTTCGGTCTGGGCATTGCCGCCGGGGTCGCGGCCAGCCGTAAGGCGCGCGTCGCCGCCCACCGGATCACTCCCGCGGGTGCGGCCGAGAATGTCGGCGACGGGATTCGAGAACTGGCCGCAGCGGTTGGCTCCTTCGGTGCCGAGGTGCGGGCCGGGATGGTCCAGCGCGAGGCTGAGCTGCATTCCACCGTCACTGCGCGTACCGGCATGGACCTCGGGCCGAAGCGGGCCGGCGCCCGAGCGTCCGCCGCCACGCGAGCCTAGTCTCGACGTAGTCCTGCACCCTAGTGACACCGTAGGTTGCTAGCGGTTTTCTCTGTGCTGCCAAGCTTCAGTACTATTTGGCGCCTCCGGTGCGGTGCGCACCGATCCCGCTTCGCAAGGAAGGCCCGTGCAGACCCACGAGATCCGACAGCGGTTCCTGGACCGTTTCGAACGCTCCGGCCACACCGTGGTGCCCAGCGCTTCGCTGCTCGTCGCCGACCCGAATCTGCTGTTCGTCAACGCCGGCATGGTTCCCTTCAAGCCGTACTTCCTCGGCCAGGCGACACCGCCCTTCACCCGGGCGACCTCAGTCCAGAAGTGTGTCCGTACGCCGGATATCGACGAGGTCGGAAAAACCACCAGGCACAACACCTTCTTCCAGATGGCGGGCAACTTCTCTTTCGGGGACTACTTCAAACAGGGAGCCATCGAGTACGCCTGGCAGTTGGTGACCGGCTCCTCGGATGCCGGCGGGTACGGCTTCGATCCGGACCGCATCTGGGTCACCGTGTACACCGACGACGACGAAGCTGAGCAGTTATGGCGCACGATCGCCGGCATGCCCACCGAGCGAATCCAGCGCCGGGGTATGGAAGACAACTTCTGGTCCATGGGCGTCCCCGGACCGTGCGGCCCCAGCTCCGAGATTTACTTTGACCGTGGCCCGGATTTCGGTCGCCCCGGTGGTCCGGTCGTCGACGAGGACCGTTTCCTGGAGATCTGGAATCTCGTCTTCATGCAGGACGAGCGCGGTGAGTCCACCGGGCCGGGCAAGGGTGACTTTCCGATTCTTGGACCGCTGCCCGCGAAGAACATCGACACCGGGATGGGTATCGAGCGGGTGGCGTTGCTGCTGCAGGGTGTACCCAACGTCTACGAGACCGACCTGCTACGACCGGTGATCACTCTGGCCGAGCAGCTCTCCGGCCGGCGCTACGGCGCGAACCCGGCAGACGACGTACGTTTCCGGGTGATCGCCGACCACGCCCGCACCGGTGTCATGCTCATCGGGGACGGGGTGACTCCTGGCAATGAGGCCCGCGGCTACGTCTTGCGCCGGTTGCTGCGCCGCACCGTGCGCTCCGCGCGCCTGCTGGGCGTTACCGAGCCAGTGCTGGGTGACATCACCGCGGTGGTCCGCGACACGATGGGTCCGTTGTATCCCGAGATCGTCACGGACTACCACCGGATCGAGGCGGTCGCCCGCGCCGAGGAGGAGGCGTTCCTGGCGACACTGTCTGCCGGGTCGCGAATCTTCGATCTGGCCGTGGCGCAGACCCGCCGAGCCGGCGGCACGCAGCTCGCCGGGGACCAGGTCTTCCAACTGCATGACACCTACGGGTTCCCCATCGACCTCACCCTCGAGATGGCGGCCGAGGCCGGCCTGTCGGTCGACGAAATGGGCTTCCGGACGCTGATGGTGCAGCAGCGAGACCGGGCCAAGGCCGACGCTGCGGCGCGCCGCTCCGGGCACGGGGACCTCAGCGAGTACCGCACCGTGCTCGACGCACACGGACGCACGGACTTCCTGGGTTACACCGACCTCAGCACCGAGGCCAGGGTGGTCGGTCTTCTCGTCGACGGCGCAGGGGTCCCCGCCGCCGGTGCCGGCACCGCGGTGGAGGTGGTGCTCGATCGCACCCCGTTTTATGCCGAGGGTGGTGGTCAGCAGTCCGACTCCGGCACTCTGGTCGGCGACGGGTTCGCCGTCGAGGTGGTCGACGTGCAGTCGCCGGTGGACGGCTTGTCGGTACACCGGGGCACGGTCGCCTCCGGTGAGGTTGTCCTCGACGCACCGGTCTTCGCTCAGGTGGATATCACCCGCAGGCGCGCGGTGGCCCGGGCGCATTCCGCGACGCATCTGGTGCACTCTGGGATACGTCGAGCATTGGGTAGCAGTGCCGCGCAGGCCGGCTCACTCAACGCCCCGGGCCGGCTGCGGTTCGACTTCACCTCACCGGGCGGTGCGGTGCCGCCCAGCGTGCTGACCGACGTCGAGGACGAGGTCAACGAGGTGCTGCTGCGCTCGTTGCCGGTCACAGCCGAGGTGATGCCGCTACCGGCCGCTCGCCGCGACGGCGCGATCGCGATGTTCGGTGAGAAGTACGGTGACGCGGTGCGAGTAGTCACCATTGGCGACTACTCCAAGGAGCTCTGCGGTGGCACCCACGTGCCCAACTCCGCCGACATCGGCCTGATCAAGGTGCTGTCCGAGGCGTCCATCGGCTCCGGGATACGCCGGGTGGAAGCGCTGGTCGGTCTCGACGCGTTCCGTTTCCTGGCCCGCGAGCATGTTCTGGTGGCACAGCTCACTGAGCAACTCAAGGCTCGCCCTGAGGAGTTGCCCGACCGCATTGGCGCGATGACCGAGCGCCTACGCGCGGCCGAGCGCGAGCTTGAGCGGCTACGCGCGGCCGCGGTGTTGTCCTCGGCGAGCACCCTGGCCGAGCGCGCCGAGCAGATCGGTGCCACCGCGCTGGTGGCGACCGAGACGAGCGAGGGGGTCAGCGGCGCGGACCTCCGCGCGCTCGCCACGGAGGTCCGGGGCCGGCTTGGCGAACGACCCGGGGTGGTCGCGCTGTTCAGCGTCGACCACTCTACGAGCAGGGTCTCCTTCGTGGTGGCCACCACTGCCGCTGCACGCCAGCGTGGGCTGGCTGCGGGCGCGCTGGTACCGGTCTTCGGGCCTGCGGTGGGTGGTCGAGGGGGCGGCAAGCCCGATCTTGCCCAGGGCGGCGGTATCGAACCTGGTGGGATCGGGGCCGCGGTGTCTGCCCTGCGCGCCGAGCTCGCGGGGCGCAACGGCGCGTGATGGAGTCTGATCCCGGACCCGGTCGCCGCCTCGGCGTGGATTTCGGCGAGGTGCGCGTCGGGGTGGCGCTGTCCGATCCGTCCGGGATCCTCGCGATGCCCCTGGTCACGCTGAAACGCGACCGGCCGCGGGGGACCGACCTCGACGCCTTGGCGGCGTTGGTGGCCGAGCATGAGGTGGTCGAGGTGGTGGTCGGGCTTCCGCGCACCCTGGCCGGGCGGGATGGTCCTGCGGCGCAGGCGGCGACTGAGTATGCCCGTGCGCTGGCTAGCAGGCTCGGTGACGCGGTGCCGGTCCGGCTGGCCGACGAGCGTCTCACTACCGTGTCGGCAGCTCGGATACTCGCCGAGCGAGGCGTTCGTGGGCGCAAGCAGCGCGCGGTGGTCGATCAGGCCGCGGCGGTGGAGATCCTGCAAAGCTGGCTTGACGCACAGCGGTCGGCGCGATGACTGCCGGCGCGCATCGTCGCGCGGAGGCGGCGCCATGACCGACGATCTCGGGCTGTTCCGGGACACCACAGATCGATCTGAGCGGCGCCGCTCACACCCCCCAACCGATAGCCGTCGGATCCGGCGCCAGATCCGGGAGCGACGCCGTCGACGGGTTGTGCTTGGCACGATCCTGGCGGTGCTCGTGCTGGCGATCGGCGGCGTGCTCTTTGGGGTGCGCGCGATCCAGGCGTGGCGCGCCGTACCTGACTTCGTCGGAGCCGGGGGTGCGGAGACCGTCGTACAGGTCGAGGATGGCCAGAGCCTGACCGCGATCGGAGCCACCCTGGTCCGACGCAACGTGGTCGCCAGCGTCCGAGCCTTCACCCTCGCGGCTGAGGCCGATGACCGGGTCAAGGCGGTGCAACCGGGCTTCTACCAGTTGCGAGAGCGAATGTCTGGCTCAACTGCGGTGGCTAGGTTGGAAGAGCCAGCCGCGCGAGTTGGGCATCTGGAGATTCGCGGCGGTGAGCAGCTCGACAACGTCGAGTTGCCCGGCGGGACGACGGTGCCGGGACTGCTCAGCGCGATTTCCCGAGCCAGCTGCGCGATGATCGCGGGAGCGAGCACGTGTGTACGCCCTGAGGACCTGCGCACGGCGATGGGCCAGACCGATCTCAACGATCTCTCGGTACCGAGCTGGGCTCAAGATCCGCTGTCGCGCGTCGAATCGCGTCGGCGCCTGGAAGGTCTGCTGGCCCCGGGCAACTACGATGTGCGCCCGGGGAGTTCGGCGGTGGAGCTATTGCGGCAGGTGATCGGCACTTCCGGGGCCCGGCTGCTGGCCGGTGGCTTCCCAGCGTCGGCGACGGCTACCGGTCACAGCCCTTACGAGGTGCTGGTGATCGCTTCGGTGATCGAGCGGGAGGCGATTGCTCCGGACTTCAGCCGGGTGTCTCGGGTCATCTACAACCGGCTTGCTGCTGGGATGCCACTGCAGATGGACTCCACCATCAACTATCCGCTGGACCGGCAGGAGGCGAGTACCTCGGATGCCGACCGGGCCCGTCCCGGCGCGTACAACACCTATATCAACGTCGGGTTGCCGGCGTCGCCGATTGGCTCGCCGAGCGAGGCGGCCATCGCCGCCGCACTGAACCCCGAGCCGGGAACCTGGCGCTACTTCGTGAAGTGCCAGAAGAACGGCGCATCGTGCTTTTCAGTGACGAAAGAGGAGCACGACGCGGCAGTGCGCGACGCGGCCGCCCGCGGTGTGTTCTAGCTGTCCACAACCACCCCGTTATCCACTGTTGACGTCCGGACCAGCCCATCCGTCGCAGCACGGGGGCACACTGCCGGGCGTGGACGTGGTGTGGGCGGCCGTGGCGGGAGCCGTTGCTGGTGCCGGCGGGGCGACGGTGCTGCGGCGGCTTCCCCGGGGTATCCGGGTGCCAGTGCCGGCCTGCACCGTGGCGGTGGCCGGGCTGTGGGCAGCGGTCGGCGAGCGGGGTCTACCGGTGTGGTGGTGGCCGATCCCCCTGCTTCTCGGCTGGGTTGGCGTGTTGTTGGCAGGTGCCGACCTGGTCGCCCGACGCCTGCCAGACGCGCTGACGCTACCGGCCTATCCGGTAGCCGTCGTCCTGCTGGGTGCCGCCGCGGTCGGCGCCGGGAACGCTGAGCCACTGGTCCGCGCTGCCGCCGGCGCGCTGCTGTGGGCCGGCGGCTACGCCGCGGTGCGTCTCGTCGCACCGGGTGCTCTGGGTGGGGGAGACGTCAAACTTGCAGGCAGCCTGGGTGCGCTCACCGCAGCGACGTCGTGGCCCGGGCTGCTGCTGGCGGTACTGGCGGCGAATGTGCTGACCGCCGCCGTCGCCGGGCCGGCCCGGTTGCTTGGTTACCGCGACGTGCCGCATGGGCCGGCAATGCTTGCTGCGGCCTGGCTGGTGGTGCTACACCCACCGGTGTGATCAGTCTGGGTGTATTTCGTCAGTCTTCTTCGAGTTCCTAACACTTCGTGATTATCTCGTCACCCAGAAAGGTGACACGTAACCGCGCCGACACTGCCCGGCAATCTGGCTGTCATAAAACGTTCTTACCGTGCACCGCAGGAACTCGTCGTGAAACCGCTACTGCCCCGCCGATCCCGGCGGGAGGGGAGTCGTTATGAGCATATTAAACACGAGGGGGCGTCCGGTGCGTGCGGCCGCCGTCCTCGTGGTTGCGGGGCTCGCATTAGCAGGTTGCGGTAGCCGGGTTGGTGCTTCCGGCGCGAGTGGTTCGCCGGCGACCTCCTGTGTTGACACCTCCGGTAGCACGGTGAAGGTCGGGTTCCTCAACTCGCTGTCGGGCACGATGGCGATCAGCGAGAAAACCGTGCATGATTCGCTGTCGCTGGCTGCCGAGCAGATCAACGCCAGTGGCGGTGTCCTCGGCAAGAAGTTGCAGGTCGTCAGTGAAGACGGTGCGTCGGAGCCGACGATCTTCGCCGAAAAAGCCAACAAACTGATCAGCTCCGATTGTGTGGCGGCGGTCTTCGGCGGCTGGACATCGTCGTCCCGCAAGGCGATGCTTCCGGTGTTCGAGGGTGCCGACTCACTGCTGTTCTATCCGGTGCAGTACGAGGGCCTCGAGGCGTCTCCGAATATCTTCTACACCGGCGCGACTACCAACCAGCAGATCGTGCCTGCGCTGGACTACCTGAAACAGAAGGGTGTCAAGTCCCTGTTCCTGGTGGGCTCGGACTACGTCTTCCCGCGCACCGCGAACAAGGAAATCAAAGCGTATGCCAACGCCAATGGCATCGAGATCAAGGGCGAGGAATACGCCCCGCTGGGATACACCGACTTCACGACAATCGTCAATAAAGTCAAGTCCGCCGGGGCGGGCGCGGTGTTCAACACGCTCAACGGTGACTCGAACGTTGCCTTCTTCAAGGAGTACCGTAACGCCGGGCTGAGTCCGGCCGCAATGCCGGTGGTATCGGTGTCGATCGCGGAGGAGGAGATCAACGGTATCGGCCTGGACAACGTGCTGGGCCAGCTGACCGCCTGGAATTATTATCAGACCATCGACTCCCCGAAGAACACGGCCTTCGTGCAGGCGTTCAAGGCAAAGTATGGCCAGAACCGAGTGACCTCCGATCCGATGGAGGCGGCCTACACGTCGTTGTTCCTGTGGAAAGCGATCGTAGAGAAGGCGAATTCGTTCAAAACCGACGACATTCGGAAGGCTGCGGGCGGCGTGAGCTACGACGCTCCGGAAGGAACTGTCACGGTCAACGGCGAGAACCACCACATCGCTAAGACGGCTCTGATCGGCAAGGTCGGTCCGGACTCGCTGATCCATACCGAGTGGAGTTCCGGTGCTCCGATCGAGCCGGATCCTTTCCTTAAGAACTACGACTGGGCCAAGGGCCTGACCGGCTGAAAGACTGATCGTTTGCGAGGGAGGATGGCGGCATGCAAGCCCTGTTCAGCCAGCTGGTAGCCGGCCTCTCGCTGGGTTCCGTTCTGTTGCTCGCAGCTCTCGGGCTCGCGCTGACGTTCGGTCAGATGGGCGTGATCAACATGGCCCACGGCGAG
>DATAWX010000106.1:0-87267 GCA_036266995.1 Pseudonocardiaceae bacterium | reverse complement strand
GCCGCGGGCGACGTGCATCCGGTAGCGGCCCCCGATCCGGGTCAGCCGGGCGAAGGTGGCGGCGCCGGGCGCGGCGAAGAACGACACCGAGGCGCCGCCGGCCGGGAAGTAGAAGATCTCAGGGTAGAAATGCACCGAGCGCAGGTTCTCCCCCGGGTCGTCACTGCGTGCCGCGAACCAGGTGGCGTGCTGCCCGGAGTTACACAGATCCCAGATGTCGCGGTCGGCGTGGTAGTGCCGCACGTCGGCGAACAGCACTGGCGAGCCGGCGAGCCCCTTGAGCAGCTGCATCGTCAGCGCACCGTCCATATCGGATTCGGTGGCGCACACGTGGGTCTGCTTTGGGCCCTCCCAGTCGTAAGGGTCGTTGAGGAACGCCTCGGTGATGTCCATTGTGGTGAAGTGGGTGGTCAGCTCGGGCTGGCCCTTGATCCCGGAGAAGTCGAGGTTCCACTCGTCGATCAGCTCCCGGACGGCATGGTAGGAGCGGATCTGCCGTTCGAGCAGGTCAGGCGTCAGCTGCCGGCCATCGTAGTGGATCTTGGCAGCGTGGTGCTCCAGCCATTCCCGGCCGGCCGTCACCCGCGACTGCTCGACCGCCGCCGAACGCCGGACGATCTCCCACTGGTCGATCTCCTCGACGTCCACCCCGAACGTGCTCATCCATTGATCGGTATCCGCCACCGCGGTGTACATCCCCATCGGACGGCCGCCGAAGCGGCCGAAGGTGCTGCCCGACAGCCCGGATACGGCGGCGGCGGCCCGGACCGTCTCCAGGACGCGGTCCCGCACGGCCGAGTCGGCCATGTCGCCCCACACCCGGGTGTGCGCCCGGCCGATCTGGTCCAACCCGCCACCGGCGGCCAGCATGCCGACCATTCCCGGGAACTGCGGGTCGATGTTGGAGAACAGCAGCAGCGGACCCGGGGTGGCTGCCGCGGCGAGCATCGAGAAGTGCGGGAACGCCCACACGGCGTAGTTGAAGATGGTGAGGTCGCACCGCGCGTCGGCGACCCGACGCGCCTCGGTGGTGGCCATCGTGTTCGTCCAGATCGGCTCCGCCGCGCGGATCACCTCGTGCCCGGCCTGCTCGAGCGCCTGGGCGATGCGGCTCTCGACGTCCAACGAGAACGTCTTGATGTCGGCATGGACGAAGTCGCGTCCGTCGGAGAATGTCAACAGTCCGATGCGTGCCATATCTGCTCCTGCCTGCGAGGACGATCAGTGTCATCGACACCCGCGACGATCACACCCAGTCGTGGTGGCTCACGCGGGCGGGCTTTCGTAGCTTGGCTAGAACCCTGTATGACGAACCCTGTGTGACGAAGATATCACCCAGCGGAAGTATTACCAGCGTCTCTGTTAGCGCGAAGCGGGCGCAAAGAGGACCTCACCGGACCGGCAGGCCGATCCAGCGTCGACGGGCCACGTTGTCCGGCCAGGGCGTCGCGATGATCGCCGGAACCGAGCCCTCACTGTGCAGGATTGCACGGCCACGGCTCGGTTCCGGCGATCATGGTCGGCTTGGGCTCAAGCCTGCGGTCAACGTCACCGATCCATCAAATTCGAACCAATAAGGGTATCGCTGTCCGCGCTTGCCGGGATGGAGCGACACGCGGGAGGCAACCGGAGGTTCGTTGGGAAATCTGTCGAGCGGGATGGAGTCGTGGTGTTCACACTCACTCGAAGAACAGGCACACCACACGGCCCGTTGGGTCGTTCTTCAGTCGGGACGATACGGCGGGAGTGTGGGCGTGGCAGGGGTAGGCGGTTCGAATGATCGGCGGCAGGGTCCGCCAAAGCGATTGATGCGATGGGCGCTGGCGGTGATCGTGGTGCTCACTCCATGCATCACGGTCTTATTCACCCCAACAGCCCATGGCCAGGTACCGGGACCGCCAGTGCAGCCGGGACCACCGGTGCTGCCGGTCGTGTCGGCTCAGGTCGTTACCCAACCGAGCGACGAATCCACCGATGTCAGCCCGACCGCGCCAGTGCGTGTCTCGGTCAGCCATGGCGTGCTCAACGAGGTGTCGCTGACCAATCCCGAAGGCAAGGCGGTGTCCGGTCACCTCTCTTCGGACAAGTTGAGTTGGACGACCACTGAGCCACTGGGCTACGCGAAGACTTACACTTGGTCGGGCACCGCCACGGGAATCGACCACCTCTCCCGCGCGATCACCGGCTCGTTTCAGACGGTTATCCCCGAGCGCCTGATCAGCGGGCGGTTCAACGCCGCCGACAACGCCACCTACGGCATCGCCATGCCGATCGCGCTGACCTTCAGCTCCAAGGTCATCGACAAGGCCGCCGTGCAAAAAGCCCTGTCGGTGCACCTCTCGGTGCCCACTGAAGGATCTTGGGCGTGGCTGAATGACACCACGGTGCACTGGCGCCCGAGGACCTACTTCGCACCCGACACTCGGGTCAGCGTGACCGCGAAACTCTACGGGCTGGCCATGGGCGGCGGCGCCTTCGGCCGCGAGGACATCACCTCCACTTTCACCGTCGGCCGGTCTTACCTGCTACGAGGCGATACTCGCACCCATCGGTTGGTGGTTTACGCCAACGGGATCCAGGTTGCCGACTATCCGGCCAGTTACGGGCTGGACTCCGACCCTGGTCGGAGTACCCACAGCGGGACTCACGTGGTGATGAGCAAGTTTCCCGTATACTACATGAGCAACCCGAAGTATCACTACAAGAATGTCGAAGCGCGGTGGGCGGTGCGGATGTCCGACAACGGCGAGTTCATCCACGCGGCGCCGTGGTCGGTGGCGCAACAGGGCCGGACCAACGTCTCCCACGGTTGCATCAACCTCTCCACGACTAATGCCCGGGCAGTCTTCGACGCGGTCTTGCCCGGAGACCCTGTCGAAATCATCGGTTCCTCTCGACAATTAGGACCCAATGACGGCGACTACTATGATTGGACCATTCCCTGGTCGACCTGGACAGCTATGTCCGCTCTCCCGGTTTGAGCTGATCGCGCGGTTCCTGGAGGCGATCAGGTGGCGCGGTGTCGGACAGGGGATTCTCACGAGCCAGTGCCGGCGGAAGCACTGCGGAGTGGACTCGGACGCCGGCGGCGGGGAGGACAGCGTTGGCGATCACGGCGGCGGCGGCGCCGGCGGCGCCGAGTTCGCCGCGGCGCAGCACCCGTTGGAATGACGCCTGTTCGTGAACTCCACGCCGATGGGCGATTTTTCTCTTCGACGTCGGAAGGTGCACTTGTACTGATCTCGATCTAGCTCCGCCAGTCCGCCGCACCAGTCGGTGCTCCTGCTGACTGACCCATCTTGACCTGCGGTGTAACGGAAGAATCGGCGCTCTTAGTACATCCGAACGAGCCAACTCATGGCGGTCGGCGGACAGCTCGACGTGCGCCGTTGATTGCGGTGATGATCACGGATAGCAATCCCTTAACCCTTGTGGGTCGCACGATCGAGCGAGTACCGTGCGTTGCCGTGGGGACGGCCAATGATCATCTACGAGTCCGTTTTGAGCGCGGTGTCCAGTGGCTCCTGGAGCAGTACCGCAGCGAGAGCACCCGGACGCTGGTGAACAAGGCGCGATTGGCAGCCGCGCAGATGTTGGCGCCGCCAGACACGGCGCCAGGATTGGCGCCACCGCGAGAGTCCGGTCCACCGGTTGACCGGCAGGACGCAACGCACGACGTGCTGGCCGGGTTGTGTGGTGGCGTCGCATTGCGCGATCTCAATCTGGTGGACTCCCTGCTTGCTCAGCTGGAGGCCATGGAGGCCGACGAGGGCGATCCGGACGCGTTGGCGCGGCTCTACCAGCTCGATCACGTCGCTGCCCGGCTGCGCCGCAACGCCGAGAATCTGCGGGTTCTCGCCGGGCATGACGCCGGTAGTGCGGCGGATGCGGCCTCTCCTCTGGTCGACGTGATTCGGGCGGCGATGTCGTCCATCGAGCAGTATCCCCGGATCGAGATCGGGAGCGTGGTGCCACAAGCTGTGGTCGACTTCGCTGTCGATGACCTCAGCCGGCTGCTCGCCGAGCTGTTGGACAACGCCACCTCGCACTCGCCACCGATGTCGAACGTAGCGGTGAACGCACACCTCACCGAGCAGGGCGGCGTCCTGCTGCACATCGAAGACGCTGGAATCGGCCTTCCGGCAGCCCGACTGGAGGCGCTCAACGCCCGGCTCTTCGCGGCGCCGAAGCTGGACAGCGGGTCGATCGAGCACATGGGCCTCGCCGTCGTTCGCCGGTTGGCCGGCAAACACGGTATCCGCGTCAAGTTGGAGAACCGGCCCGTCCACGGCACCACGGCCGTGGTGACGTTGCCCGCGAGCCTGGTATGCGAAGCCCCAGCCACACCCTGGTTCGCTGGCGCGCCGACGCCGGCGACGACCATTCCCCGCCCCCGATCGGCGCCGGCCCCGGTCCGCGACCAGGTGAGCCCGCCGACCTCACCTCGGTACTCCCCGTGGATGGAGCAGGGCAAGACGCCGGTCCCCGGAACGACACGAAACGGCTTGCCCCGGCGCGTACCGCAAAGCATGCGGGAGTTCGCCGGCTTTGCCTCGACCGGGCCCAGCAGCTCGGAGCATCCCGACTCCGACCCCAGTGCAGGACGTGAGCAGTTGATGACTGATCTCGGCGACTTCTCCGAGGGTGAGCGAGCTGCCCGCAGAAGTGCGCGGCGCCCAACCGCAGATGGAGGCGGGGCGAAAGGATCGAGCGAATGACCGCCGACAATGCCATCGAGAACCCGGTGGGGTTCGGCTGGTTGATTAACGGTTTCGTGGAGCGGGTGCACGGAGTAACCCATGCTCTCGTGCTGTCCTCCGACGGATTACCCCTGACCGCCTCTGAATCGGTGAGCAGCGATGATGCCGAACAACTTGCGGCGATCGCCAGCGGTCTGCTGGGTCTGGCTCGCAGCAGCGCGGCGCTGTTCGGTAAGGGCGGCTGCGAGCTGATCATGATTCGGCTTTCCCGCGGATACTTCTTTTTCATGGGGATCGGTGACCATGCGGGGCTGGCTGTGCTGACGGCTGAAGGCTGCGATATGAAAGTTGTCGCGTACGAGATGACCCAGTTCGTGGACCGGGCCGGGCACGCATTGACGCCGAAGGTCCGAGCCGATCTGCGGCGCGTTATCACCGCGCGACGAGCCGACTGACCACCGAGGAGGGGAACGGTGGACACTATTTCGATGCGCAGCAAGCGGATTCGGCTTTATGCGCTCACCGGGGGACGTACAAGGCCGCGCCACCACCTCCTGGTGGAGACCCTGATCTCGGTTCCGCATTACGATCCGCAATTCAGCGCAGGCCTGCTGCCGGAGTCGCGGGCGCTCTACGAGCTCGCCCGCAAGACGATATCCATGGCGGAGCTGTCCGCTCATCTGACCATCCCACTGGCGGTGGTCCGCGTGCTGATCAGTGACTTGGCGGCGCAGGACATGGTGTTCATCCACCCCACCGGCTTCGTCTATCAGTACGACCAGATCATCCTGGAGAGGATCCTCGATGGACTCAAGAAACTACCCGTGTGACACCTCTTCGTTGACCATCTCAGCGAAGATCGTGGTCGCTGGTGGTTTCGGAGTGGGGAAGACCACTTTCGTGGGTTCGGTGTCCGAGGTGGAACCGATCAACACCGACGCGTGGATGACGGTGGCCGGCGAGGGTGTCGATGCGCACCCCGACAGCGCAAAGACCACCACCACGGTGGCCATGGACTTCGGACGTATCACGCTGCATCCGGATCTCGTGTTGTACCTGTTCGGCACACCGGGCCAGCCCCGATTCTGGTTTCTCTGGGACGACCTGTGCCGGGGAGCGCTCGGTGCTGTCGTCCTGGTGGACACCAGCCGGATCCAGGAATCGTTCGCGGCCATCAACTACTTCGAAAACGACTCTGATATCCCGTTCGTCGTGGCCGTCAACATGTTCGACGGTGAGCTCACCTACGAACTCGACGAGGTGCGCGAAGCACTTACGCTCTCCCCGGACGTGCTGCTGACGACCTGTGATGCCCGGGACCCGGGGTCGACCTCGAAGGCACTGCAGGATCTGGTGACTTACACCATGAAGCACCTCACCGTCTCCTACGGCCCGGTTCCACCGTGACCTGACAGGCCGTAGGCGAACCACTGCGAGGCAGCAGGGAGGAAGGTCTAGGAGAATGTGGAAAGTGTTGATTGTTGGTGCCGGCCAGGCTGGCTTGCAGCTTGGTCTTAGCCTGCATCGTCACGAATATGATGTCACCATTATGTCAGCCCGTACTCCTGATGAGATTCGCAGTGGGCGGGTCATGTCGACCCAATGCATGTTCGGTCCAGCCTTGCAGCACGAACGTGACTATGGACTCAATCTGTGGGAGCGGCAAACACCGAAGATCGAAGGGCTGGGCCTGTCCATCGCCGATCCAGATCATGGACGTGCACTGGATTGGGTCGGCAGGCTCGACGACTACGCGCAGTCGGTGGACCAGCGGGTGAAGATGGCCGGCTGGCTGGAGCTGTTCGAGGATCGGGGCGGCAAGGTCGTCTACCACGGTGTCACGACCTCCGATGTCGATTCGTTGACCTCCTTCTACGACCTGGTCATCATCGCTGCCGGTAAAGGCGAACTCGTTGAGCTGTTCGACCGGGACCCGAGCCGTTCCCCCTACACCAGCACGCAACGCATACTGTCAGTGGTCTATGTGCACGGTATGACGCCACGACCGGAGCACCCCACCATGCACGCGGTACGCTTCAACGTCATTCCCGGCGTGGGCGAGCTGTTCATCATGCCGTGCTGCACCGTCAGCGGGCCGTGCGACATCCTGTTCTTCGAAGGAATCCCCGGTGGTCCGTTGGACTGCTGGGACGACCGTCCGGGTCCGGCCGAGCACCTCAGGCGCACGCTCGAGCTCATGCGCGAGTACGTGCCGTGGGAGTACGAGAGGTGCGCCAGCGTCGAGTTGACCGACAGCAGGGCCACCCTGACCGGCGGTTATCCCCCCGTGGTACGGCAACCGGTCGGTGAGCTGCCCTCAGGCGGGCAGGTACTGGGTATGGCCGACGTCGTAGTCGCCAACGACCCGATCACCGGGCAGGGCTCGAACAGTGCGAGCAAGTGCGCCGCCTCGTACCTCGCCAGCATCCTGGAACAGGGCAACGAGCCGTTCGATGGGACCTGGATGCAGCGAGCTTTCGACCGGTACTGGTCCGACGCCCAGCACACAACCATGTGGACGAACGCTTTGCTAGGTCCGCCTCCCGAGCACGTGATGAAGATTCTCGGGGCCGCAAGTGCCTACCCGGAAATCGCCCGTCGGTTCGTCAACGGTTTCGCCGATCCGGCCGATTACCAGCATTGGTTCATGGACCCGGATAAGGCCCAGATGTATCTCGCTGCGGTCGCCTCCCGCCAGGACGGTGCGTGAGCCCACCAGTCAAACAGACGTCAGCGCGGCGGCCGGCCACTAGCGAGCGGGCCGATCAAGATAGTCGGGGGTGATTGGGGGGTCGCGGTGTGGACGGCACGCCTATCTTCGATGAGCTTCGAAACCTCTTCGAGGAGTCACACGGCCGCGTCGATACCCCTGCGAGATCCGGTTCCGGGCGGCGAACCCAGGCCGAGAATGCTGACCGGCCACCCGCGAAGATCGTCGTTACGGGCGGTCGCGGGGTAGGCAAGACCACCTTCGTAGGCTCGGTCTCGGACACCGATCCGGTGACCGTCGAGTCGACCACGGACGTCGGTCGGATCACCCTGCACCGCGATCTCGTGCTGTACCTGTTGGGCACGCCGGAGCCGTCGCAGGCGGCATTTGCCGGGGCGCTCGGTGCGGTGGTGCTGGTGGACCCTCGGCGGGTCGCGGACGCCTTCGCGACGATCACCTACTTCGAGCGCTCTGACGTCCCGTTCATCGTGGCCGTCAACCTGTTCGACGGTGAGCTCCGCCACGAGCTCGACGAGTATCGCGAAGCGCTCGCGCTGCGCCCGGATGTGCCGCTGACCACCTGTGATGCCCGCAATCCGGAGTCCGCCGCGCAGACGCTGCAGGAATTGGTGTCATACGCCATGAACGTCGGTGGTTCGGATCACAGCCCCCCACCCGAGGTCCCGGCCTGACTACGTCTCCCAGGTCAGGTCGAACCCCGACAGGGCCCGGTACCGTTCGAGGAGCTCCTCGTCGTTGAACTCCGAATGAGGGGTGTGAAGTCCTTTGGGCTCGGGACCGTAGACCTCTGCCGCTACCTCCATCTCCTGCTCGACAGCCCAGCCCGTCGGCGTTTGCCGCAACTCGTCGAGTGACTCGTCGTCCATGACACCTCCTGGCCAACCACACGACAGCTGCTACTTATGGTTCCACGCTCGAGCCGGTAACGCTGACCGCCGAACGCAGGGCCGCCACCACGCGCTCAACCCGGGGATCACGCTGTAGCTGCTCCAGGGCCACCGGCAGTGGCAGCCGCCAGTTCGGGTACTGGTCAACGGTGCCGGGCAGGTTGGGTTGGCGTGGCTCGCCCACCACGTCGTAGGGGGAGACCAGCAGCAGCCGGCAGGGCGTGTGGCCCAGCAACGCGTGCATCGCCACCACGATCTCGTCTTCTTCGTTCTCCCCGTCTGGGTTAAGCAGGCCCTCGGAGCGCAGCAGATCTACGAGCTCCGCGCGGTCGACCCGTGCCTGGTCCCACTCCGCGGCTTCGTCGTTGAGCAGCCCCAGTGCGGCGCGGGCCCGCACGTGCTCACCGCGCAGAAAGCCGACGGCCGTGGGCAGGTCGTGGGTGGAGATGCTGGCCGCGGCGCATTTCGGCCACCGCTGCGGGGTGAGCAGCGGCGTCCCGGGAGCCTGCTCATCGCGGGCGAACCACAGCACCGCGCAGCCCAGCATCCGCTGCTCGGCCAGCGTCTCGGTGACCTCCGGCTCCACCGTGCCCAGGTCCTCGCCGATGACCACCGCGCCGGCCCGGTGTGCCTCCAGCGCGAGCGCCGCGAGCATCGCCTCAGCGTCGTAGTTCACATAAGTGCCCTCGCCCGGGGAGGCCCCTGGCGGTACCCACCACAGCCGCCACAGGCCGGCGACATGGTCGATGCGCAGCCCATCGGCGTGCGCCAGCACGGCACGCAGCATGTCCCGGTATGCGGTGTACCCGGTGGCTGCCAGCCGGTCCGGGCGCCACGGCGGCAGTCCCCAGTCCTGCCCCTGCTGGTTGAACGTGTCCGGTGGGGCGCCGACGGTCGTCCCGATGGCGAGCACGTCCTGCAGTGCCCAGGCGTCGGCTCCCTCGGGGTCCACGCCGACGGCGAGGTCGTGCACCACGCCGATGGCCATCCCGCGGGCGGCGTCCTTGACGGCGGCCAACTGCTCGTCGCACTGCTGCTGCACCCACGCGTGAAACCCCACCCGCTGCGGGTCCGCGCTCGCCGTCGCCGGGTGCCGCAGTTCGCGGGGCCAGCTTGACCAGCGCGGGCCGTGGCGCTCAGCGAGCGCGCAGAACGTCGCGAAGTCCCGCAACCCGTCGGACATCACCGGACGCGGGGCGCCATCCGCTCGCCACAGCAACTCCAACGCGGCCCGCTTGGCCTCCCAGACGGCGTCGTGGTCGATCCGTTCGTCACCCGAGTCGACGCGCCTCGACTCGATCCACTGGGCGTCGACCTCGGCCCGTAATGTCGGATCCCCGTGGCGGTAGCCGCCGATGTCGGAGATCCGCAGGTACAGCGGGTTGACGAAGCGGCGGCTCGACGGGCTGTACGGCGAGGGTTGCACGGGAACGGTGGGGGTTACCGCGTGCAGCGGATTGACCAGCACGGCGCCGCTGCCGTGCGCGGTGGCCGTCCAGTTGATGAACTCGCGCAGGTCGGCAAGGTCCCCGATGCCCCACGACCCGGCCGAGCGCAGCGCGTAGAGCTGCAGCATCCAGCCCCAGGTGCGCGGTGGCTCGGGCAACGTCGGTGGCGCCACCAGCACGGTGGTGTGCTGCTCGCCGCTGGTCAGCGAGTACCAGCCGGGCGCAAGATCAGCCGGTAGCGCGCCCCGAACCGGCACGTCGGCGCCGTGTTCATCGGTGAGTACGCCGGGAGCGGGGATGTCCCGGCGCTGTCCCTGGCGCAGCACCACAACGCCGGGCAGTCGAGCCTCCTGGGCCCGTGCTAGTGCCTCGCGGACCTGCGCCGGGGTCTCTGCGCTGACGCCGAGTAGCCCGAGTACCCGGCGCACCACCGTGGACTCGACGTCAACCCGCCGCCGCCGGGCATCCCGGTACCACGTCGCGACGCCATGGGCTGTGGCAAGGTCCTCCAGCGCGGGGTCCATGCCGGCCATGCTGCCAGCCCCCGATCGTCTACGGGACAGGCCCACTGCTCTGCGACGGCGGGCGGTAGCACGCCAGCGCCCCGCTTGCGAGCGCCGCAGCGACGAGGTCTGCGACGTCCTCGGGTTCGTCAGGGGGATCGAGGAGCAGGTGCCGGCGGTCGACAGCAGCCCGGGCGAACTCGCCGTGCATCTTGCGAGTCGCCTCTTCGTCGGTGAACCCGTGGCCCTGCCGTGTCCCTACGCGTTTGACGCATCGCTCGAGCGACGGTAGGAGAACGAGATAATCGAGGCGAGCGAGTCCAGTTGCGGTGGCGGACGTGGGCAGGAACCACGGACCGACTACGCCGTCGTAGATCGTCGTGTATTCCCCGGATGCATAGCGGCCCGCGGCGGACGCGGCCGCCTGGGTGACAGTGTCGTTCTGGTCGTTCGACTCAGGAAGCCAAGGTGGGATCGCACCGCGAGCGAGGAAGCCGAAGAACGCGTCGCCCTCGACGAGGGCGCTCGGCTCGACGCGGTCGGCCAGGATGCGCGCCACCGTTGACTTTCCAGCCCCGGGCGGTCCGGTGACCAGCAAGAGTGATCCCATGCGACGATTCTTGCCGACCGCACCACGGTTGACGACCAGCCGCCAGGACCGCACGTCGCCGCAGGGAGGACCTTGATGACGTCGACAGCCCCGCCTGCCGAGCATCTCACCCGTGCGCGCAGCGCCGTCGGTCACCTGGTCTCCGGGATCCGAGACGATCAGTGGTCGGCGCCCACCCCGTGCACCGACTGGACCGTGCACGACCTGGTCAACCATCTGGTCGGCGGGAACCTGGTTTTCGTCGCCCTCCTGACCGACCAGGCCCCGCCCGACCGCGGTGCCGACCACCTTGGCGACGACCCTGCCGGCGCGTACCGCGACTCCGGGATCGCGCTGCAGGCCGCGTTCGAGCAGCCCGGAGTCCTCCAGCGGACATTCCACGGCCCCCTCGGAACTGCCTCCGGCGCTGAGCGGCTGCAGATACGCCTCGTCGATCTCCTGGCCCACGGCTGGGATCTCGCCCAGGCCACCGGCCAACCCGCTGAGCTGCCTGAGGACCTGCCCGAGCAGGCATTGACCTTCGCCCGAATCCAGCTCGCCGCGATGCCGCGCACTGGCCGGTTCGGCCCTGCCCAGACCGTCGCCGACGACGCACCCGCCATTGATCGGCTCGTCGGCTTCCTCGGCCGCCCCGTCAGCGCAGACCGATGATCTTTGATCCACCGATGCTGCACCTACCATGATCGGAATTCTGGAAGAATGGGCCGCGGTCAGCGCGGTTCATTCTTCCAAATCTAAGGTCAAAGTTCCAAGGGCGACATCGCGGGTCATCTCCACCCACGTCACAGGTGATCATGCAGGCGCATGGCTAGAGCACACTAGGAGGCGGGCACCTCTGATAAGTGTGCTGAGACGATCCGCCAGCCTTCGGGGAAGCGAACCCAGACCTGTGTCTGACGACCCTCGTTCGGCCGGTGCGGGTAGTCGAAGAGGGTAGTCACGACTGCTGTATGGCGGTCCACGGTAAGCACGTCGGTGTCGCGCAACCGTCGTCCGGCAGGCACGCCGCTGTGTCGTCGCCGCCAGTTGTGGATCTCGGTGGCACCTCGCTGGCGGTCGGTGACCCCGAAGCGGAGGCTCGAGGGACTGTCCCAGAACAGCTCGTTGAGTGTCGCGACGTCGCCGGCCACCAGCGCGGCCTCGTACCGTTCGAACGCGGCACGGACATCTGCCACGATCGCCGGCCGGTTGACCGCTACCTGGTCGATGCACTCCGGTACCGAGGTCGCCACCGCAGGTATTGGGGTCACCGCGTTGGCTCGGCGGCGACCTGCGGAGGCGTGGCTTGCTTGGGGATCTCAACGGCTGCCGGCACCGACTCGTCCGGCATCGGCGCGGGTGCCGGCGTGCTGCTGAGGGAGAACGCCATGCAGACCACCGCCGCCAGCAGGTAACCCAGTGCGATGCCTGGGCTGGCTGCCCAGCCGACCTGCTCGCCGTGGATCAGACCGATGAACGACAGCGCCGCGCCGGCTACGCAGTAGCCAGCCGCCCAGTAGTAACGTTTGTCGATCATGAACGCTACGATCGCGCCGAGCACCATGCCGGCCAGGATCGCCCCACCGCCGAGGCTTTTCAGGCCGTCGTAGACGACCCCGGCCTTGGCCAGCGCGTCGTTACCGACCTTCGTCGCGCTGGTACCTGCCGCGCTCAGCACGTTGTCGATCTGCCCGGTCGCCCAGGACGCGACGTTCGGGATCACCGCCACGACGACGGCCACCGCGTGTGCCTTGGGTACCGAGGTGAATGCCTGGGCGCCGATCAGCAGCCCGATGTAGAGCAGGATCGGGACGATGGCCGGCAGCGGGATCAGGGCGCTGAGCAGACCGAACAGCCCCAGGAAGCACATCAGAGCGATCACGACGCCGGACGCCAGCGAGTACGTGGTGCGGCCACCGGCTTCCTTCCAGCCGGGGTGTCCGATGTAGACGGCCGGCGGGAACGGGCTGCCCAGCGCGGCGCCGACCACCGCGCCGGTACCGTCGGCGAGCAGCACGCTGCGCAGGTTGTAGCTGTCCCCGGCGACCGCAGCGCTCTCCACGTTGGTCATGCCTTCGCAGAAGTTGTAGATGCCCAGCGGGATCGCGGTGGCCAGCAGCGGCGCTACCGCCGACAGGCCGCTGATCAGCAGCGAGATGTTGAGGGTCGGCAATCCGATCGCGACGTCCTTGACCGCGGTAACCACGTCTGGTGCGGACATGTAGCCGCCGATCCAGCCGATCGCGGTGCCGACGAGCAGTGCGGCCAGGCCGATCGGGATGTTGCCGGGCAGCTTGCGGCCGGTGAAGAAGCCGATCACGATGATCGCGAACACCGGCAGGGCGATCCACAGTGCCTGCCACATCTGCGCGGCTGGGCGCATCGAGATGAAGGCGATCGAGATACCGGCCAGCGTCCCGAGCAGCGCCGCCCGTGGGGTGAACCGGCGGATGTAGGGTCCCACGAACGCGCCGATCAAGATGATCAGCCCGATGATGAACGACCACGCCAGCCCGGCCTCCCAGGCCCGGATCGGGTTCTTCGTGGCGAGGAAGATCGGTAGCATGATCACGAAAGTGACGATGAACATGTGCGGCACGCTCGGGCCGTAGGGCATCGCGCACACGTCGTCGCGGTTCTCCCGCCGGGCTAGCCGGCGCGCCAGGAAGGCGTAGTACCCGTTGCCGATCAGTAACTGGATCCCCAGCGCGGGCAGGATGATCCCGAACACGTCGCCCTTGGGGATCTGCACGACGCCGACGCACAGCGAGGCCAGCACCAGTACGTTGACCAACACGTTGAACCCGAGGCCGAATGCGGCGTTGAGGTCACCGCTGACCCACCACGGCAGCCGCACAGCGGACGTCGCGTTGTTCTTCACCCGTGTAGTCATGTCCGATCAACTCCGTTCACGGCCGTTGACCGCACCGACCGCGGCCTGGCTGGTGGCACTCAGTGCGTCGAGGTAGGCCGCCGACTGGGCGACCCAACCGAGGATGCCGCCCTGGGCGACGATCATCGCCAGCCCGGCCTGCTGGAATTCCGGGAAGTAGGAGCCGACGCAGTCGGCGAGCACCAGGCACTCGTAGCCGCGGTCGTTGGCTTCCCGGACCGTGGTGTGCACGCACACTTCGGTGGTGACGCCGGTGACGACCAGGCTGGTGATACCGGCCTGTCCCAGCAGTTCGTGCAGGCCGGTGGCGTAGAACGAGCCTTTGCCCGGCTTGTCGATCACGATCTCTCCGGGCAACGGCGACAGTTCGTCGACGATGTCGTGGCCGTACTCGCCGCGGATCAGGATCCGGCCCTTGGGTCCGACGTCGCCGATTCGCAGTGTCGGGTCACCGCGGTTGAGCTTGGCCGGTGGGCAGTCGGTCAGATCGGGTCGGTGACCCTCGCGGGTGTGCAGGACGGTCATCCCGGCGGCGCGGGTGACTGCCAGGACCTTCTGTAGCGGAGGGATCACTGCTCGCAGCAGGCTGACGTCATTACCTAATGACGCACCGAAACCCCCGGGCTCGACGAAATCGCGTTGCATGTCGATGACCACCAGCGCGGTGCGTGCGAGCTCACAACGAAAGGGTCCGGGATCGGCGACTACCCGGAGCAGCTCAGCGGGCATGATGATCTCCCATGGTGGTGGCGGCCAGTACCGCTTCGGAGGTGGCGACGCAACCGAAGACCCCGCCCTGCATGGTCACCATTCGCAGCGCCGCGGTGTGGTTGCCCAGCTCGGTCGCGCCGGTGCAGTCGGACAGGATCAGGCACTCGTAGCCCCGGTCGTTGGCCTCGCGCATGGTGGTGTGCACGCAGACGTCGGTGGTGATCCCGGTCAGCACCAGATGCGTGATGCCCCTGGTGCGCAGCACCAGGTCCAGCGCAGTGGCGTAGAACGCGCCCTTCCCGGGTTTGTCGATCAGGACCTCGCCCGGCAGCGGCGCCACCTCATCCACGATCTCCCAGCCCGGCTCGCCGCAGATCAGGATCCGGCCCATCGGCCCAGGACCGCCGATCTCGGCACCGATCCGCGCCGAGCGCCACCGCTTGTTGGCGGGCAGGTCGGACAGGTCGGGGCGGTGACCCTCCCTGGTGTGGATCACCAGCATGCCGATCGCCCTGGCGTGCGCCAGCATCCGCGCCGCCGCGGGCAGCCCGGCGCGGGTGAGACCGATGTCGTAGCCCATCCGGTCGACGTAGCCACCGGGACCGCAGAAATCGACCTGCCAGTCGATGCACAGCAGCGCGGCGCGGTCCGCGGCTACCCTGCCGTCGTAGGGCCACGGATACGGGTCGGCGCCGACGGGGCCGATCCTGGCGGTGCGAGTGAGGGTACCGGTCATGTGTTCCTCCTACCGGTAGGTCAGCCGGCGTCCGACGGGCAGCAGCAGGGCCTCGGAGAACGCGGGACCGATCAACGTGACGCTGGCTGGTCGCCCGTCAGCGGTCCGCCCGGCCGGCACGGTGAGCGCCGCGAGGTCGAGTAGGTTGACGAACTGGGTGTAGCGGCCGAGCACATTGTTGCGCTGCACCGGCTCTTGGGCTATCTCCTCCACGGTGAACGTGGTCGGCACAGTAGGCATGATCAGTAGCTGCGCGCGCCGCCAGAGCTGGTCGGTCCAGCGTTGCAGCTCCTTGAGGCGGTGCCAGCACCGGAAGGTGGCCACGGCGTCGTACTGCCTGCCGGTCTCGATCACCTGCCGGGTGATCGGCAGGACGTCGTCGGGGTGCGCGGCGAGGAATGCCTCCAGCTCGGCCAGCCGCTCGGCGATCCACGGTCCGTGGTAGACCATGTCGCCCGCCTCGAGCAGCGGAGCGATCGTGGTCGGCGTCAGGGTGCCGGCGTGCTCGGCTGCGCGGTCCACAGCGAGCTCGAAGGCGTCGCGCATCGCGTCGTCGCCCTCGAAGTCGAGCTCGGTGGGAATCAGGATTTCCACCGGGGAGTCGTGATCAGTGCCAGGGCTCGCACCGCCGTTCACCGGCCGCGACCATGCGTCCATCGGATCGAAGCCCGTGATCACGTCCAACACCGCGGCGGCGTCGCCCACGTCGGCGGTGAAAATGCTCACGCAGTCCAGCGACCGGCAGGCTGGCACTACGCCCGCGGTGCTGACCAGTCCACGGGTCGGCTTGCAGCCGACGATCCCATTCATGGCGGCCGGGACGCGTCCGGAGCCCGCAGTGTCAGTGCCCAGCGCGAAGGAGACCAGTCCCGCGGCCACCGCGACGGCCGAGCCCGAACTGGAACCCCCAGCAATCAGGGCGCCTCCGGCTGAGCCGGCAATCCGGTTATCGGCGAACACGCTCTGGCAGACGCCGTAGGGCGACCGAGTACCGGTCAGCCCGGTGGCGAACTGGTCCATGTTCGTCTTGCCGATCACGATGGCCCCGGCGTCGATCAGCCGCTGCACGCAGTGGGCGTTGCGGGCCGGTCGGTAACTGAATTGCGGGCAGGCCGCGGTGGTGGGGAGCCCGGCGACGTCGATGTTGTCCTTCACCGCGCAGGGCACGCCGAACAGGGGCATCCCTGCCGATCCGCGTTCCCGCCGGATCCGGTCCAGCTCCGCAGCCCGTTGGTACAGCTCGTGGTCGGGCCAGCGAGAGATCCACACCGCGTCCTCACCACGGCTGGCGATCCGGTGCACCACAAGATCGACCAACTGGTCCGGCCGCAGTTGCTCCGTTGCGTAGGCGGCTTGCAGATCGCGAACCCCGATCGAGTGATCGGATGGTGTGACAACGGGTGAAATGGATCGCACTTTGTCGATTGTCGACGGACGGGTGTCACTCGATGGTCGTGCTTGTTACATCCGAGTTACATGCGCCGTCTGGCCCCGCCGACGCTGACGCTGGGAGCTGTCGGGCGGGCTAGCGCAGTCAGGCGAAGTAGGACCGGGCGCCGTGGTTGCTCAGTGCGGTGAGGACGCCATCGGCGTCGCCGGTTACCACCGCGTCGAACAGCCGCTGGTGCCGCCGGACCCCGTCCTGCGGTGTCTGCACCTGTGCCTCGCGTCGCAGGTTGGCAGCCATGTACAGCTGCAGCTTCAGGATGACCGGTTCGTAGACCATCAGCAGGTGGCGGTGTCCGGCCATGGAGACCAGCGCGATGTGGAACTGCCGGTGGGCTTCGGCTTGCTCCAACGCGGCTCCGGTGCTGGCAGCGTGGCGCATCGCGTCGAGCCGGTTGGCCAACTCCGCAAGCGCCAGCGGGTCGGGCACCGACGGAGCGATCTGTACGGCGAACCGTTCGAGCACGTCGCGGAGACTGAACAGCTCGTCGACATCCTGCGGGACCAGCTCGGTGACCCGCACGCCCCGTCGCGGCAGGTGCTCGACCAGGCCCTGCTGGCCCAGCACTTGCAACGCCTCCCGCAGCGGTGCCCTGCTGGTGCCGAACCGCCGGGTGAGCTGCTCCTCGATCAGCCGCTCGCCGGGCACCAGCGCGCCGCTGAGGATCTCGCTGCGCAGCCGTTGCACCGCGAGCTCGACCAGGCTGGCCGGCGCGAGGATGCCGTTCGCGGCGAGCCCGGGCTGAGCTGGCACAGCGCCTCCCTCGATCGCAGCGGGCGGGTCGCCCCTTGTCCGGCGGGCGGGTCGCCCCTTGTCCGGCGGGCGGGTCGCCCCTTGTCCACAGTGCCAGAAGTTGCGCGATGCCAGATTTTGCCCGGGTCAGGTATCGCCGGAGGCCAACCTCACTGCCACAGGTGTAACCCGGGTACCTATTAGTAGGTACGGGCCGGGTCTCGCCGGCAGCGGAGGTGGTGGCTGGTGTGATAGGACGGCCTGGGCGTGGTCGGGCCACTGCCGCTCGAACGGGCGGCGGGGCTGACGCGCCAGCCGCGGACGCGCCACAGTTGCGGGTGGTCGATGGCGAGTTCTACCCGGACTGGGAGGCCGTGTACCGGGACAACGTCGATCGGGTGTACCGGCTGATGTTCGCCAAGGTCGGTAACCGGCCGGACGCGGAGGATCTGACCGCGGAGGTGTTTTTGGCGGCGCTGCGGCCGCTGCGGGTCTCAGCCAGCGTGGGCGAGGTGCGGGCCTACCTGTCGGCCACCGCGCGGACGGTGCTGGCCGGGTACTGGCGGCGGACGCTGGGTCGCGAGATCACCAGCCTCACCGATGCGGAGGGGCTGGAGCCGGTACCGGCTGAGACCGCGGCGTCCTCGGATACCGCGGGGCAGGCGGCGGTGATCCTGGCTGCGCTCCCCGATCCCTACCGGCGAATCCTGCAGCTGCGGTTCCTGGACTCCTGTTCACTGCGCGAGGCCGCGGCCGCCCTGGGGGTGAGCGTGACGTATGCGAAGGTGTTGCAGCATCGGGCGTTGCGTCGAGCCGCGCAGCTGGAGGTGAACAGGTGAGTGCACGGGGCGCGCGCCGGTTCGTCGCGGATCTGCTGCGAGGCCGGCGGCCGCGGTCATTTCGCGCTGATGACGCCGACGTCGCACCGCTGCGCGCGGCGATCACGCTGCGGTCCGCACAGCCGGGCAGCGCGACACCGAGTGAGGAGTTCGTCACCGACTTACACCAGCGGCTGGCCGTCGAACTGGGGTCGCAACAGAGCGAGGTGCCGCGGCCCCAGCCCGCTCCGGTGGTGGATGGCACTCGGCGGCGGTTGGTGGCGGCCACCTCGATCGCGGCAGCCGCCGCGGCGGTCGGTGCCGTGGTGGACCACACGGTGATCAGCCGGGGTCCGGCTCACACCGGGGCTGGCGGGGATCAAACCTTGGTCCCGACTACCGGTGCCTGGCGTACCGTGAGCGCCAGCGCGGATCTGGCTGAGGGTGGGGTGCAGGGTTTCGACCTGGGCACGGTGATCGGGTTCGTAGCTCGCACCGGTGGTCAGCTCCGGGCGGTGTCGGGGGTGTGCACACATCTCGGTTGCCGGTTGGCCCTGGACCCGGCGGCCCGACGGCTGGACTGCCCGTGCCACCGTACGTCCTTCGCCCTCAACGGAGAGTTGCTGCGGTATCAGCTGCCCGTGCCGCCAGCGGCGTTGCCGCATTTCGAGGTCCGCGAGGCGCACGGTGAGGTACAGGTCTACGCTCCGCCGGGCCCGGTTGCATAACCACGTCCTAATCTGTAGGTGGCGGATAAGTTGCGATGAGCGGGGGCACGTGACTTCGGTGCTGCCGATACTGCTACGGCGCGACAGCGATCGGTGACGCTGCGCGAGAGATTTTCCGCCGCTCCGCCCGCCGATTGACCGCTGGTCGCTACCCGGATTCGTCGAGGTGGCAATACAACACTAAAGCGGATATCCTGCACCCAAGTGAGTTAACTTCATCTCACTGTTTGTGACTATCCGAGTCGGATCAGCACGTGGTTGGAGGTGAAGATGACCCCCATTTGCACGATCGTGTTCGCTACCGCGAGTGTGCCCGGAGGTGTTGAGATCGGCCAACACGGGTCAGGTCGCCACCTACTGATCGGCTGAGTTCGCCCGGCCAACCCGCCAGGATATCACCTGAACGGTACGTGTTGATCGACCGTTCCTCGGCGGGGAGGCACAGTCGTTGAGTCACCGCTGGAGGTCTGTGTGCCTGCGAGATGGCGTCCGTTGGGCGGTTTACCATCGCGCGGACGAGCCTTAACGTCGAGCACATTCGTGGCTATCCTCACGATCGCCGCAGGGGTGGCTGGCGCTGCCGTGGTGGCCACCGATCCCATCAAGCCCAATGTCGGCACGCTGCTCGGCGGCCTCGGATTGGCGGTGGCGTTCGGGATCGCCCGATTCTTGGCGATCGAGGTCGACGTCCGCCGCGATGCGGCGCGGATCACTCCCACCGAGATCCCGCTGGTCTTTGGCCTGCTGTACCTGCCTGGCCCGGTGGTGCTGGCTGCCTATGTCGGCGTTGTGGTAGCCGCCCGGCTGCTGCGCCGGGATTCCTGGACCAAGCTGCTCTTCAACGCCTCCTATGCCACCCTCACCATCGCGATCACCGACCTGCTGGCCCGCTTGGTCTTCGAGCCGAGCTGGCCCTGGTTGCCGCGGTGGCTCGCGGTGCTTGCCGGATTCGTCATCGCTCACGCCATCACTTCTGGGCTGACCTGGGTCTTCATCGTGCTGCTGGACCGAAGGCGTCCCGGCGAGAGTGCGCGCCCGGTGGTGCACCTTTACCTCACCGGCCTGCTCAACGCCGCACTCGGGATCACCGCCGGGGAGACAGTGCGGATGGTGCCGTGGGGCGCGCTGCTGGTCGGCCTGCTGACGGTGACGGTGGCTGGGGTGTACCGCGCCTACTACGGGCTGCTCCGTGACCACCGCGACCTCGGGGTGCTCAACGACCTCAGCCTGCTGGTGGCCGTCGGCGGACAGGGCGGGGTGCGGCCTGGTGGCGACGACGAGCCGGAACTGGATGAGGACGCCTGGAGCACCGCCATGGAGCTGGCCCGGGTGCAGCTCAACGCCACTCGCGTGGTGCTGCACCGGATGCCCGCTCACGGTGGACTGCACACCGTGGTGGCTGGTCGGCCGCTGCCCAGTCCGCTATCGCGGCATGACCTCAACCCGGTACTTTCGGCCGACCCGCCGACCGGGACCGGGCAAGTGCTGCGGCTGGTCGTCAGCAGTCCGGATCCGGCCGTCGCCGCCGCCTTGACCGCGAGGGCCGCCTCGGAGGTACTCGTGGCACCGCTGCGGGGGGCTGACCAGCTGCTCGGCGTGATCGAGGTACATGACCGGCAGAGTCGGGTGCGGCGATTCGGCGCAGCCGATGAGCGGCTGGTCGAGACGATGGCGAGCCATCTGGCTACCGCACTGGACAACTGCCGGCTGCTCGCCCAGCTACGCCACGACGCTTACCACGACAGCCTGACCAACCTGCGTAATAGGCTCGGTTTCCGGGAGGCCGCCGCTGAGGTGCTTCGGCGGGATGTCACGCCATGCGCCGTGATCGTCGTCGAGCTAGGGCTGCTGTCCTCGGTCACCGACGCACTGGGTCACGTCTGGGGTGATCGAGTCGTGCTGGGCGCGGGGGAGCGGCTTCGCCGCACCCTGCCGGCCGGAGTGCTGATCGCCCGGCTGGAGCGGGACACGTTTGCTGCGCTGCTGGTCGATGGCGAGGCGCACGGTACCGGGGCGGTGGCCGAGCAGGTGCAGGCAGCGCTCAGCGCGCCCTACCCGGTCGACAAGCTCGCCGTGGAATGCACCGCCGTGGTGGGCGTCGCTTTCACCGGGATCGAGCCCACCCGGGATGCCGATACTCTGCTGCAACGAGCCGACGTGGCGTTGCATGCCGCACGCGGAGGCGAGGAGACCGTCCGCACCTACCTACCCAGCATGGGCCAGGTTCTGCTGCGCCGTTTCCAGCTGGTCACCCAGTTCCGGCATGCGCTGGACACCGGGCAGGTCGACGTGCACTTCCAGCCGCAGTTGGCGCTGTCCACCCGCCAGGTGATCGGGGTGGAGGCGCTGGTGCGCTGGCATCATCCGGAGTTCGGGATGGTCGACCCGGGGGAGTTCGTCACCCTCGTCGAAACCACCGGCCTGATCGATCCACTCACCGACTATGTGCTCGACCGCTCGCTGGCGCAGTGCCGAAGCTGGCTCGACCGTGGGCTCTCGCTGTCGGTATCGGTCAACCTCTCGGTGCGCAACCTGGCCGACACCGAGTTCCCGCGCCGGGTGACCGACGCTCTGACGAGGTACCGGGTGCCACCCGCGCTGCTGGGTTTCGAGCTCACCGAGTCTGCGGTGATGAGTGATCCGGAGCGGGCGTTGCCGGTGTTGCGCGAGCTGCACGGTCTGGGCATCCGCATTGCGGTGGATGACTTCGGTACCGGGTACTCGTCGCTGGCCTACCTGCGTCGCCTGCCGGTCGACGAGGTCAAGATCGACAAGAGCTTCGTCATGGGTCTATCCAGTGACCTGGGTGACCTCGCGGTGGTGCGCGCCATCGTCGATCTCGGCCATTCGCTCGGGTTGATCGTCGTCGCGGAGGGCGTCGAGCAGGATGCCACCCGGGACCAGCTGCTGGAGATGGGCTGCGACGTCGCACAGGGCTTCCTGATCTCCCGGCCGCTCGGGCCGGACCGCTTCGACGCCTGGTTGGCCGCCCGGACCGTCCGTGCCCTCGGAGGGCGCGAGGAGACGGTACTCACCCTGGTGGGGTAGCCGGCCGAGGTTGTGTACAGTTATCGTCGCTCGTTCACTAGGGTGCCGGTTGGACACTGTTGGCCCCAATAGCTCAGACGGCAGAGCGTCTCCATGGTAAGGAGAAGGTCTACGGTTCGATTCCGTATTGGGGCTCGTGGGAGGGGTTGCCTGGCGAAGGCGGTGTAGCCCTCGAAGGCGGTGTAGCTCAGTCGGAAGAGCAAGCGGCTCATAATCGCTGTGTCGCCGGTTCGAGTCCGGCCACCGCTACCATTGGTCCGGCGCGGCAGGTACTGGCCGCGGCAGACCTCACTGCAGATTTGATGACAGCTCGGCGAGAGAGAGGCACCCGTGGCCGCCACTGATGTTCGGCCCAAGATCACGTTGGCGTGCGAGGAGTGCAAGCACCGCAACTACATCACCAAGAAGAACCGGCGCAACGATCCGGACCGGCTCACCATTCGCAAGTACTGCCCGAACTGCAACAAGCACCGGGCCCACCGCGAGACTCGCTGAACCGGCTGGCATCGACCCAGCCTGCGCGGATGGCATTTGACCCGTCCTTGATCGGCCGGTGCTACCCGGTGGCGGGTACCTACCAGGTCGGCCGCGAGAAGATCCGGGAATTCGCCGAAGCCATCGGGGATGACGACGAGATCTACCGGGATCCCAGCGCGGCTCGCGCCCGTGGCTACTCTGATGTGATCGCCCCACCCACGTTCGCGATCATCCTCGCCTTCCGGGCGCAGCAGGCGCTGCTCCGCGACCCCGAGCTGGGCTTGGACTATTGCCGGATGGTGCACGGGACCCAGTCGTTGCGCCACCACCGACCCATCCACGCCGGCGACGAGTTGGCGACAGCGCTGCATGTCGACAGTGTGCGCAGCATGGGGGGCAACGACATGCTCACCGTGCGCTGCGAGATCACTGACTGTGCCGGAGACCCGGTGACGACGGCCCGGTCCATGCTGGTCGTCCATCATTCGGACGCGGAGCAGGACCGGTGAGCCGTCGCCGCCGCGACGAGGTCGCTGAGGGCGACGAGCTGCCCAGCCTGCAGGTCCGGGTCACCCGGGCGGACCTGGTCCGCTACGCGGGGGCCTCCGGTGACTTCAACCCGATCCACTGGAATGAGCGAGCCGCTCGGGAGGTTGCACTACCCGACGTCATCGGGCACGGAATGCTCACCATGGCGCTGGGCGGCCGGCTGGTGACGAACTGGGCCGGTGACCCCGGCGCAGTGGTGGACTATTCGGTCCGATTCACTCGCCCGGTCGTCGTACCCGACGACGCCGAGGGGGCGGTCATAGAATTCTCCGGCACAGTGGCGCGACGCCTCGATGAGGGCACCGTGGTGGTTGCCATTACCGCGCGCTGCGCCGGCCAGTCGGTACTTGGCCAAGCCACCGCCACCGTCGCGCTAGCCTGAACATCGAGCAGGTCAGCGACGGCGTGCCGCAACGCGGCTAACAGGGCAGCTGGAACTCATTGGCTGCGGTGGCCTACACTCTGGTGCCGGGGTTGCCAGCGGATCTTCCGTGCCCGGTGATGGCCGTGGCCCGGGCTATTATGATGGTGCCTGTGGTACGGCGTCTGTACAGGCGTCCGATAAAGGGGTGTAGCTCAACTGGCAGAGCAGCGGTCTCCAAAACCGCAGGTTGCAGGTTCAAGTCCTGTCGCCCCTGCGTAGGCCTGAACCCGGCGAAGACCCGACCCGGCGAAGCGGAGGATCACCAGCGTGAGCGACGATCGCGCCCACGAGACAGCGGACCGGCTGGAGCAGACCGAGGCGTCAACCAACGCCCCGGAGCCTGCCGCTGCCACGCGCCGGGCACGATCTGCCGAGGCGCGAGGGTCCGGGATCGCTGGCAAGGACCATCCGACCAGGGCACGCGGCGCAACCGAGACCAAGACGGCTGCGCCCGCCCGGCTGATCCGGTTCCTCCGCGAGGTCGTCTCGGAACTCAGCAAGGTCATCTGGCCAAGCCGCCGGGAGCTGGTGGTCTACACGGGGGTCGTGCTGGTCTTCGTCAGCTTCATGGTGGCGTTTGTTGCGTTGCTGGACATGGGACTGGGCAGGGCTGTGCTGACCGTGTTCGGCTGATGCCGGATACCCGGGCGCCGGTCGACGACCAGCAGGGCATGACGCACGCAAAGAAAGCGAGACCGACTGTGACTTTCTCAGGAGGGACTTTCTCAGGAGGGACCTCCGCCGGAGGGACTTCCACAGAAGGGACTTCTACCGAAGAGACTTCCACCGAGGACGGGCAGGAGCTGACGGGCCTGTTCCGCGCTGAGACGGCCGACGCCGAGGCAGCTGAGGTCGATACACCTGAGGTCGATACACCTGAGGTCGATACACCTGAGGATGCGGCCGAGGTCGAATCACTCGATGTCGTCGAGCCCGTTGATGACGCCGATCAGCACGCAGCGGCGGCTGAGGTCGAGGCGCCGGAGCCTGTGGACCCGGTCGACGAGCTCCGATCCGCGCTGGCCACCGCTCCCGGCGAATGGTATGTGGTGCACTCCTACGCCGGCTATGAGAACAAGGTGAAGGCGAACCTGGAGACCCGCATCCAGACCCTGGATGTAGAGGACTACATCTTTCAGGTGGAAGTGCCCACCGAAGAGGTCACCGAGATCAAGAACGGCCAGCGCAAGCAGGTACAACGCAAGGTGCTGCCCGGCTACATCCTGGTCCGGATGGACCTCAACGACGCCTCGTGGAGCGCCGTGCGCAACACGCCGGGGGTGACCGGGTTCGTCGGAGCCACTTCGCGGCCCTCACCGCTGACCCTGGACGAGGTGCTGAAGTTCCTCGCCCCGCGAGTAGCGCAGCCCAAGGTGCCGGTCGGTGCCGGCAAGCATGCGGCAGGCCTCGGCGGCGCCAAGCCCACGATCGAGGTCGACTTCGAGGTCGGCGAGTCGGTCACCGTCATGGACGGTCCCTTCGCCACGTTGCCGGCGACGATCAACGAGGTCAACGTCGACGCACAAAAGCTCAAGGTGTTGGTGTCGATCTTCGGTCGGGAGACTCCGGTCGAACTATCGTTTAGCCAGGTCGCCAAGATCTGACCGGCACGGCGCCGGTTGGCATATACCCACCCAGTACGAGGAAGAAATCATGCCCCCCAGGAAGCGTAAGAGGCTCACGGCGACCGTGAAGCTCGCACTAGAGGCCGGCACCGCGAACCCGGCCTCGGTCGGGCAGGCGCTGGGTCCGCACGGACTGAACATCATGGAGTTCTGCAAGGCCTACAACGCCGCGACGCAGAACAACCGTGGTGAGGTGGTACCCGCGGTGATCTCGGTATTCGAGGACCGTTCGTTCGACTTCGTGCTCAAGACGCCGCCCGCCTCGGTGCTGCTGCTCAAAGCGGCGGGGGTGGCCAAGGGGTCGGCGGAACCGCACAAGACCAAGGTCGCCAAGGTCGGCCGTGACCAGGTCCGGGCCATCGCCGAGCGCAAACTCGAAGATCTCAACGCCAACGACATCGACGCCGCAATTAAGATCATTTCTGGGACTGCGCGCTCGATGGGTATCACCGTAGTCGACTAGGCTGGCTCTCTGAGCCTCGGGAACTGTAGGGCTGGTCGCACGTTCGCAGATCTGTGGGACACGTTTTAGCAATACTCAGTACGCGTGGGAGGGCCGGCGCTGGCCCGTACCACGGCTGATCCAGCGAAGTAAGGACAGTGATATGAAGCGCAGCAAGGCCTACCGTCAAGCCGCCGAGAAGGTCGACCGCAGCCGGTTCTACAGCCCCCTGGAGGCTGCGGCGCTGGCCAAGGAGACTTCTCCCAGCACGATCGACGCCACCGTTGAGGTGGCCATGCAACTGGGGGTCGATCCCCGCAAGGCCGACCAGATGGTTCGGGGCACGGTCAACCTGCCCCATGGCACCGGCAAGACCGTCCGGGTCATTGTCTTCGCCACCGGCGACCGGGCCGCCGAGGCCGCCGCCGCCGGGGCTGACGTGGTCGGTTCTGACGATCTCATCGAGCGTATCCAAGGCGGCTGGCTGGACTTCGATGCGGCGATCGCGGCGCCGGACCAGATGGCCAAAGTCGGTCGGATCGCCAGGATTCTCGGTCCCCGGGGCTTGATGCCCAATCCCAAGACCGGGACCGTTACTCCAGACGTCGCCAAGGCGATCGTGGACATCAAGGGCGGCAAGATCAACTTCCGCGTTGACAAGCAGGCGAACCTTCACCTGATCATCGGTAAGGTGTCCTTCGACACCGACAAACTCGTGGAGAACTACGCCGCCGTGCTGGATGAGGTGCTGCGCGGCAAGCCGTCAGCCGCGAAGGGTCGCTACCTGAAGAAGATTAACTTCTCCACAACGATGGGCCCAGGTATTCCCGTCGACCCTAACCGCACCCGCAACCTGCTGACCGACGAACCGACCTCCTGAGTGGGGTCGGTTGGGAGCGGTCGCGTCGTTGACCTAGACTGTTACCCAGTTCCACCGTAGACCGCTGGTCTCCGCGCCATTGGCGCGGACGAAGGTCCCGCAATTGTGGGTGGCCCGCGCAGGAGGATGTGGTTATGCCGTTACGCGGCGCCGTCGGGCGCCGCCTGGCTACGCCCCGCGCCTACTGCGCGGGGCGTTCGTCCTTTTCGGGCCCGGGTATGGGCACGCCGTCCGGGTTGTGCCCAGCCAGTTGATGCACATACCCGATGCCCGCACCGCTGGCTGTCCAACCACTGCCGGCGCGGCCGGTGGTAAGTCCAACCACCGCCGGCGTAGCCGGTAGTCCAATCGAGGAGGCGATCCATGGCTAGACCGGACAAGGTCGACGCCGTTGCCGATATCGCGGACCAATTCCGCAGTGCCACAGCTGCGGTCGTGACCGAGTACCGCGGCCTGTCCGTGACACAACTGACCACCCTGCGCCGGTCTCTCGGTGACACGACCACCTATCGGGTCGCGAAGAACACCTTGGTTTCGCGCGCCGCGCGAGATGCCGGGGTGGAGGGTCTCGATGAGCTGTTCATCGGCCCGACCGCGATCGCGTTCGTCCATGGTGAGCCGGTTCTCGCGGCAAAGATGCTGCGTGATTTCGCCAGGGAGCACAACGCGCTGGTGATCAAAGGTGGCTACCTGGACGGCCGGGCCTTGACGGTTGCCGAGGTCGCCCAGATGGCTGATCTGGAGTCTCGCGAGGTTCTGCTGGCCAAGCTGGCCAGCGCGATGAAGGCCAATCTGTCCAAGGCGGCGAGACTGTTCGCGGAGCCGGCCTCCCAGGTCGCCCGGTTGGCGGCGGCCCTGCGTGACAAGCGGCAAGAGCGGCAGCCGACCGACGAGCCCACCACGGACTGATCGACTCACAGTGATCGACCCTGCATTCGTCGACGACACAACATGACAGAAGGAGAGACGCCATCATGGCGAAGATGAGCACCGACGAGCTGCTCGATGCATTCAAGGACATGACACTGCTCGAGCTGAGCGATTTCGTGAAGAGGTTCGAGGACACTTTTGATGTGACCGCCGCAGCGCCTATCGCGGTGGCGGCGGGTCCCGCTGGTGGAGCCGCGGACGCCCCGGTCGCGGAGGAGAAGGACGAGTTCAACGTCGTCCTCGAGGCCATCGGCGAAAAGAAGATCCAGGTCATCAAGGTGGTTCGAGAGGTCGTCTCCGGGCTGGGCCTCAAGGAGGCGAAGGACCTCGTCGAGAGCGCACCGAAGCCAGTACTGGAGGGCGTGCCGAAGGACCAGGCCGACGCGGCCAAGGCCAAGCTGGAGGAAGCCGGCGCCAAGGTCAGCCTGACCTGAGAACCGCCCACAACCGCGTTCAGCGGGCGCTGCGGGCTGAGCGGGCCGCTATCGCCCCGCTCAGCCCGCTGAACGCGGAGCGGGGCTCGTGGGGAGTTGTCGGTCCAGCCAGCAGAGCAAGTCGGTGAGGATCTGCTCGCGCTCGGGCTCGTTGAACACTTCGTGGTAGAGGCCTTGGTATCGGCGCAGAGTCTTATCTGGCGACGACACCGTGTCGTGCACCATCGTCGAGCCGGTCAGCGCGCATATCTGGTCGTCGGTGCCGTGCAGCAGCAGCAGCGGCATGGTCAGGCCCGGCAGCCGTGCGGGCAAGCCCTCCATCGCCGCCAGAACCTCGGCTCCGGTCCGAGCCTTGACCTTGCCTCGGTACACCAGCGGATCCTCCCGGTAGGCACGGACTACCTCCGGGTCCCGGCTGATCTTCTGTTCGGCATTGATGGCGGCGACCCCCAGGTTGGGGACCAGCGCCGAGAGCACTCCGGCAAGCCGTCGCTGCAGCGCCGAACCAGCCATCACCTCCACCGCCGGCCCCGACACAACGAGCCCATCCAGGATGACGCGCGGTTCGGTGGCACGGAGTTCGGTGGCACGGGGTTGCGTGGCATAGTGCAGCGCGATGAGGCCGCCGAGCGAGTGACCGAGCATGAACACCGGCAGACCGGGATGGCGCTGGGCGGCGAACTGCACGAAGGAGTTCAGGTCGTCCACGATCAAGGCCATCCGCTCGATATTGGCTCGTCGACCGCCGGTCCGGCCGTGCCCGCGGTGGTCTGCGGCATAGACTGCGAAGCTCGCAGCGGCCAGCCGGGCACCCACGTGTGCGTAGCGCGACGAGTGCTCATGGATACCGTGCACGATGATGACGACCGCCCGGGCCGGGTCCGGGGGAAGCCATGCCTGCCAGTACGTGGACAGTCCGGGCGCGACGTTGCGGTGTCCCTGCTCATGTCTGGTGCTCACGTACTACCTCCTCGGTGTAGGCGACCGCGCGCCTGCGAACCCCTTGGCCGTCCGCGGTCACCGTCACCTCTACCTCCTCACTCTGGATGACCATGACCAGCATCGCCACCACTCGCACCGCCCTGGGGCGGACTTTGCCCGGCGGTCCGTTGCGGACCGCAATTCTGGCGGTTGCGGTGGTCGCCGTGGTCGCCTTCGCCGCCATGGGCTGGTTCGGCGTGTCCTGGTACCGGGCAGCACACGACACGTCTCTCTCGCTGGGGATGGACCGAGATGCCGTGCTGCGCGACGCGCAACGGTCGACGCTCACCCTCAACACTCTCGATTACCGGCGGGTGCAGGATGGGTTGACGCTGTGGGAGCAGTCTGCGGCCGGATCACTTCTCGCTCAGCTACGCGCGAACCGAAATACCTACGCCCGCGCGATCACCGACTCGGCGGCGACCACCACCGCGCAGGTTCTCGACGCCGCGGTCGCCTCGCTCAACGAGGGCGCCGGTACGGCGCAGGTGTTGGTGGGAGTGGACGTCACTTCTCAAGCCGACCAAGGTGACCCGAGCTGTGTGCACCGGCGCGTTCGACTCGACATGATCCGGGTGGGTGGTGGCTGGAAGGTCGGGACGTTGGCGCCGGTCGGCGACGTGTACTCGGAGCCTGGACCATGTCCCCCGGGTACGTCCCCGAAGTAGGCCCCCCGAAGTAGGTTTTCGAAACAGTTAAGCCCCGGAATAGGGAGAATGCCCCAAGATGACCATCCCGGCCGCAGCACAACGTGAGTCCACCGAGGAGGGGGCGAAGGCGCCGCGGCGGGTAACCGTAGTGGCGACGCTGGTGGCACTGGTCGCTGCGGTGGTGATGGCCCTTTGCCTCGCGGCCTGGTTCCGCGGCGAGGCCAACCAACTGGCCGGGTCGGCGGCGGCCAGCAACGACGCGCTGGTGGATGCCGGCACCACCGCCCAGGTCTCCGGCCAGGTGCGCGAAGCTGTGCAACGCGTCTTCTCCTATGACTACGCCCGGTTGGATGACAACGAGCGAGCTGCCACCGAGGTCGTCACCGGAGCGTACGTCCAGAGTTTTCATCAACAGTTCGCTCGGATACGGGAGCTGGCGCCCCAACAACAGGCTGTGGTGGTAGCGACGGTGCCAGCCCTCGCTGTCAAATCGCTTGACGGCGACCGGGCTATCGTGGTGGTGTTCCTCGACCAGCAAGCCCACCAGGCAGGCCAAGCCTCGCCTCTGCTGGCCTCGGGCAGAGTCTCTGTCACGGCGCAGCTGGTGGACGGTAAGTGGAAGATCGCAGACGCGGAGCCGTTCTGAGTTCTCCCGAGGCGCTCGTCACCTCAGCTTAGATCGGCTGCACCGATCAGTATGACAGCCGCTGAACGTACAAATCCGACCACTGATCGGACGATGCACTCTTGACGGGGAGCGTCAAGCAGGTCACCCTAGGACCACGCTCGCGCCGTCTTCGTACGGCGCTGGACAGTCGCCGTCCTAGCGGTTAGACTGCTTCTTTGCGCTGCCCTCTCCTCGCTTCCCTGCGCACTGCGTGCGGGGTTCGTCGGGCTGCGCCGATGCTATCAGCCTGAGGTAGCACCTGAGGTAACAACCGCAAACGACACTAACAACTACATCAGCAACTGCACCAACACCGCGCCGGGAGTGTGGTCCGAGGAGACCACGAGGTCCTGCGCTCGGCGGCGCTAGTGTTCGGAAGGACGCAATCTTGGCAGTCTCCCGCCCGACCAAGACCTCTGCTGCGAACAACTCCGTTTCCCGCCTCCCGGGAGCTCCGGCCCGGCCGTCTTTCGCGAAGATCCGCGAGCCGCTCCAGGTGCCCGATCTGCTGGACCTTCAGCTCCAATCGTTCGAGTGGCTGATCGGTGCCGACCAGTGGTACCAGCGCCGCGTCGAGGCCGGTGACGAGCAGCCCATCGGCGGGCTCGCTGAGGTACTCGAGGAGATCTCTCCGATCGAGGACTTCTCCGGCTCGATGTCCCTGTCTTTCTCCGACCCTCGCTTCGACGAGGTGAAGGCCTCCGTCGAGGAGTGTCGGGACAAGGACATGACCTATGCCGCGCCGCTGTTCGTCACGGCCGAATTCACCAACAACAACACCGGTGAGATCAAGTCACAGACGGTGTTCATGGGTGACTTCCCGATGATGACCAACAAAGGCACTTTCATCATCAACGGGACCGAGCGGGTCGTGGTGTCCCAGCTCGTTCGCTCTCCTGGCGTGTACTTCGACCACGCTGTGGACAAGACCACCGATAAGGACGTTTATAGCGTAAAGATCATCCCGAGTCGCGGTGCCTGGCTGGAGTTCGACGTCGACAAGCGCGACACGGTAGGCGTGCGGATCGACCGCAAGCGTCGTCAACCGGTGACCGTGCTGCTCAAGGCCTTGGGCTGGACGACCGAGCGGATCGCCGCGCGCTTCGCGCACTCCGAGACCCTGCTCGCCACCTTGGAGAAGGACCACACGGCCGGGCCCGACGAGGCACTGCTGGACATCTACCGCAAACTGCGTCCGGGTGAGCCGCCCACCAAGGAGAGCGCTCAGGCGCTGCTGGAGAACCTGTTCTTCAAGGTCAAGCGTTACGACCTGGCCAAGGTCGGCCGGTACAAGGCCAACAAGAAGCTGGGACTGGCGTTGGCGCATCGCAACGGCGTGCTCAGCGAGGACGACATCGTCACCACCATCGACTATCTCGTCCGGTTGCATGCGGGTGAGACCACGATGCCGGCCGCAAACGGAGCGCCGGACGCGGTGGTGCCAGTGGAGACCGACGACATCGACCACTTCGGCAACCGCCGGTTGCGCACCGTGGGTGAGTTGATTCAGAACCAGATCCGGGTCGGGTTGTCGCGCATGGAGCGGGTCGTCCGGGAGCGGATGACCACTCAGGACGTCGAGGCCATCACACCGCAGACCCTGATCAACATCCGTCCGGTGGTGGCGGCGATCAAGGAGTTCTTCGGGACCTCGCAGCTGTCGCAGTTCATGGACCAGACCAACCCGCTGGCCGGGCTGACCCACAAGCGGCGACTGTCCGCACTGGGTCCCGGTGGCCTTTCCCGGGAACGGGCCGGCTTCGAGGTCCGGGACGTCCACGCGTCGCACTATGGCCGGATGTGCCCGATCGAGACTCCAGAGGGTCCGAACATCGGACTGATCGGGTCGTTGTCGTCCTATGCACGGGTCAACCCGTTCGGTTTCATCGAGACGCCCTACCGCAAGGTCGTCGACGGTCAGGTCACCGAGCAGATCGACTACCTGACCGCCGATGAGGAGGACCGGTACGTCAAGGCGCAGGCCAACGCGGTGCTGGCCGAGGACGGCCACTTCGCCGAGGATCGCGTGCTGGTCCGACGCAAGGGCGGTGACGTCGACTACATCGACCCGCTGGGTGTGGACTACATGGACGTCTCGCCTCAGCAGATGGTCTCGGTGGCCACCGCGATGATCCCGTTCGTCGAGCACGACGACGCCAACCGTGCCCTCATGGGCGCCAACATGCAGCGCCAGGCAGTGCCGCTGCTGCGCAGCGAGTCGCCGCTGGTCGGAACCGGCATGGAGCTTCGGGCCGCGGTGGATGCCGGTGATGTCGTGGTGGTCGACAAGGCCGGTGTGGTCGAGGAGTTGTGCGCCGACTACGTCACTGTCATGGCCGATGACGGCACCCGGCAGACGTACCGGATGCACAAGTTCCACCGGTCCAACCAGGGTACCTGCACCAACCAGCGACCCATCGTGTCCGAGGGTGATCGGGTGGAGGTCGGCCAGGTGATCGCCGACGGGCCGTGCACCGACTCCGGCGAGATGGCCCTCGGGAAGAACCTACTCGTGGCGATCATGCCGTGGGAGGGCCACAACTACGAAGACGCGATCATCCTGAGCCAACGTCTGGTGCAGGACGACGTGCTCACCTCGATCCACATCGACGAGCATGAGATCGACGCCCGGGACACCAAGCTCGGCGCCGAGGAGATCACCCGGGACATCCCGAACGTCTCCGAGGAAGTGCTAGCCGACCTCGACGAGCGGGGCATCATCCGGATCGGTGCCGAGGTGCAGGCCGGGGACATCCTGGTCGGCAAGGTGACGCCCAAGGGCGAGACTGAGCTGACCCCCGAGGAGCGGCTGCTGCGAGCCATCTTCGGTGAGAAGGCTCGCGAGGTCCGCGACACCAGCCTCAAGGTGCCGCACGGCGAGACCGGCAAGGTCATCGGAATCCGGGTGTTCTCCCGCGAGGACGACGATGAGCTGTCGCCCGGGGTCAACGAGCTGGTCCGGGTGTACGTCGCGCAGAAGCGCAAGATTCAGGACGGCGACAAACTCGCCGGCCGGCACGGTAACAAGGGCGTCATCGGCAAGATCCTGCCGGTGGAGGACATGCCCTTCCTGCCGGATGGCACACCGGTGGACATCGTCCTGAACACCCACGGTGTCCCACGCCGGATGAACATCGGGCAGATCCTGGAGACGCACCTCGGCTGGATCGCCAAGCGTGGATGGAAGATCGACGGTGACCCGGAGTGGGCTTCCCGTCTGCCCGAGGAGCTACACCAGGCCGAGCCTGGCACGGTGGTCGCCACGCCGGTGTTCGACGGCGCCAAGGAAGAGGAGATCACCGGTCTTCTCAGCTCCACCCTGCCCAACCGGGACGGCGAGCAGATGGTCGGGCCCGACGGTAAGGCGCAGCTGTATGACGGCCGCACTGGTGAGCCGTACCCGTTCCCGGTCGCGGTCGGCTACATGTACATCATCAAGCTGCTGCACCTGGTCGATGACAAGATCCACGCTCGGTCGACCGGTCCGTACTCGATGATCACGCAGCAACCCTTGGGTGGAAAGGCGCAGTTCGGTGGCCAGCGCTTCGGTGAAATGGAGTGCTGGGCGATGCAGGCCTACGGGGCGGCTTACACCTTGCAGGAACTGTTGACGATCAAGTCCGACGATGTGCTCGGCCGCGTGAAGGTGTACGAGGCCATCGTCAAGGGCGAGAATATTCCCGAGCCTGGAATTCCCGAGTCGTTCAAAGTGTTGCTAAAAGAGCTCCAGTCGCTGTGCCTCAACGTCGAGGTGCTCTCCAGCGATGGCGCCGCGATCGAAATGCGGGACTCCGACGATGAGGACTTGGAGCGGGCTGCCGCCAACCTCGGCATCAACCTGTCCCGCAACGAGTCGCCGTCGGTGGACGACGTCGTGCAGTAACCGGCTCCCAGACCGCGTCCGGCGCGGGGGTGGACCTCCCGCCCACCCTCGCGCCGGACGTACCAGCCATCAGGATTTTTCGGATTTATCTACAACCAGTGTTTTCGACAACACGGGGAGAAGGAACGAGACGTGCTTGACGTCAACTTCTTCGACGAGCTCCGGATCGGCCTTGCGACCGCAGAGGACATTCGCCAATGGTCCTTCGGCGAGGTCAAGAAGCCGGAGACCATCAACTATCGCACGCTCAAGCCGGAGAAGGACGGGCTTTTCTGCGAGAAAATCTTCGGCCCCACCCGGGACTGGGAGTGTTACTGCGGCAAGTACAAGCGCGTCCGTTTCAAGGGCATCATCTGCGAGCGCTGCGGCGTTGAGGTAACCCGCGCCAAGGTGCGCCGTGAACGGATGGGCCACATCGAGTTGGCCGCGCCGGTGACTCACATCTGGTACTTCAAGGGCGTCCCCAGCAGGTTGGGCTACTTGCTCGACCTGGCGCCCAAGGACCTTGAGAAAATCATCTACTTCGCGGCCTACGCCATCACCGCGGTGAACAAAGAAGAGCGGCACAACGATCTCTCCACCTTGGAGAGCGAGATCGGTGTCCAGCGCAAGCGACTTCAAGACCGTCGCGACGCGGATATCGAGGCGCGTGCGCAGAAGCTCGAAGCCGACCTCGCGGAGCTCGAAGCCGAAGGCGCCAAGAGCGATGTGCGGCGCAAGGTCAAAGAGGGCGGCGAGCGCGAGATGCGCCAGCTCCGGGACCGATCCCAGCGCGAGGTCGACCGGCTCGATGAGATCTGGGAGACGTTCACCAAGCTCGAGGTCGGCCAGCTCATTGTCGATGAATTGCTCTACCGAGAGCTTTATGACCGGTATGGCGACTACTTCACCGGTGCCATGGGTGCCGAAGCGATCCAGAAACTGATGGAGAACTTCGACATCGACGCAGAGTCGGAAAACCTGCGTGAGACCATCCGCAGCGGCAAAGGCCAGAAGAAGCTACGCGCGCTCAAGCGCCTCAAAGTTGTCGCGGCGTTCCAGATCACCCGCAATAACCCGATGGGTATGGTGCTCGACTGCGTGCCGGTGATTCCGCCGGACCTGCGCCCCATGGTGCAGCTCGACGGCGGCCGATTTGCGACGTCTGACCTCAACGATCTCTACCGCCGGGTGATCAACCGGAACAACCGGCTCAAGCGGCTCATCGACCTCGGTGCCCCCGAGATCATCGTCAACAATGAGAAGCGGATGCTGCAGGAGGCCGTTGACGCGCTGTTCGACAACGGCCGCCGTGGCCGTCCGGTGACCGGCCCCGGAAACCGCCCGCTGAAGTCGCTGTCCGACTTGCTCAAGGGAAAGCAGGGCCGGTTCCGGCAGAACCTGCTCGGCAAGCGGGTCGACTACTCCGGCCGCTCGGTCATCGTGGTGGGCCCACAGCTCAAGCTGCACCAGTGTGGCCTGCCCAAGCAGATGGCGCTGGAGTTGTTCAAGCCGTTCGTGATGAAGCGTCTGGTCGATCTCAACCACGCGCAGAACATCAAGTCCGCCAAGCGAATGGTGGAGCGCCAGCGTCCGCAGGTGTGGGACGTGCTTGAAGAGGTCATCACCGAGCATCCCGTGCTGCTGAACCGGGCGCCTACCTTGCACCGCCTGGGTATCCAGGCCTTCGAGCCCCAGCTGGTCGAGGGCAAGGCGATCCAGCTGCACCCGCTGGTCTGCGAGGCGTTCAACGCGGACTTCGACGGTGACCAGATGGCGGTGCACTTGCCGCTGTCGGCCGAGGCGCAGGCCGAGGCGCGGATCCTGATGCTGTCCAGCAACAACATCCTGTCGCCGGCCTCGGGACGGCCGCTGGCCATGCCCCGGCTGGACATGGTCACCGGGCTGTATCACCTCACCAAGCTCCGCGAAGGAGACACCGGTGAGGGTCACTCGTTCTCGTCGCCTGCCGAGGCGTTGATGGCGCTGGACCGTGGCACGATCGCGTTGCAGGCCAGAATCCGCGTCCGGCTGCGCAACGTGGTTCCGCCCGTCGCCGAGCAGGCCCACCTGCGGGAGAGCCAGGGTTGGGAACCTGGAGCGCCATGGATTGCGGAGACCACCGTGGGACGGGTGCTGTTCAACGAACTGTTGCCCGACGATTACCCGTACATCAACGACATCCTGCCCAAGAAGCGCCAGGCCGCGATCGTCAATGACCTTGCCGAGCGCTACCCGATGGTCGCCGTCGCCCAGACACTGGACCGGCTCAAGGATGCCGGCTTCCACTGGGCCACCCGCTCCGGTGTGACGCTGTCCAGTTCCGACGTGGTGGTGCCGGCCGAAAAGCAGCAGATCCTCGACCAGTACGAGGCCAAGGCGGACCTGGTCGAGAAGCGCTACCAGCGCGGCGTGCTCTCGCACGACGAGCGCAACGGCGAGCTGGTGAAGATCTGGTCCCAGGCCACCGATGAGGTCGCCAAGGCGATGGAGGCCAACTTCCCGGAGGACAACCCGGTCTTCACCATCGTGTCCTCCGGGGCGGCCGGGAACATGACGCAGGTCCGGTCCCTGGCCGGGATGCGTGGCCTGGTCTCCAACCCCAAGGGTGAGTACATCCCGCGCCCGATCAAGCACAACTTCCGCGAGGGCCTGTCCGTGCTGGAGTACTTCATCGCCACGCACGGCGCTCGCAAGGGATTGGCCGACACCGCGTTGCGGACCGCCGACTCCGGGTACCTGACCCGGCGCTTGGTGGACGTTTCGCAGGACGTCATCGTGCGAGAGCAGGACTGCGGCACCGAGCGCGGCATCCAGATGCCGGTCACCGAGGCGTCCGCGGATGGTCGTCTTTTCCGGCACCGCTACGTTCAGACCAGCGTGTACGCGCGCTGCGCCGCAGAGGACGTGCTGGATGGCAACGGCTCGGTGGTCATGCCTCGCGGGGCGGACCTGGGCGATCCGGCGATCGACACGCTGGTCGCCGCTGGTGTCCGGCGGATCAAGGTGCGCTCGGTGCTGACCTGCGAGTCCGCCAACGGCGTGTGCGCGATGTGCTACGGCCGGTCCATGGCCACCGGAAAGCTCGTCGACGTGGGTGAGGCGGTCGGCATCGTGGCCGCGCAGTCCATCGGTGAGCCGGGCACGCAGCTGACCATGCGTACCTTCCACCAGGGTGGTATCGCTGGCGAGGACATCACCACTGGTCTACCCCGGGTTCAGGAGTTGTTCGAGGCCCGGGTGCCCAAGGGGATGGCACCGATCGCCGATGCGGACGGTCGGGTGCGTGTCGAGGACGGCGAGAAGTTCTGGAAGATCACCATCATTCCGGACGACGGCAGTGAGGAGATCGTCTACGAGAAGCTGTCCAAGCGCCAGCGACTCGCGGTGATCAGCGTCGACGGCACCGAGCGGCCGCTGGCTGACGACGACCATGTCACCGTCGGGCAGAAGCTGCTCGAGGGTGTGGTGGATCCGCACGAGGTGCTTCGGGTGATGGGTCCGCGGGAGGTGCAGCTGCACCTGGTCCGCGAGGTCCAGCAGGTGTACCGGTCGCAGGGCGTCGACATCCACGACAAGCACATCGAGGTCATCGTTCGGCAGATGCTGCGCCGGGTGACGATCATCGACTCGGGCGCTACCGAGTTCCTGCCCGGTGGGCTGGCTGAGCGTGGTGAGTTCGAGTCGGAGAACCGCCGAGTGGTCGCCGAGGGCAGCGAGCCCGCCTCCGGCCGCCCGGTATTGATGGGGATTACCAAGGCTTCGCTGGCGACCGAGTCGTGGTTGTCCGCGGCATCGTTCCAGGAGACGACCAAGATCCTCACCGACGCGGCGATCCAGGGCAAGAGCGACAAGCTGCTGGGCCTGAAGGAGAATGTGATCATCGGTAAATTGATCCCGGCAGGCACGGGGATCAACCGGTACCGCAACATCGAGGTGCAGCCGACCGAGGAGGCCCGGGCCGCGGCGTACGCGATCCCGTCCTACGACGATGGCTACTACTCGCCTGACGTGTTCGGTACCGGGACCGGCGCAGCCGTCCCCTTGGACGACTACGACTTCGGTCGCGACTACCGCTGACGACCCGGGTTGGTTGGTGGCTCTTCAAGGACCACCAACCCCCGCCCCGGATGTTAAAGGCGGTGATCCGGGGGGTTAGTGGTCCTTGAAGAGCCACCAACGGCAGGTGTGACGCCCCATTCGGCGAGGACGTCGGCGGTGTCGGCGCCGGGCTTGGGCGGCGGTGTCGGCCGGTCCGGACGGGTGCGCGAGAACCGGGGTGCGGGGGCGGCCTGGGGCACCCCATCGAGAGTGATGACAGTGCCACGAGCCGCGATATGTGGGTGTGCCGGCACTTCAGCGAACGACAGAACCGGCGCCACGCAGGCGTCAGTTCCTTCGAACACCGCCCCCCACTCGTCGCGGCTGCGGCTGGCGAACGCGTCGGTGAACCGTTGCCGCAGCACTGGCCAACCTGTCTGGTCGAGCTGCCCGGGCAGCTCCTCGCCGACGAGCTCAAGGCCCTCCAGCAGCGCCGCATAGAAATGCGGTTCCAGCGCTCCGACAGCGACGTAGCGGCCGTCGGCGCAGGCGTAGGTGTCATAGAAAGGAGCGCCCGAGTCGAGCAGGTTGCTGCCCCGCTGGTCGCTCCACAATCCGCAAGCGCGCATCGACCAGAACATCTGGGCCAGTGCGCTGACGCCGTCCACCATGGCGGCGTCGATGACCTGACCGGCACCGGAGCGGTCCCGCTCCCACAGCGCGGCCAATACTCCGAGCACCAGGAACATCGAGCCACCGCCGAAGTCCCCGACCAGGTTCAGCGGCGGCACCGGCTTGGCCCCCGCGTTGCCGATGGCGTGCAGTGCGCCCGACAGCGCGATGTAGTTGATGTCGTGGCCGACCTGGTCGGCCAGCGGGCCGGTCTGCCCCCATCCCGTCATCCGGGCGTACACCAGTCGCGGGTTGCGAGCGTGGCAGTCGACCGGACCGACACCCAGCCGCTCGGTGACCCCGGGACGCAAGCCCTCGATCAGCACGTCGGCCCGCTCTACCAGCCGCAGCGTGGTTTCCAGGCCGGCGGGGTCCTTCAGGTCGAGCATGACCGAGCGGCGGCCGCGGAGCATCTGATCGTTGGCGATCGGGGCGAGCTGCAGGCCCTGCTTGCCTGCCGAGGGCCGGTCGATCCGTACTACATCGGCGCCCAGATCTGCGAGCAGCATCGCCGCATGGGGACCTGGGCCGATCCCAGCCAGCTCGACAACCCGCAGCCCGACCAGCGGACCCGGCATGGCTGCCTCCTCATCGTCGCTGGTTATCAACGGCCGCCGATGTCGTGGAATTGATGAACCAGGGTAGGCGTTGTGCTTTTTGGGTAGCAGGTCACGTTCCGAGGGTGAGATGGTTCTTGACCCCGTTTTGACCCTCGGTAAGTCGCCCAGGTACCCTTACTGGCGGTCCCGACTCCGGTCGGGTCGCTCTGTATGCCTGTTGGCGGTGCACCGCTGGTGGTGTTGGTCGAAAGACTTCCGCCGCCGGATCTGGCGCCGGTGCCGCCCAGCTCCCGTCGGGTTTGTACCCGACCGAGCGGCTGGGCTCACAGCGACACGCCCGACCTCGGGATACGGAGTAACCGGCCACGGGGCACGTCGTGGCCGGGGTACCGCAGCACCAGATCACCCAGCACCACATGACAGAGAGCAAGCCGGAAGACGACGAAAGCTGGTCCATGCCTACCATCCAGCAGCTGGTCCGCAAGGGCCGCGAGGACAAGCTCGCGAAGACCAAGACTGCAGCGCTGAAGGGGAGCCCGCAGCGGCGCGGAGTGTGCACCCGGGTTTACACGACGACCCCGAAGAAGCCGAACTCGGCGCTGCGCAAGGTTGCCCGCGTGCGCCTGACCAGCCAGGTCGAGGTTACGGCATACATCCCGGGTGAGGGTCATAACCTCCAGGAGCACTCCATCGTTCTGGTGCGCGGTGGTCGAGTGAAGGACCTTCCCGGTGTCCGCTACAAGATCATCCGTGGATCGCTGGACACCCAGGGTGTGAAGGGCCGCAAGCAGGCTCGTAGTCGCTACGGCGCGAAGAAGGAGAAGGGCTGATGCCTCGCAAGGGTCCTGCCCCGAAGCGACCGCTGCACTCCGACCCGGTCTACGGAGCGCCGATCGTCACTCAGCTCGTCAACAAGGTCCTCGTCCGGGGAAAGCGTTCGGTGGCTGAGAAGATCGTGTATCAAGCACTGGAGGGCTGCCGGGACAAGACCGGCACCGACCCGGTGGTGACCCTCAAACGCGCGCTGGACAACGTCAAGCCCGCGATCGAGGTGAAGAGCCGTCGCGTCGGTGGCGCTACTTACCAGGTGCCCATCGAAGTACGTCCGGTGCGCTCCACCACCCTCGCGCTCCGCTGGTTGATCACCTTTTCTCGGCAGCGGCGCGAGAAGACCATGGTGGATCGCCTGATGAATGAACTTCTCGATGCCAGCAACGGCCTCGGTGCGAGCGTGAAGCGCCGCGAGGACACCCACAAGATGGCCGAGTCCAACAAGGCCTTCGCGCACTACCGCTGGTGACGAACCACGGTTAAGACCGACACAGTCAAGACAGCTAGGGATGAACTCTCGTGGCACGTGAAGTGCTGACCGACCTCGCCAAGGTCCGCAACATCGGGATCATGGCGCATATCGACGCCGGCAAAACCACCACTACCGAGCGGGTCCTGTTCTACACCGGGATCAACTACAAGATCGGTGAGGTGCACGACGGCGCCGCCACGATGGACTGGATGGAGGAGGAGCAGAAGCGGGGCATCACCATCACCTCCGCCGCGACCACCACCTTCTGGGCCGGTCACCAGATCAACATCATCGACACCCCGGGGCACGTCGACTTCACCGTTGAGGTGGAGCGCTCGCTTCGGGTGCTCGATGGCGCGGTCGCCGTCTTCGACGGTAAAGAGGGCGTCGAGCCCCAGTCCGAGACGGTGTGGCGGCAAGCCGACAAGTACGACGTCCCGCGCATCTGCTTCGTCAACAAGATGGACAAGCTGGGCGCGGACTTCTACTTCACCGTGCGCACTATCCGCGAGCGGCTCGGCGCTACCCCGTTGGTCGTTCAGCTGCCGATCGGCTCGGAGTCCGACTTCGAGGGTGTTGTCGACCTGGTCGGGATGCGAGCGCTGACCTGGCGCGGGGAGGTCCAGAAGGGCGAGGACTACACCGTCGAGGCGATCCCGGCGAACCTGCTCGAGACGGCCAAAGAGTACCGGGAGAAGCTGGTCGAGGCCGTTGCGGAGGCCGACGACGAGCTGATGGAGCTCTACCTCGCCGGTCAGGAGATCAGCGCGGCACAGATCAAGGCGGGCATCCGGAAGCTCACGGTGCACAGCCAGGCCTACCCGGTGCTGTGCGGCTCGGCGTTTAAGAACAAAGGCGTGCAGCCGATGCTGGACGCGGTGATCGACTATCTGCCCTCGCCGCTGGACGTGCCGCCGGTGGTGGGTTTGCTGCCCGACGGCACATCGGCGGTCCGCAAGCCCTCGACTGAGGACCCGTTCTCCGCGCTGGCCTTCAAGATCGCCGCGCACCCGTTCTTCGGGAAGCTGACCTACATCCGGGTCTACTCCGGCCGGATCGCCGCGGGCTCGCAGGTGATCAACTCGACCAAGGAGCGCAAGGAGCGCATCGGCAAGCTTTTCCAGATGCACTCCAACAAGGAGAACCCGGTCGACGACGCCCGTGCTGGTCACATCTACGCGGTGATCGGGCTGAAGGAGACGACCACCGGGGACACGCTGTGCGACCCGCAGGCGCCGATCATCCTGGAGTCGATGACCTTCCCGGAACCGGTCATCCAGGTCGCGATCGAGCCCAAAACCAAGAGCGATCAGGAGAAGCTGGGAATCGCCATCCAGAAGTTGGCTGAGGAGGACCCCACCTTCCAGGTCAAGCAAGATGACGAAACCGGGCAGACGATCATCGCCGGGATGGGCGAGCTGCACCTTGAGGTGCTGGTGAACCGGATGCGCAGCGACTACAAGGTCGAGGCGAACATCGGCAAGCCGCAGGTGGCCTATCGGGAGACGATCCGCAAGACGGTGGACAAGCTGGAGTACACCCACCGCAAGCAGACGGGTGGCTCTGGCCAGTTCGCCCGGGTGATCATCAAACTGGAGCCGCTGCAGAGCACCGATGGCGCACTCTATGAGTTCGACAACAAGGTCAGCGGTGGGCGGATCCCCAGGGAGTACATCCCCTCGGTGGATGCCGGCGCGCAGGACGCAATGCAGTACGGCGTGCTCGCCGGCTATCCGTTGGTCGGTCTGAAGGTCACCCTGCTCGACGGTGCGTACCACGAGGTGGACTCCTCCGAGATGGCCTTCAAGATCGCCGGATCGATGGCGTTCAAGGAGGCGGCGCGCAGGGCCGGCCCGGTGATCCTGGAGCCGATGATGGCAGTCGAGGTGACTACTCCCGAGGACTACATGGGCGACGTCATCGGCGACCTCAACTCCCGGCGGGGCCATATTCAGCATATGGATGAGCGCAGCGGTTCCCGCATCATTCAAGCGTTGGTACCGCTGTCGGAGATGTTCGGATATGTCGGCGACCTGCGGTCGCGGACTCAGGGCCGGGCGAACTACACCATGCAGTTCGACTCCTACGCGGAGGTCCCGGCCAGCGTGTCCAAGGAGATTATCGCGAAGGCGACGGGCGAATGATGACCTGATTTTCTCCGGCTGCGGCTAGCCGCAGCAGCGGGCACCGGGACCCTCTCGGGAGGTCCGCGCGAGACCACCTGACAGCATGCCGCTACATCAGGACCGGTGACGGTCCCGCTGATCAAGCGGATCCAAGAGAACGAGTCCAGGAGGACGAGACCAGTGGCGAAGGCGAAGTTCCAGCGGACCAAGCCGCACGTCAACATCGGAACCATCGGTCACATCGACCACGGCAAGACCACGCTGACTGCGGCGATCACCAAGGTCTTGCACGACAAGTTCCCGGACGTGAACGAGGCTTCGGCGTTCGACAGCATCGACAAGGCCCCTGAAGAGAGGCAGCGGGGCATTACGATCTCGATCGCGCACGTCGAGTACCAGACCGAGAAGCGGCACTACGCTCACGTCGACTGCCCGGGGCATGCGGACTACATCAAGAACATGATCACCGGTGCGGCCCAGATGGACGGTGCCATCCTGGTGGTGGCCGCCACTGACGGCCCGATGCCGCAGACCCGCGAGCATGTGTTGCTGGCCCGCCAGGTCGGCGTGCCCTACATCGTCGTCGCGCTGAACAAAGCTGACATGGTCGACGACGAGGAGATCATGGAGCTCGTCGAGCTCGAGGTCCGCGAGCTGCTGTCGAGCCAGGAGTATCCCGGTGACGACCTGCCGATCGTCCGGGTGTCGGCGCTCAAGGCGCTTGAGGGCGACGCGGAGTGGAGTTCGAAGGTCTTGGAACTGATGGATGCCGTGGATGACAACATCCCGGAGCCGGTGCGCGAGATCGAGAAGCCGTTCCTCATGCCGATCGAGGACGTCTTCACCATCACCGGTCGCGGCACTGTGGTCACCGGCCGGGTAGAGCGCGGCATCGTCAAGGTGAGCGAGGAGGTGGAGATCATCGGCATCAAGGAGAAGTCGGCGAAGACCACCGTCACCGGCGTCGAGATGTTCCGCAAGCTGCTCGATGAGGGCCGGGCTGGCGACAACGTGGGCCTGCTGCTTCGCGGTATCAAGCGCGAGGATGTCGAGCGCGGCCAGGTCGTCATCAAGCCGGGCACCAACACCCCGCACACTCAGTTCGAGGCTCAGGTCTACATCCTGTCCAAGGACGAGGGCGGCCGGCACACTCCCTTCTTCAATAACTACCGGCCGCAGTTCTACTTCCGTACCACCGACGTGACCGGTGTCGTGACGCTGCCTGAAGGCACCGAGATGGTCATGCCGGGCGACAACACCGAGATGGTGGTGCAGCTCATCCAACCGGTCGCGATGGACGAGAATCTGAAGTTCGCGATCCGCGAGGGTGGCCGCACCGTCGGTGCGGGCCGAGTAACCAAGATTCTCACCTGAGACGCTGAAGACCCGCCGACGAGCTGCCGGCGGGTCTTCCCCGGATTTGGTCGACGATCACCTATCACCTATCATGAACCGGTTGCTCGGTACGATCGGCCGGCTTAGCGGATCCAGGTTCGCTGCGATACGCGCACCTTCCGCGGATGGCACGGCTAGCAATTATCAGCGGCACTGATCTGCGGCACCGATCTGTGACACGGATTTGGGCGCCGCGCGCGACACACCCGACCTCGGGGACCGGTGCGGGGTGGGTCTGAGACTGGGTTTGAGTACCAGTCCCGGCCTGGCCAGTACGACGAGATCCGCGGCACGAGACTGACAGGACGGCACGCCACCATGGCGGGACAGAAGATTCGCATCCGGCTCAAGGCCTACGACCACGAGGCAATCGACGCTTCCGCGCGCAAGATCGTCGAAACTGTGACGCGCACCGGCGCTCGAGTGGTCGGACCGGTGCCGCTGCCGACCGAGAAGAACGTGTACTGCGTCATCCGCTCGCCGCACAAGTACAAGGATTCACGGGAGCACTTCGAGATGCGCACGCACAAGCGGCTGATCGACATTCTCGACCCGACGCCCAAGACGGTGGACGCGCTGATGCGCATCGACCTGCCGGCCAGCGTCGACGTCAACATCCAGTAAGGCCGGGCTAATGACAGCGACTGATTCGGACCATCAGGTCACTCGGACCGTGACGGGAATACTGGGCACCAAGCTCGGGATGACACAGGTCTTCGATGACAACAACAGGATCGTGCCGGTGACCGTGGTGGCGGCCGGACCGTGCGTAGTGATTGGCATCCGTACCCAGGAGAAGGATGGCTATCCCGCGGTGCAGCTGGCCTACGGCGCCATCGATCCCCGCAAGGTCACCAAGCCGGTGGCCGGGCAGTACGCCGCGGCGAGTGTCACACCGCGTCGGCACCTGGTGGAGCTGCGCACCGTCGATGCGGCGGAGTACCAGATCGGCCAGGAGGTGACCGCCGAGGTGTTCGCCGTTGGGACCGTGGTCGACGTGGTCGGCACCAGCAAGGGCAAGGGCACTGCCGGGGTGATGAAGCGGCACGGGTTCAAAGGTCTCGGAGCCAGCCACGGCACCCAACGCAAGCACCGTTCGCCGGGTTCGATCGGTGGGTGCGCCACACCGAGCCGGGTGTTCAAGGGAACCCGGATGGCCGGCCGGATGGGCAACGTCCGGGTGACCACCCAGAACCTCACTGTGCACCGAGTCGACGCCGAATCCGGGCTGCTGCTGATCAAGGGTGCGGTGCCGGGTCCGAAGGGCGGTTTGGTGCTGGTCAAGACGGCGGCGAAGGGCGGTGTGCAGGGGTGAGTCCAGAAGCGAGAACGGTCGATGTGCGAACCCCGAACGGCGCCACTGCGGGCACCGCTGAGCTGCCCGCCGAGATCTTCGATGTGCCGGCGAACATTCCGCTGATGCATCAGGTGGTGGTCGCCCAGCTGGCTGCCGCGCGGCAGGGTACGCACAGCACCAAGACCCGAGGCGAGGTCAGCGGTGGTGGCACCAAGCCGTACCGGCAGAAGGGCACCGGACGCGCCCGCCAGGGTTCGATCCGCGCGCCCCAGTTCACCGGTGGTGGCATCGTGCACGGTCCGCACCCGCGCGACTACAGTCAGCGCACCCCGAAGAAGATGAAAGCCGCGGCGCTTCGCGGTGCGCTGTCGGACCGGGCCCGCGACGGACGAGTGCACGTGGTCTCCGCGCTCGTAACCGGTGACGCGCCGTCCACTAAGACGGCTCGCACCGTCCTCGATACGTTGGCCGGCCGCAGCACCAAGCTGCTGGTGGTGATCGCCCGCGCCGATGAGGTGAGCCGCCGCAGCGTGCGCAACCTGCCCTCGGTGCACGTGCTGACCTCCGACCAGCTCAACACATACGACGTGCTGAGCAACGACGAGGTGGTGTTCACCGCGGACGCCTTGGCGGCGTTCCTGGCCGGGCGCAGCGGGCGCACCACGGCTGCGAATAACACCGCGCAGGAGGCAGTGCGATGATCCCCGATCCCCGTGACGTGATCCGCAGACCGGTCATCTCGGAGAAGAGCTACGGACTGCTGGACCAGCACAAGTACACCTTTCTGGTTGCTCCGCACGCCAACAAGACCGAGATCAAGATCGCGGTCGAGAAGGTTTTCGGCGTGCGGGTGCTCAGTGTCAACACACTCAACCGTCCGGGCAAACGCAAGCGCACCAAGTTCGGGTACGGCAAGCGCAAGGACACCAAGCGGGCGATCGTGACGCTGTCGCCGGAGAGCAAGCCGATCGAGATCTTCGGCGGACCGGCGGCGTGAATTGACGGTAAGTGAGGACTCCTAGACATGGGCATCCGCAAGTACAAGCCGACGACCTCGGGCCGTCGCGGCTCCAGCGTCGCCGACTTCGCCGAGATCACCCGGGACCACCCGGAGAAGTCGTTGGTCCGGCCATTGCACAGCAAGGGCGGCCGAAACTCCTACGGCCGGATCACGACCCGGCACCAGGGCGGCGGGCACAAGCGGGCGTACCGCCTGATCGATTTTCGGCGGGCGGATAAGGACGGCGTGCCGGCCAAGGTCGCGCACATCGAGTACGACCCGAACCGCACCGCGCGGATCGCGCTGCTGCACTACGCCGACGGCGAGAAGCGCTACATCATCGCGCCGGAGAAACTGCGCCAGGGAGATGCCGTAGAGAATGGTCCGAAGGCTGACATCAAGCCAGGCAACAGCCTGCCGCTGCGCAACATCCCGGTCGGCACGGTGGTGCACGCGATCGAGCTCCGGCCCGGCGGCGGGGCGAAGATCGCCCGCTCGGCTGGCGCGCGAGTCCAGCTGGTAGCCAAGGACGGTCCCTTTGGCCAGCTGCGGATGCCCTCAGGGGAGATCCGTAACGTCGACGTCCGGTGCCGTGCCACGGTAGGTGAGGTCGGCAACTCCGAACAGGGCAACATCAACTGGGGCAAGGCCGGCCGGATGCGCTGGAAGGGCAAGCGTCCCACCGTCCGTGGTGTAGTGATGAACCCGGTTGATCACCCGCACGGTGGTGGTGAGGGCAAGACCTCCGGTGGGCGCCACCCGGTGAACCCGGCGGGCAAGCCCGAAGGCCGGACCCGGCGCCACAAGGCCAGCGACACGCTGATCGTCCGCCGCCGCCGCACCGGCAAGAAGCGCTGAGTAGGAGGGGTGCAAGCATGCCACGCAGCCTGAAGAAGGGCCCGTTCGTCGACGACCACCTGCTCAAGAAGGTGGACGCACATAACGAGGCGGGTAGCAAGCAGGTCATCAGAACCTGGTCGCGCCGCTCCACGATCATTCCCGACATGATCGGCCATACCATCGCGGTACACGACGGGCGCAAACACGTCCCGATCTTCGTCAGCGAGGCAATGGTCGGCCACAAGCTTGGTGAGTTTGCCCCCACCCGAACCTTCCGGGGTCATATCAAGGACGACCGAAGGGCACGGCGGCGCTGAGCCGGCGAGCCGGGTCCGCGAAATGCCGACATGACCAGTAGCTCGAAGCGACGAAAAGACGAAGAGGTAGCAGCGCATGGACGCCCGTAACCAGGCCGGTGCGACGGCCGCGCAGGAGCCGTCCCGCGCTGTGGCGCGGGCTCGGTATGTCCGCGTGACACCCATGAAGGCGCGCCGGGTGGTCGAGCTCATCCAGGGCCGCAGCGCACAGGAGGCGCTCGCGGTGCTGGAGTTCGCGCCCCAGGCCGCCTCCGCTCTGGTGTCGAAGGTGCTGGCCAGCGCGATGGCCAATGCGCAGAACAACCTCCAGGTCGACCCCGACACGCTGGTGGTACACCGGGCGTTCGTTGACGAGGGGCCGACGCTCAAGCGATTCCGACCCCGTGCGCAGGGTCGGGCCTACCGGATTCGTAAGCGCACGAGCCACATCACGGTGGAGGTCGAGTCCGTGCCCCGACTTCAGGCAGCGCAGCGCCGTGCCGGCGGCCGGTCCGGTGCGGGTCGGCAGGCAGGCACCAGCAAGAAGGCCACCCAGACAAGGAGTGCCCGCTAGTGGGTCAGAAGATCAACCCGCACGGCTTTCGGCTCGGTATCTCGACCGACTGGAAGTCCCGCTGGTACGCGGATAAGCAGTACGCCGAGTACGTCAAAGAGGACGTCGCGATCCGCAGACTGCTGTCCAAGGGCATGGAGCGGGCGGGCATTGCGAAGGTCGAGATCGAGCGCACCCGCGACCGGGTGCGGGTGGACATCCACACCGCCCGCCCGGGCATCGTGATCGGTCGCCGCGGTGCGGAGGCTGATCGGATCCGGGGCGAGCTGGAAAAGCTTTCGGGCAAGCAGGTGCAGCTCAACATCCTCGAGGTGAAGAATCCCGAGGCGGAGGCTCAGCTCGTCGCTCAGGGAGTCGCCGAGCAGCTGTCCAACCGGGTTGCCTTCCGGCGCGCGATGCGCAAGGCGATCCAATCGGCGATGCGCTCACCGCAGGTCAAAGGCATCCGGGTGCAGTGCTCCGGGCGTTTGGGTGGCGCGGAAATGTCCCGCTCAGAGTTCTATCGGGAGGGCCGCGTTCCGCTGCACACACTGCGCGCTGACATCGACTACGGGCTGTTCGAGGCGCGCACCACGTTCGGCCGGATCGGTGTGAAGGTCTGGATTTACAAGGGCGATGTGGTCGGTGGGCGACGTGAGCGTGACGTAGAAAGCGCTGCCAGAGCGGCAGACGCCGCAGCCCGCGCGCCGCGGCGGGAACGTCCGGCCCGGCGTCGTTCCGGGGCCGCCGGGACGACCGGGACCTCGACTGAGGCGGGTCGCGCTGCGGCTGCGGAGCTTGCTGGGGCGAACACCACACAAGCCAGTGGCCCCCAGAGCACTTCGAGCGAGCCGGTCACGAGCTCAACGCCCCGCCCGACCAGTCCAGAACGTCCGCCTAGCACTGACGAGGCGGCCACCGCAGGGTCTGGGGAGGGCTGAGACGTGCTAGTTCCACGCAAGATCAAGCATCGCAAGCAGCACTCGCCGGGTCGGTCAGGCATGGCTACCGGAGGTACCCAGGTCACCTTCGGCGACTTCGGGATCCAGGCGCTGGAGCCGGCCTACGTAACCAACCGACAGATCGAGTCCGCCCGTATCGCCATCAACCGGCACATCCGCCGAGGCGGCAAGGTGTGGATCACGATCTTTCCGGACCGGCCACTGACCAAGAAACCGGCGGAAACCCGAATGGGATCCGGCAAGGGCTCCCCCGAGTTCTGGGTGGCCAACGTCAAGCCGGGTCGGATCATGTTCGAGATGGCCTATCCGAATGAGTCCGTCGCCCGCGAGGCGTTGCGCCGTGCGATGCACAAGCTGCCGATGAAGTGCCGGATCGTCACCCGCGAGGGGGTGGACTTCTGATGGCGACCACCACCGCCGCGAGCGAGCTGCGCGAGTTCAACGACGACGAACTGGTGCTGCGGCTGCGCGAGTCCAAGGAGGAGCTGTTCAACCTGCGCTTCCAAATGGCCACCGGGCAGATGGACAACAACCGTCGGCTGCGCACGGTTCGGCGTGACATCGCCCGCATCTACACCGTGATGCACGAGCGTGAGCTGGGTCTGTCGGTGTCTCCGGACGCCGTCGCCGGAAGTGAGGGTGCGGCATGAGCGACATCGAACGCAACAAGCGCAAGGTCCGAGAGGGTTACGTCGTTTCGGACAAGATGGATAAAACGGTCGTGGTGGCGTTGGAAGACCGCAAGAAGCACCCGCTGTACGGCAAGGTGCTGCGCTCCACCACGAAGGTGAAAGCGCATGACGAGGCCAACGTCGCGGGAGTCGGTGACCGGGTGCAGCTGATGGAGACCCGTCCGCTGTCGGCGACCAAGCGCTGGCGGCTGGTCCAGATCCTCGAGAAGGCCAAGTGAATCACGTGGGCCACGAGAAGGACCGCGAGAAGGAGTTGACGTGATCCAGCAGGAATCGCGACTGCGGGTTGCTGACAACACGGGTGCCAAGGAGATCCTGTGCATTCGGGTGCTCGGCGGTAGCTCGCGCCGCTACGCTGGCATCGGGGACATCATCGTGGCAACCGTCAAGGAAGCCATTCCCGGAGCCAACGTCAAGCGTGGTGATGTGGTCAAGGCCGTCATCGTGCGCACTGTGAAGGAGAAGCGCCGGCCGGACGGTTCCTACATCCGGTTCGACGAGAACGCGGCTGTGCTGATCAAGCCCGACGGTGAGCCACGCGGCACCCGGATCTTCGGCCCGGTCGGTCGGGAGCTCCGCGACAAGCGGTTCATGAAAATCATCTCGCTGGCCCCGGAGGTGCTCTAGCCATGAAAATCCGCAAGGGTGACACGGTGGTTGTTATCGCCGGCAAGGACAAGGGCGCTAAAGGCAAGGTGATCCAAGCCTACCCGGATGCCGGGCGGGTATTGGTGGAAGGCGTCAACCGGATCAAGAAGCACACCCGGATAAGTCGCACCCAGCGAGGTGCGCAAAGTGGCGGAATTGTCACTCAGGAGGCTGCCATCGACGTCTCGAACGTTATGGTCGTCGACTCCAGCGGCAAGCCGGCCCGGGTGGGTTACCGCACTGATGACGAGGGCAAGCGCGTGCGCGTGTCGCGGCGCAGCGGCAAGGACGTCTGAGATGACTGAGACTTCTACGGTAGAGGGCGAACGTGTGGTGACGATGCCGAGGTTGAAGACCCGGTACCGCGAGGAGATCGTCGCCGCGTTGCGCGAACAGTTCAACTACGCCAACGCGATGCAGGTACCCGGGCTGGTCAAGATTGTCGTGAACATGGGAGTCGGCGAGGCTGCCCGGGACGCCAAGCTGATGGACGGCGCGGTGCGGGATCTCGCTGCGATCACTGGCCAGAAGCCGCAGGTCAAGCGGGCGCGCAAGTCCGTCGCGCAGTTCAAGTTGCGCGAGGGGATGCCGATCGGCGCCAAGGTGACTCTGCGCGGCGTCCGGATGTGGGAGTTTCTGGACCGGCTGTTGTCGATCGCCCTGCCCCGTATCCGCGATTTCCGTGGTTTGTCGCCGACCCAGTTCGACGGTCACGGCAACTACACCTTCGGGCTCACCGAACAGTCGATGTTCCGTGAGATCAACCCGGACAACATCGACCGCCAGCGCGGTATGGATATCACTGTGGTCACTTCCGCGACCACCGACGAAGAAGGCCGGGCGCTGCTGCGTCGTCTGGGCTTCCCCTTCAAGGAGAGCTGATGGCGAAGAAGGCGCTGGTCATCAAAGCCGCGCGCAAGCCCAAGTTCGCGGTGCGGGGTTACACCCGTTGCCAACGCTGCGGGCGACCCAAGGCTGTCTACCGAAAGTTTGGGCTATGCCGGATCTGCCTGCGCCAGATGGCCCACCGGGGTGAGCTCCCCGGCGTGAGCAAGTCCTCATGGTAGGGCGCTCGGCGCCCCATCAGGTGAGTGGTCGCCACTCGCCGGACGGAGCTAATAGTCGCCGCAGGCCCTGCAGGGAACCACGGCGGGAAGGGACCACGAGTTCGCCATGACGATGACCGACCCGATCGCAGACATGCTGACCCGGCTGCGAAACGCGAACTCGGCCTATCACGACACGGTCGTGATGCCGCACTCCAAGATCAAGGTGAATATCGCCGAGATCCTCCAACGGGAGGGTTACATCTCGGGCTTTCACGCTGAGGACGCACCCGTAGGAAAGTCCCTGGTAGTAGAACTGAAGTTCGGCCCGAACCGGGAGCGCAGCATTGCGGGCCTGCGCCGGGTGTCCAAGCCTGGCCTGCGGGTGTACGCCAAGTCGACCTCGCTGCCCAAGGTGCTCGGCGGCCTCGGTGTGGCGATCATCTCCACGTCCACCGGGCTGCTCACCGACCGGCAGGCCGCCAAGAAGCGCATGGGCGGGGAAGTCCTCGCCTTCGTCTGGTGAGAGGGGAGCAACGGAGATGTCGCGCATCGGGAAGCAGCCGATCATCGTGCCGGCCGGCGTCGATGTGGTCATCGACGGGCGTACCGTGACAGTGCAGGGGCCCAAGGGCGCCCTGTCGCACACCGTTCCCGAGCCGATCACCGTGGCGCGGGAACAGGACGGTACCCTGCTGGTCCAGCGGCCGGATGATGAACGGCGCAGCAAGTCGTTGCACGGGTTGTCCCGGACCCTGGTGAACAACATGATCCTCGGGGTCAGCCAGGGCTACGAGAAGCGCATGGAGATCCACGGCGTCGGTTACCGTGTGGTGGCCAAGGGCTCGGATCTGGAGTTCTCGTTGGGCTATAGCCACCCGGTGCCAGTCAAGGCGCCTGAGGGCATCAGGTTCACGGTAGAGAGCCCGACCCGATTCTCGGTGGCCGGGATTCACAAGCAGGCGGTCGGCGAGATCGCGGCGACCATCCGCAGGTTGCGGCGTCCTGACCCGTACAAGGGTAAAGGCGTCCGTTACGCGGGCGAGAAGATCCGACGCAAGGTCGGGAAGACGGGTAAGTGATCATGGCTGAGGCAGCAACTGTCAGCACTACGAAGCGACCGCTGGTCGGCAAGGACGTCTCGACCCGCCGTCGGCTGGCCAGGTCGCGGCGGCACTTCCGGCTGCGCAAGAGGGTCAGTGGTTCGCCGGAGCGCCCGCGCCTGGTGGTCAACCGTTCGTCTCGACACATCGGCGTGCAGCTCGTGGACGACCTTGCCGGGCACACCTTGGCGGCAGCGTCCAGTATCGAGCCGGACGTCCGCGCCATCGACGGGGACAAGAAGGCCAGAGCGGTCAGGGTCGGCGAGCTGATCGCCGCCCGGGCGAAGGCAGTGGGCGTGGACCGGGTGGTCTTCGATCGCGGCGGCTACGACTACCACGGTCGGATCGCGGTGCTGGCCGACGCCGCCCGCAAAGCCGGCCTGGAATTCTGACCGATGTTTGACACCAAACAGCACCCAAGACAGCAACGACAGCGGCACGCAAGCAACGAAAGGAACGCCTGATGCCTGGACGTATGCGGCGGGAAGGCGGACCCGGAGGCGAGCGTAGCGATCGTCGAGACCGCCGCGACGGTGGCCGCGGCGGTGCTGCCCAGCCGGAGAAGAGCCCGCATCTTGAGCGGGTGGTCGCGATCAACCGGGTGGCCAAGGTGGTCAAGGGCGGCCGACGGTTCAGTTTCACCGCGTTGGTCGTGGTGGGCGATGGCGACGGCATGGTCGGTGTCGGTTACGGGAAGGCCAAGGAGGTGCCGGCGGCGATCCAGAAGGGTGTGGAGGAAGCGAAGAAGAACTTCTTCCGGGTCCCCCGGATTGCCAGCACCATCCCGCACCCGATCACCGGCGAGGCTGCGGCCGGCGTTGTGCTGCTGCGCCCCGCGTCTCCGGGTACCGGGGTCATCGCGGGTGGTCCAGTTCGCGCGGTGTTGGAATGCGCCGGCGTGCACGACGTGCTTTCGAAGTCGTTGGGTAGCGATAATGCGATCAACGTGGTGCACGCCACGGTGGCTGCGTTGAAGGGCTTGCAGCGCCCCGAGGAGGTGGCCGCACGCCGCGGTCTGCCGCTAGAGGATGTCGCGCCGGCTGGCATGTTGCGGGCGCGGGCGGCCGGGATGGGGGCATCACGTGGCTGATCTGAAGATCACCCAGGTTCGCGGCACCATCGGTAGCTTGCGCAATCAGCGTGAGACGCTGCGCTCGCTGGGCCTTCGCAAGATCCGGCAGTCCGTGGTCAAGGAAGACAACCCGCAGGTCCGCGGCATGATTGCCACCGTCCGTCACCTGGTCGCGGTGGAGGAAGTCCGGAACGAGGTGACTGCGAAGTGAGCATCAAGATTCATCACCTGCGCCCGGCCCCTGGCGCGAAGACCGCCAAGATGCGAGTCGGCCGTGGCGAGGGTTCAAAAGGTAAGACTGCGGGTCGCGGTACCAAAGGAACCAAGGCTCGCAAGAACGTGCCGGCCACTTTCGAGGGCGGCCAGATGCCGATCCACATGCGGCTGCCCAAACTCAAGGGTTTCCGCAACCGGTTCCGCACCGAGTACCAGGTGGTCAACGTCGGCGACCTGGCCCGGCTGTTCCCTGCCGGCGGCACCGTGGGGCCCGAGGCGCTCGTCGCCGTTGGTGCGGTGCGCAAGGGATTGCCGGTGAAGGTGCTCGGCGACGGTGACCTCGCCGGAGTGACGCTACAGGTCAGTGCCCAACGTTTCTCCGGCTCCGCGCGGGACAAGATCGCCGCGGCGGGCGGTAGCAGTACCGAGCTGTAGGCGGAGCCTGCCCTCGCAGGCTCTCGTTATGACAGCCGGGTCCTGCTGTTAGAGTCGGCCTCGACGCGTGGGCGAACCAGTTGGCATCCGCTGTCAGGCTCGCCCGCACCGCTCGGTCGCCGCCCCTGGCCATGCGACCGCCGGTCCATGATCGACGGCCACACTACGGCCGTGCCCAGGAGGTAGGAGTGCTCGGCGCCTTCCGCTCGGCCCTTGCGACACCGGATCTGCGTCGCAAGATCCTGTTCGCGCTCAGCATGGTGGTGATCTACCGAGCCGGCGCGACGCTGCCGTCGCCCGGGGTCTCCTACGTCAATATCAATCAGTGTCTGGACCGGGTCCAGCACGGCGACAATCAGAACGTCTACTCGCTGATCAATCTTTTCAGCGGCGGGGCATTGTTACGGCTGTCGGTGTTCGCGTTGGGGATCATGCCCTATATCACCGCGAGCATCATCATCCAGCTGCTGACGGTGGTGATCCCTCGCTTCGAAGTGCTGAAGAAGGAGGGTCAGTCCGGGCAGAACAAGCTCACGCAGTACACCCGCTACCTGACGATCGCGCTGGCTATCCTGCAGTCCACCGGCATCGTGGCGCTGGCGGTGCGCGGTCAGCTGTTCTCCGGCTGCCCGCTGCCGCCTATTCCAGATCAGTCGGTATTCAACCTTGTGGTCATCGTCGTGGTGATGACCGCGGGTACCGGGGTGATCATGTGGTTGGGCGAGCTGATCACCGAACGGGGTATCGGCAACGGGATGTCGCTGCTGATCTTCACCTCGATCGCGGCGCGCATCCCAGCTGAGGGCAAGAACATTCTGGACTCGCAGGGCCTGCTGGTATTCCTGCTGGTGTGCCTGTTCGGTTTGGCGATCATCGCCAGTGTCGTGTTCGTCGAGCAGGGCCAACGACGGATTCCGGTTCAATACGCCAAACGGATGATCGGTCGCCGGATGTACGGCGGGACCTCCACCTACCTGCCGCTGAAGGTGAACCAGGCCGGCGTCATTCCGGTCATCTTCGCGTCGTCGCTGCTCTACCTGCCGTCCCTCATCGCGCAGCTGACCAGCTCGCCCACCGGTCGACCGGGTTGGTGGCAGACGTTCATCAACCGCTATCTGGTCGATCAGTCCAGCTCGATCCATATCGGGCTGTACTTCTTGATGATCATTTTCTTCACCTACTTCTACGTGGCGATCACCTTCAACCCCGAAGAGCGTGCTGAGGAGATGAAGAAGTTCGGCGGTTTCATCCCCGGGATCCGGCCGGGCCGTCCGACATCTGAGTACCTGAACTATGTCCTCAGCCGTATTACGTTGCCCGGCTCGCTGTACCTGGGCCTGGTGGCTGTGCTGCCCAACTTGTTCCTCGGCCTGACCGGTAACGGGCAGAACCAGAACTTTCCCTTCGGTGGTACCGCAGTGCTGATCATGGTGGGGGTGGGGCTGGATACCGTGAAGCAGATCGAAAGCCAGCTGATGCAGCGCAACTATGAAGGGTTCCTGCGCTAGTGCGAATCCTCATCGTTGGTCCTCCGGGCGCGGGCAAAGGCACTCAGGCCGCCGTGCTGAGCGAGGAGCTCGGCGTGGCGCACATCTCCACCGGAGAGCTGTTCCGGGCGCACGTCGATCGCCGATCCGAGCTGGGTCGGAAGGTCGAGCAGTACCTGGAGGCCGGTGCGTTGGTACCCGACGAGGTCACCAACGCGATGGTCGCGCAACGGCTTACCGATGACGTGTGCCGCGCGGGATTTCTGCTCGACGGCTTCCCCCGAACGGTGAGCCAGGCCGAAGTGCTGGAGGATCTGCTGCGCGAGCGTGACTGCGAGATCGACACGGTGCTGGCGTTCGACGTACCTGAGGAACAGGTGGTGGCGCGCCTGCTGGCCCGCGGGCGCGGCGATGACACCGAGGACGTGATCCGGCACCGCCAGCAGCTCTATCGCGAGGAGACTGCGCCGCTGCTCGACTTCTACGCCGATCGGTTGGTCACCGTGCCAGCGATCGGTTCGGTGCCGGCGGTAACGGCCAGGGCACTGCACGCGTTGCGAACGCGGGCGTGACGAGAGTGCGATGACCGGGGGCGGGGTGCGTGCTGTGGTACGACGGTTGCGGGGCAAGGCCAGCATCGAGCTGAAGTCGCCCGGCGAAATCGAAGCGATGCGTGCCGCCGGTGCAGTGGTAGCGCGAACACTGCGACTGCTTGAGTGCCATGCCCGCGCCGGGGTGAGCACCGGTGAGCTGGACGAGTTGGCGGAGCAGTCGATCCGCGACGCTGGGGCGGTGCCGTCGTTCAAGGGTTACCACGGGTTCCCCGGGTCGATCTGCAGCTCGGTGAACGAGCAGGTGGTGCACGGCATTCCGAACCACCAGCAGATGCTCGCCGAGGGCGACCTACTGTCCCTGGACTGCGGTGCGATCCTGGAGGGCTGGCACGGCGACGCCGCGGTCACGGTAGCCATCGGGACCGTTGCCGAGGCCGACAGTCAGCTGTCGGCGGCCTGTCGAGCGGCGTTGGAAGCCGGAATCGCGGCGGCGCAACCCGGTGGCAGGTTGACCGACATCTCCCATGCAGTGGAGTCCGCGGCGCTGGCCGCAGCCGCCGAGCACGCGACGTCCTACGGGATCGTTGCCGACTATGGTGGCCACGGAATCGGTACGGCCATGCACATGGACCCGTTTCTGCCCAACGTCGGCCGTCCCGGCCGCGGCCCCCGGTTGGTGCCCGGCATGGCCCTGGCGATCGAGCCGATGCTCACCGCGGGCGGCGACAAGACCGCGGAACTCGGCGACGGCTGGACTGTGGTGACCGTCGACGGCTGCCGCGCCGCGCACTGGGAACACTCGATTGCGGTGACCGTCGACGGTCCGCTGATACTCACGGTTGAATAGCCGGCTGTACCACCGCGACTGGTCCGACTGTACCTGCGGTGACTAGCCCGAGTGTATCCACGCGACTAGCCCGGCTGTACTCGTTGGGCGAACGACCCCATCCGCTCGGCGCCGCGGTGTGACCCTTCGTTGAACCTCGGCCCGCTGGCGATGCCTTCCGTCGGAGACTGGTAGCACGGCCGGGCAATCGGGCACCGGCTACCGCGAAAGGCGGGCGGACATGGCCATTCTCGAAGGCAAGGCGGTAGTGATCACTGGAGCCGGTCAGGGCCTGGGGGAGGCTTATGCGCTGCATGCCGCCCGGTCCGGTGCTTGCGTAGTGGTCAACGATGTCGACGGCGAACTGGCTGAGGCGGTCGCGGACCGGATAGTCCGCGATGGTGGCCAGGCGGTCTTCAACACCCATTCGGTCTGTGATCCGGGCCAGGCCAGCAGGATCATTGAGCGGTGCCGGGTGGAGTTCGGCAGGGTGGACGGTCTGGTGAACAACGCCGCACTCGGCCCCCACGAGGTACCACCCTGGGAGGAAGACAGCGGCGCCGCCCGCGACGTCATCGAGGTCAACGTCATGGGAGTGCTCTATTGCGGCATCGCGGCCGCGAAAGTGATGCGTGCACAGGGTGGCGGATCGATCGTCAACATCTCGTCGGGGGCGTCGTTCGGTCAGCGTCGAGCGGGCGCCTACTCGGCCTCTAAAGGCGCAGTCGCGTCGCTTACCTACGCCTGGGCGCTGGATCTGGAGGAGGCGGGGATTCGGGTCAACGGTGTCTGCCCGCTGGCCTGGACCCGGTTGGTGGAGCGTTCCCCGGCCGCTCAGTTGCGCTGTACCCGTGAGCACACCCCGGAACGGGTGGCGCCACTGGTCACCTACCTACTGTCGGATCTCGCCGACGGGATCACCGGGCAGCTCATCCGGTGCACGGGGGACAAGCTGCACATCGTGCGCCAGCCAGCGATCAAGGAGCCGGTCCTGCGGTGCACGGGCTGGGACACCGAGGACATCGCCGCGGCCTTCGACGGCATCCTGGACGAGCACCTCGAACCCTTTGGTCTGGAGAAGCGGATACCTCCGAGGTTACGAGCAGCGATCTGCTGCCCAACCGAGTGAACCGCAGGGGAGACCGATGACCGAGAACGCCCCAGCAGAGGTTGGCTCCTCCAATGTCGAGCAGCTAAGCGAATGGGATGGCGATGCCGGCGCTTACTGGGCAGCCCACGCCGACCGCTTCGAAGAAGGGCTCGCCGGCTACCACGACCAGTTCCTCGCCGCAGCAGCGATCGAGGCGACCACAAACGTGCTCGACATCGGGTGCGGTAACGGGCAGACGACCCGAGATGCCGCGCGATGTGCCGCCGGCGGGTCGGCACTCGGAGTGGATCTGTCCTCGCGCGCGACGTTCCTCCAGGCCGACGCCCAGGTCCATCCCTTTCCCGACCAAACCTTCGACATCGCCATCAGCCGGCACGGGGCGATGTTCTTCGGCGATCCTGCGGTCGCGTTCGCCAACATCGCCGAGGCCATGTGCTCCGGTGGTGCGTGACCTTGACGCCGACACCAGAGGCCGCGCGATCGACAGCTTGCGTGCCAGCGTGGCCGACCACCAGACTGATCGAGGCGTTGAAATTCGTCCGTCGGCGGATTTCGTGAACCCCCGAGATTGTCAGTGGTGGGTGCGACAATGGTGGCGTGATAGAGACGCAGCTGGACCCGAGGCAGGCGATGGTTGCTTGTCTCGACCAGTGGCGTCAGTCCATTGTCCGCTGCGATGACGCGGGGTTGCCGGATCAGGTCCGGGACATTGAGTCGGTGTCGCGGATGGTGTATTCGGTGATGCTGGATATAGTCGCTGAACTGGAATCCCGCAGCATCGCGACTACCGCCGGATTCCGCAACACCAAACAACTCCTCGCTGGGATGTTGAACCTCTCCGCGACCGAGGCCGGCGCCCGCGTTGCGCACGCCACCCAGCTCTCTGCGCGTCGGACGTTGGGTGGTGAAGTGCTGGCCCCGGTGCTGCCGAACACCGCTGCGGCGCTGGCCGCCGGGGAGATCGGCCCCGGGCACGTCCGGGTGATCACCGAGACGATGACCTCGATCCCCGCCTCGGTCAGCGCCGTGGAGCGCGACGCTGCCGAAGCCGACCTGGCCCGCCACGCCCGATCCTTCCACCCGACCTCGCTGCACAAGATCGGCCAGCGCATTCTTGCGTGTCTCGACCCGGACGGTCCAGAGCCCCACGACCAGACGCAACCTGACCCGGCGGCGGGGGAGTTGCGGTTGTGGGATCGCAGAGATGGGCGGCTCGGGCTGGAGGGATACCTCGAACCCGAACACCGTGCCGCGTTCCGGTCGTTGATCGAACAACTTGCCGCACCCCGACCCGCCACCGCGGGCATCCGCGATGAGCGCACGACCCGGCAGCGCAACGCGGACGCCCTGTTGGAGGTCTGCGGGCTGGCTCGCGCCGCGCAGGACTGCCCCAGCACCGCTGGGGAACCCCCGCACCTGACTGTGACCATCGACTGGGACGCCCTGCGCACCGGCCTCGGGGTCGCGACTCTGGACTACGGGACCCAGATCAGCGCAGCCGAAGCGAGACGATGGGCGTGTGACGCGAAAATAATCCCGGTGGTGCTGGGTGGGAAATCCGAACCCCTCGACGTCGGCCGGGCCATGCGGACCGTTCCCCTGTCGATTCGCCGAGCGCTGGTCGCGCGGGACCGCGGGTGTGTTTTTCCAGGCTGTGATCGGCCCCCGGGAATGTGCGAGGCGCATCATTGCCGGCACTGGATCGATAATGGTGAAACCAGTGTCGAAAATTGCGTACTGCTCTGTGAAGCGCATCATCGGCACGTGCATCACGCCGGCTGGGAAATCCTCATCCACCCCGGCCGCGTCGAATTCATCCCACCCGCGATCATCGACCCAGCCCGCACCCCACTACACAACCCGCTCCGCTGCTGACGTCGGTTCGCTTGCACCATTCGCTGGATGCTTGGCGGCGCTGGCACACGTCCGCATCCCGGGTGCACTGAGACCCGACATCGACAGCAGAGTTCTCCGGCCTCGCCCGCAGAACTCCCCGTGGTTGAGTCCGGAGGGCCTAGTGCGTTCATCGGCCAAGTCACCCATTCGGGTGGCGTTTGATTAACGGGTTTTGGGCCGTTCGGCCGCATTCGCGGAGAGTCTTTCGGAGCGGGGTGCGCAGTTGCGGGGCTTGTCAACGGATCGGTTACCTCAGGTCTGACCTGCGGTTTTCTCGTACGTGGCTGCCGTTGCGGCGGGGTGGACAGCGCGGTGGGATGAGTGACATCCGTCACACAACACCGTGGCGGTATCTCGGTGATCCCGGTCGCCGGGAGTCACCCACCACATGCGGTCGGCAGCCCCGACCGGGCGAGGAGTTGGCTCGTGACACGCATCACGGTCATGGTTGACGGCATCTCCTACGTCGACGACGTCGAACCACGAACTCTCCTGGTGCACTACCTGCGGGAGAGGCTGGGAAAGGTCGGAACCGTAGTCGGCTGCGACACCAGCAACTGTGGTGCCTGCACCGTGCACCTCGATGGCCGGAGCGTGAAGTCCTGCTCGGTCTTCGCCGTCCAGGTCGACGGTAGTGAGATCACGACCATCGAAGGCCTGGTCCGCGACGGGCGGCTGCACCCGATGCAGCAGGCCTTCCACGACAACCACGCCCTGCAGTGCGGCTTCTGCACCCCAGGCATGGTCATGCAGGCGATCGACCTGCTCGGCGACGATCCCGACCCCGACGAGCGCGGCGTGCGAGCGGGACTGGAGGGCAACCTCTGCCGCTGCACCGGTTATCAGAACATCGTGCGTGCCGTACTCGACGCGGCGCAGAAGATGAAGCCGGCTGCCAGCGCGCCCAACGAGGTGTCCGCACGCCGGCCCAGCACCGTCGCCGGAGGGGGTAACTGATGACCACCACCGCGCAGCCCGCGACCTCGGAGTTCGGTCGGGCCCGCAAGCGCAAAGAGGATGCCCGGCTGATCACCGGCCGGACCCGCTGGACGGACAACATCACGCTACCGGGGATGTTGCACCTCGCTATGGTGCGCAGCCCGTTCGCCAGCGCCACGATCACCGGGATTGATATTGAGGCGGCCAAGCAGCTGCCCGGCGTCATCGCCGTTTACACCGGCGCTGACCTCGACGCCGAGCAGTCCGGTCTGCCGTGCGTCTTCCCCATCAATGCCGATGCCACACCGCCGCGGCATGTGTCGATTGCGAGCGATACGGTCCGCTTCGCCGGTGAGATCGTGGCGGTGGTGGTTGCCCGTAGCGCGGCCGCTGCCAAGGACGCTGCCGATGCCATCCAGGTCGACTATGACCCCCTGGAGCCGGTGCTGGACATGGAGGCGGCGTTGACCGACTCAACGGTGGTGCATCCGGACTACGGCAGCAACAAGTGGGCCTTCTTCTCATTGGATTCAGCCGTGGCCGGCACCGGTGGCAACGCCGATGAGGCGATCGCCGTGGCCGAGGCCGACCCTGATTCGATCGTCGTTAAGCGCCGGTTCCGCCAGCAGCGACTGATTCCCGCATTCATGGAGCCCCGCTCGGTCGTGGTCGACCCGACCGGCGAGCAGCTGACCATGTGGTCGTCCACCCAGGTGCCGCACATCGTCAAGACGATGACCGCGCTGTGCCTGGGGCTGCCCGAGCACAAGATCCGGGTCATCGCACCGGACGTTGGCGGTGGGTTCGGCGGCAAGCTCCAGGTGATACCGGAGGAGTTCCTCAGCGTGCTAATCGCTCGGCGAACGGGCAAGCCGGTGAAGTGGACCGAGACGCGGTCAGAGTCCATGGTGTCCGGGCATCACGGTCGTGACCAAATCCAGGACATCACGATCGCAGCCAAGAAGGATGGAACGGTCACCGCGCTGAAGGGCGAGCTGACCGCCGACATGGGTGCCTACTTGGGGCTGCTCAGCCCGGCGTGCCCGCCGTTCGGCGGCTTCATCTTCCCGGCCATCTACAAGATCCCGGCATACAAGTTCACCTGCACCGACGTGTTTACGAACAAGACGTGGACCGATGCTTACCGGGGTGCCGGGCGGCCAGAGGCCACGTTCGCCATCGAACGGATCATGGATGAACTCGCCGTCGAGCTGGGCCGGGATCCACTGGATCTGCGTAAGCAGAACTGGATCCCGCACGACGAATTTCCCTACACCAACGCAGCCGGGCTGATTTACGACTCCGGCAACTATGAGGCGGCCACCGCGCGCGCCACGGAGCTATTCGATTATGACGGTCTGCGCGCCGAGCAGCGGCGCCGCCGGGAGGCAAACGACTCGGTGCAGCTGGGCATCGGCATCTCGACCTACACCGAGGTGTGTGGCCTTGCACCGTCTCGCCTGCTCGGCGCGCTTGGTGCCAGCGCCGGTGGCTGGGAGCACGCCAGCATCCGGATGCTGGCCACCGGCAAGGTCGAGGTCGTCACCGGCACTTCCCCCCACGGCCAGGGCCACGAGACGGCCTGGAGTCAGCTCATTGCCCACAAACTGGGCGTTCCCTTCGAGGACGTCGAGGTGCTGCACGGCGACACCCAGAGCTCGTCTAAGGGATTGGACACCTACGGTTCCCGGTCGCTGGTCGTCGGCGGCATCGCGGTGGTCAATGCAGCGGATAAGGTGATCGAGAAGGCCCGCAAGGTCGCCGCTCATCTTCTCGAGTGCTCTGAGCAAGATCTCCAGTTCCACAATGGCAAGTTCATCATCAAGGGAACTGACCGATCCACCACCATTCAGGAGGTGGCGTTCGCGACGTTCACTTCACACAATTTCCCCGAGGGGATGGAGCCGTCACTGGACTCCGACGCCACCTTCGACCCGGAAAACTTCTCCTTCCCGCACGGTACCCATTTCTGCGCGGCCGAGGTGGACACCGAGACCGGCTGGGTGAAGATCCGCAGCTACGTCTGTGTAGACGATGTCGGAACCGTGGTGAACCCGCTGATTGTCGAGGGGCAGATCCACGGGGGCCTAGCCCAGGGCATCGCGCAGGCATTGTTCGAGGAGGCCGTGCACGACGAGAGCGGCACCTTGGTCACCGGCACGCTGGCCGACTACCTGGTGCCCTCTGCTGCGGACCTGCCTAGTTTCACCACCGACCGGACCGTAACCCCCGCAACCTCAAATCCTCTGGGTGTCAAGGGTGTCGGGGAGGCCGGCACCATCGCCTCTACTCCCGCGGTGGTCAACGCCGTGTTGGATGCGGTGCGTCACCTCGGCGTCACCAACATCGACATGCCGTGCTCGCCGCAACGGGTATGGCGAGCGGTGCAGTCAGCTCGCGGAGCCGTCAAATCCACGTCGGAGCACGCCACCGAGGCCGCTGCCGGTGGCGGGTTGGGCTCCATCGATGCGCAGCAGGGAGGTGCCGAGTGATCCCGTCAGCGTTCGACTACGTCGCCGCATCGTCGGTGCAGGAAGCGGTGCAGGTGCTGTCCCAGGCCGGCGAGGACGCCAAAATTCTCGCCGGGGGCCAGAGTCTGGTGCCGGTGCTCCGGTTGCGGCTTGCCACCCCGACGACCCTGGTGGACTTGAACAAGATCCGTGAGTTGCGTGGGGTGCGTGATGACGGCGATGCCATCGTGGTCGGGGCGATGACCACGCACCACGACGTGATCAACGATGCGCTGATCGAGGAGCATGCCGCGTTGTTGGCGCTGGCCACCCAGACGGTGGGCGATCCGCAGATCCGGCACCGCGGGACCCTCGGCGGCGCTCTGGTGCACGCTGACCCCGCTGGTGACCTGTTGGCCCCGGCGGTGGCGCTGGACTGCGAGATGGTCATCGTCGGGCCTGGCGGCCGGCGCACCGTGCCGGTCGGGGAGTTCTTCGTCGATCTGTTCACCACGGCGGTGGGGCCCGACGAGGTGCTCGTCGAGGTAAGGATTCCGAAGAAGACCGGCTGGGGGGCGCACTACGAGAAGTTCAACCGGGTGGCGCAAGCCTGGTCGATCGTCGCGGTTGCCGCAACGGTGCGGACCGAGGGCGGATCGATCGCGCAGGCCCGGGTGGCGCTGACCAATATGGGTTCCACCCCGGTCCGGGCCGTCGGGGTGGAGCAGGCGCTGGTCGGGCAGCTAGCCACCGTCGAGACAATCCGCGGGGCCGCCGAGCATGCGGCCGATGGCACCAGGCCGACGTCGGATGGCAATGCCGACACCGACTACCGCGAGCACCTCGCCCGAGTGCTCACCGGGCGCGCTCTGGCCGCGGCGGCCGGAGTGGCGGGCTGGCCTGCATGAAGCTTGAGCACAAGTTCACCGTCCCAGCGCCCATCGACACTGTCTGGCGTGCGCTGCTGGATCCCGAGCGGGTAGCACCATGCTTCCCGGGAGCCAGCATCACGTCGGCTGGTGGCGATGAGTTCGCTGGGATCGTGAAGGTTCGGCTGGGCCCGATCTCCTTGCAGTACCGCGGGGCGGGCCGCTTCACCGATACCGATGAGGCCGCACACCGGACCGTGATCCAGGCGACGGGTACAGCATCTGGGGGGCAGGGAACGGTAACAGCGACGGTGGCTGCCAGCCTCGTTGAAAGCGGGGACGGCACCGCGGTCACCGTGGCCACCGACATGATCGTCACAGGTAGACCGGCACAGTTCGGCCGGGGCCTGATCGAGGATGTCGGAAATAAGATCATCGGTCAGTTCGCGGACTGCCTGAGCAGAAGCCTAGGGCCGCAGGAGGAGCCCGCACCGATGGCCACGGTGACCGCGGTGCCGTCGCTGCAGGCATCACCGCAGCTGGTCCCGTCGCAGCCGGTAGCCGCGCAGCCGACATCGTCGCCGCCAGCACGACTCCAGCCAGCGCCCGTGCGGCCGGTGCCTCCGCCGATGGCTGAGGAGATCGACCTGCTCGAAGCCGCTGGTGGGGCCGTCGCCAAACGGGCCATACCAGCGATTGCCGCTTTTGTCTTGCTCGCCGTGTTCATCCGCTGGCTAAGCCGGCGGCGGATAATGTCCGTCCGACGTCAGTGGGGCCGAGTTCACGACATGGACACACAGTGATGTTGACCGGCGAGAGTACTAGTCGACCTGGGGGATGGCCGGGCCTAGTAGGTCGTCGGCGTCGATGATGCGGTAGGCGTAGCCCTGCTCGGCGAGGAAACGCTGACGGTGCGCCGCGTAGTCGGTGTCCAAGGTGTCCCGGGAGACCACCGAGTAGAAGTGTGCCTGCCTGCCATCGCCCTTGGGGCGCAACAGGCGGCCGAGGCGCTGAGCCTCCTCCTGCCGGGAACCGAACGTGCCAGAGACCTGAACCGCTACCGAGGCCTCCGGCAGGTCGATGGAGAAGTTGGCCACCTTCGAGACAACCAGCGTGCGTACTTCGCCCCGGCGGAACGCCTCGTAGAGCGTTTCCCGCTCAGAGTTGCGGGTGGATCCTTGCACCACTGGCGCGTCCAGGGCCTCGCCGAGTTCGGCAAGTTGCTCCAGGTATGCGCCGATCACCAGCGTCGGCTCGTCCGGGTGCCGTTCCATGATTGAGGCCACGACGGCCAGCTTGCTACGCGCGGTGGAGCATACCCGGTAGCGCTCGTCGGCCTCCGCGGTGGCGTAGCGCAGCCGCTCGGCGTCGGTCAGGGTGACCCGTACCTCCACGCAGTCCGCCGGCGCGATCCAACCCTGCGACTCGATATCGCGCCACGGCGCGTCGTAGCGCTTGGGCCCGATCAGCGAGAACACGTCACCCTCCCGGCCGTCCTCGCGCACCAGCGTGGCGGTCAGCCCGAGCCTGCGGCGGGACTGCAGATCAGCGGTCATCCGGAACACCGGCGCGGGCAACAGGTGCACCTCGTCGTAGATGATCAAACCCCAGTCCCGGGAGTCGAACAGATCCAGATGCCGGTATTCACCTTTGGATTTGCGGGTCATCACCTGGTAGGTCGCAATCGTCACCGGGCGGATCTCCTTGCGCTCACCGGAGTACTCGCCCACCTCGTCATCGGACAGCGAGGTACGCGCGACCAGCTCGCGCTTCCACTGCCGGCCGGCGACGGTGTTGGTGACCAGGATCAGTGTGGTCGCTTGGGCTTCGGCCATCGCGGCGATCCCGACCAGGGTCTTTCCCGCCCCACAGGGCAGCACCACGACCCCGGAACCGCCCGCCCAGAACCCGGTCACCGCATCGCTCTGGTAGGTACGCAGCGACCAGCCATCCTCAACCAGCGCGATCGCGTGCGCTTCACCGTCGACGTAGCCGGCGAGATCCTCGGCCGGCCAACCAGCCTTGAGCAGGCCCTGCTTGAGCCGGCCGCGTTCGGAGGGATGGACCAGCACGGTGTCGTCGTCGACCCGAGCTCCCAGCATCGGAGCGATCTTGCGGTGCCGGAGCACCTCCTCGAGCACGGCGCGATCCAGTGCGACCAGAGCCAGCCCGTGCGTCGGGTGCGCCACCAGCCGCAGTCGCCCGTAGCGGCCCATCGTGTCCACGACGTCGACCAGCAGCGGCTGTGGCACGGCATACCGGGAGTAGCGCACCAGCGCGTCGACGACCTGTTCGGCATCATGGCCCGCGGCGCGCGCGTTCCACAGCGCCAGCGGCGTCACCCGGTAGGTGTGCACGTGTTCCGGCGCGCGCTCGAGTTCGGCGAACGGAGCAATCGCCGCGCGTGCCAGCCCCGCCGCCGGATGGTCGACCTCCAGCAGCAGCGTCTTGTCGGACTGCACGATGAGCGGTCCAGCGTCGGGCGAAGCGCTCAACGAGTTCCTCCGGTTGGCAAGCACCGCGGGTGGGTGATCGGCTTGGTCTCCCAACCAGTGTCCCAGGTGCGTCCGGGCCCACTCCGCCGAGGCATTGAAGGCGGGGCTGGTGGATCATCCGGGTTGAACGCAATTACTTTCAGTGCTGCAGGACGTCCATCAGGGTAAGAAAAGTTACGCCGCGCGGGTATTGTCCCGCGAAGGCACTGGCGCGGTCAGCGGTCAAATAGGACGGTAAGCGGTCGAATAGGACGGTAACCCGACCCGCGGGACGGCTCGGCTCGGCGCGTCGTATCGTCCGTCGCCTACATCGGGCGTATCCGGCTCGGTGTCCGAGACGTTACCTCCGTGCGGTGGGGATGGCCCACAACCGCGGTTACCTGTGGTGTGTCGGATGCCCGGCCACCGTCGACCCCTGGGGAGGGACCTCACCGTGCCAGCGAGTAGCTCGCGACTCCCGGCTTCCGTGGAGGCGGCGCGATGACCGCCATACTGAGCGCTCCCGTGAACGCGGGGGCACCGATCGGCCCGACGACTCCGCGGTCGCGGTGGTACTGGCGCAACTGGCCAGTGGTGGTCAAGCTGGCCGCAGTGCTGCTGGTGCCGACCATCGTCGCTCTGGTCGCCGGGGTACTACGGATCGTGGACGAGGCGGGCGCCGCGCCGGGTTATGAGCGGATCTCCCAGATCGTGCGCGTGCAGCAGCAGCTATCCGATCTGATCGGCTCTGTGGAGCAGGAACGGGACATGGCTACCGCGTTCGTCGCCACGGGCCGCGCCGGCGACCGGCGACCGCTGGATGCGCAGTTCCGCTCCGTCGACAGCGCTGTGCAGATCACCGCGGCGTCCGCCGGTCAGGTGGCCGGCCTCGACTTCACCCGGTCCCCGCTCGCCGCACTGGGCGCGTTAGGGCCCCTGCGGGCGAGCGTGACCAGCGGCTTCGGCCCCGTCGAGGTGGTCGTCACCGAGTACAGTGACGCGATCGATCCCCTGATCGAGTTGGATTCCGCGCTGACCCGCCAGCTCGATGACGTCGCCGTCACCAACGACGCTGCAGCCGTGCATTCCCTGGTCTCCGGTCGCGAGCAGATCAGCCGGCAGCGCGCGATCGTCTCGGCGGCGCTGTATACCAACCACCTCGGCTCTGGTCAGATCGAAGACCTGCGCACCGCGGCCGTCCGGCAGGTCACCGATCAGGACGCACTCCGGGCTGCCTTGGGACCCGCAGAGCGGGCTAGCGCGATCGCTGGAGTCGGTCCCGACGTTGAGCTTTCCCGGCAGCGGTTGTTGCAGCTGGTGCTCAACCGCGGTCTCGCGGATCAGCCGCTGGGTGCCTCCCCGCAGGACTGGGATCAGCGCAACGCGGTGGTCATCGCCAACATCAACACCGTCGAGAAGAACCTGCGGCAACGTATCGAACAGACCGCCCAGAACCTGCTTGACCACGTGCGAACCGCGGCCGGTCTGAACTCGGTCATCCTGTTCTTCGCGTTGGGGCTGGGTGTGCTGGTCGGCATCTTCGTGACCCGGGCGCTGCTGCGGCCGCTGGGCGTGCTCAAGCGCACCGCCCTGGACGTCGCCGATCGGCGGCTGCCCGAGGCGATGGCCCGGATCCGTGACGGCGAACTCCCCGCGACCGAGGTTGAGCCGGTACCGGTGGGCACCCGCGAGGAGATCGGTCAGGTCGCCAGGGCGTTCGACGAGGTGCACAGCCAGGCGGTTCGGCTGGCCGGTGAGCAGGCCCAGCTACGTGCCAACGTCAACGACATCTTCGTCAACCTGTCGCGTCGCACGCAGGGCCTGGTCGAGCGCCAGCTGAAGCTCATCGACCGGCTGGAGAGCGGTGAGCAGGACCCGCAACAGCTCGACAACCTGTTCCAGCTCGACCACCTCGCTACCCGGATGCGGCGTAACAGTGAGAACCTGCTGGTCCTCGCGGGCACCGATGCGGCCAACCGGTCCGGCCGTCCGGTCCGACTGGTCGACGTCCTGCGCGCCGCGGTCTCCGAGGTGGAGCAGTACCAACGGCTCGTGCTGCAGCAGCCGCCTGCGGTGCTGGTGCTCGGCCGGACAGCGAGTGACCTGGTGCATCTGCTGGCCGAGCTGCTGGACAACGCGACTCAGTTCTCGCCGCCGGACAGCCACGTGATGGTCTCCAGCGACTTCGGCCCGGACGGTTCGGTCTCGATCGAGGTCGCTGATCGCGGTGTCGGGATGACGGAGCCGGAGCTGGTCGAAGCGAACTACCGGTTGGCCAGCCCACCAGTGGTGGACGCTTCGGTCTCCCGCCGCATGGGGCTCTACGTCGTCGGCCGGTTGGCTGGCCGGCATGGCATCGAGGTGCAGCTGCGCCGCGGTGACGGTGACGTGGGTGTCTGGGCCTCCGTCATCATGCCCTCCCGGTTGGTGCGGGTAGCATCGGAGGCGGTCGAGCCCAGCCCGGCGGCCATCGCTGAGCTGACCGAAGCCAAAGACTCCGGTAGTCAGGACGCCGCGTCGCCGGGAGCCAGTGACACCGACGCGATCCCGGTTCCTCGATCAGACGTCGCCGAGGACCCGGACGCTAACGCCGACCGGGACATTAACGCTGACCCCGAGTCGGACTCCACCGCGGACGTCAATCCGGACGACACTGTGGAGGTCGACCCGGACGACACCGCGGACGTCGACCAAGACGATGCGGGTGGGCCGGAGACCGTGGTGGATATCCCGGTGGTGGATGGCCACGAGACGAGCGGCGATCCCGAGCTGCCGCAGCGCCTAGGCCAGCGTTCACCGTCGGTGTCGGGACCGGCGCAGCCGCCACCGGCTCCGCCGGGACCGCCGGACAGCCCACTGGTCGACAGTCCGGCGGCAAGCCCGGCGGATGTCGTCGGCACCGGATCCGATGCGGATCTGTTCCGGCCGGCGCGGGCCACGGTGGCGGGACCGGTTGGCCCAGTTGGACCGGGGCAGCGGGTGACGCTCCAGCACTCCACACCGATCTTCGACGACGTGGCGTCGGCGTGGTTCAAGGAACACGAGGCGGTCCCGGTCCGCTGGACTGCTCCGTCGTCGCGCGGGCCAGGGGGAGCGCCGACCCGGGAGGCCTCGTCGCCGGATGCGCCGTTGCCGGACGCTCCGGTTGCGGATGCGGCGGCTGCGGATGCCGCCGCCGCTAAGGCGACCGCGCCGGCTACCGCAGGCTCACCGCCTCTGATGCGTCGGCAGCCGGGCCGGACATTGATCGAATCCGAATCCGGCGATGCCGGCAAGCCCCGCACCTCGGCTCAGTCGATTCCCGCCGCATTGGGCGGGACCCGTCCAGCCGGCACGCCGGCGCAGGACTGGGGTGCCGCAGATGATGGGTGGCGGGCGGCCGGGGCACTGGCGGTGCCGGTGAGCGCGGAGGTCACCGCCATGGGGTTGCCCCGGCGGCAGCCTCGGGCGCTGCTGGTGCCGGGTGCCGCAGGTGCGGCTGAGCCCGCGAGCGCGCCGGTGCGTAGCGCGGAGTCAATTCGCGGCCGGCTCTCCAGCTACCAGCAGGGAATCCGCGAAGGCCGCCAGACCCGCCGAGCCCTTGAACAGGAAGCTGACGGATCGTCGTCGGAGCCCCAAGGTGCAGAAGGGCAGACGAAGTGACTGTTCCACAACCGCAACCGCAACCGAGCCGCTTCGGTTGGTTGGTCGACGACTTTGTCAACCGGGTTGCCGGGGTGGCGCACGCATTGGTGGTGTCAGCCGAAGGTATGCCCATGAGCGCTTCGGCGCACCTGCCCAGGGACCGCGCCGATCAGCTCGCGGCGGTGGCATCCGGTCTGGTCAGCTTGGCCCAGGGAGCGGCCCGCTGCTTCGACGCCGGCCAGGTTGTGCAGACGGTGGTGGAACTCGAACGCGGGATCATGCTGCTGATGTCGATCAGCGATGGCTCGAGTCTCGCGGTGCTCGCAGCCCCGAGCTGCGATATCGGGTTGGTGGGCTATGAGATGACGCTGCTGGTGGACCGGGTCGGCCAGCAGCTCACCCCACAGACGCGTACCGAGCTGCATGGCGCGCTAGGTCGTTGAGGCGGCGGTGAGGCGGCGGTGAGCAACCCCAGCGGTGATGACGGTGATGAGCAGTCCTTCGCTGGTTTGGTGAACGACCTCAGTGGGGGCCCTTGGCGCTCCGGTGGGCGCCGCAAGAGGTCGGCGAAGGCGTCGGCCACCCCGCAGCCGGCAGCGGTGGATCCACAGCGCCCAGTACGGCGGCAGAAGTCGGTGCTGGCGGGATCCGTCGAGTGGAGCCAGCCGGCGGCCTCATCGTCGGTGGTACGGCCCTACACCTGGACTGGCGGCCGGACCCAGCCGGTGATCGATCTTGCGGTGGAAACGCTGGTCTCGACCAGCGAGCACGGTCACGATATGGCGGTGCTGACCAGCGAGGAGCACCGGGCGGTCGCCGAGCTGTGTCGTGACCCCCGATCGGTGGCCGAAGTGGCCGCTCTACTATCGCTGCCGCTGGGAGTGGTCCGAGTTCTGCTGGCCGACATGGCTGACATCGGCTTGGTCGTGGTGCACCGTAGCGCGAACGGTTCCAGCAACACGCCGGATATGGCTTTGATGGAAAGGGTGTTGAGTGGACTTCGTCGACTCTGATCGGGCACGGTCCTACGGGGGCGCGTCGGCGGCAGCGGTCAAGCCCAACCCGGCTCGGTCCAGCCCGCCCGCCGCGTGGCCGGGCGCGGGTGGCCGGCCCACCGTGATATCCGCGAAGATCGTCGTGGGCGGTGGTTTCGGTGCTGGCAAGACGACCTTCGTCGGCACCGTATCCGAGATCGCACCGCTGACCACCGAGGCTGTGCTCACTGATGCAAGTACCTCGGTCGATGACCTCGCGGCCACTCCGGACAAGTCGACCACCACTGTCGCGATGGACTTCGGTCGGTTGTCGCTGGACGCAGAGCTGATCCTCTACCTGTTCGGCACGCCGGGGCAGCATCGCTTCTGGTTTATGTGGGACGACCTGGTGCGTGGAGCGATCGGCGCGGTTGTCCTGGTGGACACCCGTCGGCTGGCCGACTGCTTCGCTGCGGTGGACTTCTTCGAAGACCGCGGTTTGCCCTACGTCGTCGGGGTGAACTGCTTTGACGGCGTGCTCAGTCACAGTGTTGAGGACGTCCGGGAAGCGCTGGCCATCGGGCCTGCGGTACCTATCGTCCCGTGTGACGCGCGGGAGCGGGAATCGACCAAGAGCACCCTTATCGCCTTGGTCGAGCACGCCATGCGGAAGTCGGTGGCGACTCGCACGTGATCGTCGAGTGGGGAGAGTGCGTAGCGTGACCGGCCATGAAGTGCGGGCTAGACCACCTTCCGGCCGTTCCGACGGCTCTTCCGACGTCACTGTACGTCACGAACCGACTACGCAAAGTTTCGCTGCCGGGTCTGGCTTCGCCATGCTCGGGGCCGGTGGCGCAGCGCTGCGACATCGCGGCGGCCGGTGGCGGCTCAAGGATTGGCGGTTGCGCACCAAACTGACTGCGGTGCTGCTGGTGCCATTGCTGCTCGCCGGGGTACTCGGGGCACTGCGCGTCACCGATCTGATACGCAACGCACAGGGATTCGCCGCGCTCAGCGGACAGCTCAGGTTTGCCCAGCAGTTGGGCGTTGTGGTGTACGAACTGCAGGGAGAGCGATATCGGGTCGCCGCGATGCAGGCCAGCGGCGGCATCGCGGACCGCGTCGGGCTACCGGCGCAGGTTGCGCGGGTGGATTCCGCTGTCAGCACATTGCGCGCTGCGCAGCTAGCTGGTGAGACGGCCCCGGCCGCCGCGCTGAGCGGGCTGTCCGGGCTTGCCGCTGTGCGCAGGGCCACCCTGCGGACCGGCGTTGCGCCAGCTAATGCCGTCGCCGCGCGCGACGCCGTCGTCGGGTACTCCGCGCTCATCGCGACGTTGCTCGGGATCGACCGTCGAGTGCTGGACGAGGCACCGGACCCGCTGGCCCGCCAAGCCGACGGCGTCAAGACGCTCGCGGTCGCCCAGGAACAGGCTGCTTACCAGCATGCAGCATTGCTGGCGGGGATCTTGTCCGGCGTCTTGTTCGCCGATCAGCAGATGACGCTGCGAACCGCCGACGCCCGGTTCGACGCCGCAGCCGACGAGTTCGGCCAAGCTGAGTCGCCCGACCAAGGGCAGCTCTACTTCGGCGCCAAGGCGGTGGTCGATCGCAAGCGGTTGCTGGACGCCGCGCTGGACCGGGCGCAGCGTGGCGCACCGTTGGAGACGGTTCCCGGTGACTGGAACTCCGCGGCGGTGGGAACCGTCGAAGACATCCGCCAGGGACAGATCGCCCTGCTCGGCGGGTTGCAGAAGGACACCGCCGCGCGCAGCAGTCGAGCGTGGCACGAGGCGTTGTGGGATGGCGCTGCGGTCACCGCGCTGCTGCTGCTCGCCGTCGCGCTGCTGGTCGTCGTGGTGCGCTCGCTGTTGCAACCGCTGCGCGCCTTGCGCACCGCCGCCTTCGAGGTCGCCGACCGGCGGCTCCCGGAGGCCGCCGAGCAACTCCGCAGTGCCGATTGTTGCCCCAGCCAGACGACTGTGGACCCGGTGCCAGTGCACTCCCGGGAGGAAGTTGGTCAGGTCGCCAGGGCGTTCGACACCGTGCACGCCCAAGCAGTCCGGTTAGCCGCCGAGCAGGCCCAACTGCGCAGCAGCCTCAACGACGTCTTCGTCAACCTCTCCGGTCGTGGCCAGCGGCTGCTCCAGCGGCAGTTGCAGCTGATCGACGAGCTGCGCAGCCAAACACAGGACCCCGCGCTGGTCAGTAGCTTGGTTGAGCTCGATCGCGTTGCCGCCCGGATGCGCCGGCACAGCGAGAATCTGCTGGTCATGGCTGGCGGAACGGTGCGCCGGGGTGCCGAAGGGCCGGTGGCGGTGCTCGACTTGCTCACTAACGCAGTCTTGGAGATCGATGACCATCAGCGGGTGACGGTGTGCCCGTGCCCCGCGGCCACGGTGGCCGCCCCGATCGCCAACGACGTGGTTCACGTCATCGCAGAGTTGCTCGACAATGCCACCGGCGTCGCGCCGCAAGGCACCATGGTGACCCTGTCCAGCGCGCTGACCGACGATAAGAGCCTGCTGGTAGAGATCACCGACGCCGGGCCCGGGATCGCTCTTGACGAACTGCAGGCGATCAACGCACGCCTGGCCGCCGCACCGGGGGTCGATGTATCGGTCGCCGGTCAGATCGGTCTGTTCGTGGTACGCGAGCTGGCTGCGCAGCATGGTATCTCGGTGCGGTTGCGCCAGCGCCTCGGTGGCGGGGGGATCACCGCGACCGTACTGTTGACGCCCTCCCTGGTGACAGTCGACCTCCGGGTACCGACGGATAGCGCCCCGGACGACGCCATATCGGAGTCCGGATCCGGATCGACCGGGTGGAGCTGGCCCGAAGGGCAGCCGCCGCTGCAGGTGTCGGTGATCGACGAGGCGCCCGAGAGTGAGCTGTTCAGCCCAGCCTCGATCAACCCGTCCGCACTCGGCGTGGTCACCTCGCAGTGCAGCCAGCCGCTGACGGCGCGGCAGGAGTGGCTTGAGCTCTTCGGCAAAGATGATCAAGCGGGCGACCGAACGCAGGTTGCGGCGGCCACTGACGCACTGGGCAGTGCCGCGTCGCCGGCCGGTTCGTTTCCCCCGAGCAGCGCGATACCGACGGGCAGCGGGGAGGTCGGGCAGCCTGAGGAGGTTCGCGAAGAGATCTTCGAAATGGTGTCGGCCTGGTTCCGCGAGCAGCAGTCCGCACCGGTCAACGAGGCGCCGTCCACCGCTGCGACCGAGTGGTGGTCCCCCTTCGACGAGGGATGGCGGGCGGCGCAAGCGCTGCGCGTCCCCGCTGACCACGACGTCACCCCAGCCGGCCTGCCCAAGCGGCAGCCGCGTGCGCATCTCGTGTCCGGTGCGGACGGCGGTGTGTTGCCGACGCCGGTACCCGCTGCGCTGGCTCGCACCCCGGACGCTGTGCGTGGCAGGTTGAGCAGATACCAGCGCGGGTTGAACGTCGGGCGGCACGCACATATCAGTCCTGAAGAGCAGCTCAGCTGGACCGACACCCTGATGCGACCTATCGACGAGCGAGCCTTCGAGGAGAATCAGTAGCGATGACAGCAGCGCCTCAGTATCCGGGCCAGCCCAGCCAGTTCGGCTGGCTGGTGGATAGCTTCGTCCAGCAGGTGCCCGGAGTAGCGCATGCCATCGTCGTCTCCGCCGACGGGCTGCTGCTGGTTTCGTCCTCAGGGTTGCCCCGAGACCGCGCTGATCAGCTTGCCGCGGTCACCTCGGGCCTCGTGAGCCTCACTCAGGGCGCGGCCCGGTGTTTCGAGGCGGGCGGGGTCGTGCAGACTGTCGTGGAGATGGAGCGCGGCATCGTCTTGACCATGGCCATCAGCGATGGATCCAGTCTCGCTGTGCTGGCCTCGCCGAGCTGTGACATCGGCCTGATCGGTTATGAGATGACGTTGCTGGTAGACCGCGCAGGCAAGCTGCTGACCCCCGAGCTGCGCGCCCAGCTGCAGAACGCCCGCCCATAGATCTCAGTGCACCCGGTGTCCGGCGCTGAGTCAGTCGCTCATGACGGCGGCTGAGGTGATGCGGTGCAGCGGGAAGCGCCGCAGCTCGTCGGCTGACCGGTCGAACCCTTCCAGGACGCCGCCGCCTACGCTCACCGGGCGCACGATGCGCCTGCGGGCCACGCCGTGGGAGTCGACGTAGCCGATGCAGACGTTGCTGCCTGCGTGCGCGGCACCTTGCAGCAACTCCAGCGTGTCACCGGTAGGAACCGCGCCGTTTCGCACCGCGGGCCCGCGAGCGGCGGTGGCCATCGCATCGCCGGTCCGTACCGCTGCCACCATCGCGGCACGCTGCTCTGCGGAGGGGATAGGTGGCGCGACGGCGCGGCGGGTCGGCTGGGTTCGGGCCCGGGCCCGGCGAGCTCCGGCGCGCAGGTCGACCACCTGGCCATCGGGTCCCTCGGCGACCGGGACGAAGCCGGCGCCGCGTACCTCGTCGAGCAGCGCCGCCAGTGCCAACGGGCTGACCAGCACGGTAGGAGCAAGCCGACGCAGCCCGCAGCGCGCGGCGACCGGGTGCGCCATTAGTTCAGTGAGCAGTACAACGTCGTCGCAACGGAGGAACGCGGCGGCGGAGCCACCGCGCAGCCGCCCGTGCCGCCGTGCCGCATCGTCGATGAGGTAGCTCAGTGACTGCGGCACCGGGGTCACTGACCGGGTTCGGAAGAGCTCGTGGAGGTCGGCAGCACTGCGGCCGGCATCCAGGGCCCGGCGCACAGTGTTCTCGGTGATCCGGTAGACGGTGGCGCCACCCGCTGATTCCACGTCGGCGACCAGCCCGATCTCCCTGGCCAGTTCGGGCTCTAGTGGTCCCGGCGCCACCACGGTGCGGTCGGCCTGTACCAGGACGTGGGTCACCGGCTCCGGCAGCGCCGGATGGAGAACGGCCGATGCGGCCGCGGCACCGTCGCGCAGCAGCGCACGGCCGGCCGAGGACACCGCTCCCAGCGCGAGCACACCCAGCGCGGTGGCCTCCTGGACCGTCCAGCCGACCACCTCTTCGCGGCGCCGGGCGTCCTGCCTGGGGGCTCGCCACGCCAGCAGCTCTGCGAGGTCCTCGGATCGTTGGATACCGCAGCCGGCAGGCAGCTCGGCTATCGCCTCAAGGATCCGGCGTCGCTGAGCCGGGGCACGTGGCTGGTGCAACTCGTCGGACAGTGCGGTCAGCGGCCGATCTTTGTCGTCGCGGGTCCGGACCAATCCGGGCAGCCGGGGCAGCTCAAGCCACCCGGGCACCAGGATGGCCCAGCGCCGCTGCGCTGGTGCGGCGAGCCAGGAATCGGCGGCTGCGGTGGGCAACCACAGCGGCGCACCGGTTCCCTCATCGGTCCAGGTGATCAGTCCAGCAGCGATGGCCACCTCGGCGAGCAGCGCGGCGGTCGGCTCGTCGAGGTCGAGTAGACGTGCTGTTCGTCGCAGGTCCCGCACACCAAGACCACCCGCGCGCAACATCGGGGGAGGGTCCGCCGACCATTCGGCGAGCAGCTTCTCGGTGTGGCGGAGCAGCTCGAGCACCGCGCCGGCGGCTGTCGAGTCGACTACAGCCGGGTCATGCGCCCGGGTCGGCAGCGCCGGCTCGTCCAGCTCAAGGGGGCCAAGCGGATGATCTGCGCGCAGCGCCAGACCCACCTGTGCGGGTAACTCGACGGTGCCCGCGTCGATCCGGCTTAATAGCCCGCGGGCTAGTAGGCGCTGCACCGGCGTACGGGCTCGATCAAGGGGGAGCACCTCGGCGGCATCCCGGCTGGTGCCGATCGGCGATCCGGCGGCCAGCGCCCGCAATACCCCCAGCTCGTCCTCGGCAAGCTCGGCGAGGACAGCGTTGAGGTCGACTCCGGCGAGGTCCGTGGCGGGGCGACCCAAGCCACCAGGATGCGCTCCGATGACCTGGCGGGCTGCCGGCGCCACGGCAAGCGCCGCATCGTCGCCCCAAGCCAACGCCCGGCACCGTAGCTCCTTCAGTCCCCGAGCCAGCCGCCCGGGGGCGACCTCTGAACCAAGCAGGTTCCCGACCGCCTGGCGGCTCACCGATGTGGTGTCCGCGCCTGCTACCACCAGCGCTGATAGCACCGCCACAGTGAATCGGTCGAGGTCCTCGCAGGCCCTGGCGACCGATGCCGGGATGGCGGCTCGGGTAGCCAGCACCATCGAATCCGCCGGCGGGGGCACGGCCAGATCAGGGCGGGCGCGCAGCAACTCGACCAGCGTGTCGTCGTCCTGGGAGCGTAGCCAGTCAGCAAGCGCGGTGCTGGGCATCTGGTCCAGCGTAGCGAGAGCGCTGATGGCGCGTCGAGTGACACCGGTTGCATCCTGGAGTTGATCGCACCGGCATCGGGCACAATGGACGGTGTTCCTGCGCCCTGTGGGGTTGCTGAGCACGCCAGGCGGGACCACCGAAAGAGGAGAAAGCTGTGGCCAAGCGTACCGACCGCATCGACCCGACCTGGCCGAGCTGGTCGGAGGAGGACCATCCGGTCACCGAGCTCGCCGCCCCATTACAGGGCGCGCTGTCCCCGTTCGGTGAGGTGACCTTCCCGCTGCCGCCTGACCAGGTCCGCTACGAGCATCCGCATACTGTGATCAACCGGAGTGATACCGAGTAGCGGGGTCCCCGCAGGGTGGCGTTTCGGGTCCGTTAGGGTGCCGTCACCGCGCAGCCCCAGCGGACGTCACAGCGTCGTTGGGTCGAGCGGGATCGCCCGCTCGGGGAGGGCGAGCCTCCTATTTCTGCTCGTCCGACACCACACGAGGTCATGGCTCAACGTCCTCCCGGATCCTTCCGGCTACTCGACCGTCCATACCTGATCGCCTGTGCGATCGGCGGGGTTCTGCTGGTTGTGGTCGCGATCGTCGCGGTCGCCTTGGTCTCCCCCTTCGGGGCCAGCGAGACCTCCAAGGCCGCGCCGCCGCCGCCACCCGTCGTGGCCGCGCCGACCACCACGATCCCGCCGGCGGTCCTTCCGGCAGATCCCGCGAAGTTGCCGCAGAGCACCACATACACCGCCATCGAAGGGGCGCCGCTCGATCCCGGCCCCGTGGTGGCCACCGACGGCACCGTGGTTCACCCACGGCGCGAGGTCGTTGTGTACAACGCGCCCGGCGGCGCCCCGATCGCCCGGCTCGGTTCCCAACAGATCGGTGATACCTGGCTGCCGGCGATCGCCCAGCAACCCGGGTGGGTAGAGGTGCTGTTGCCCTCTCGACCCAACAGTTCCGCAGGCTGGGTAACCGATACTGCACTCGATCGGGCGGTAACCCCGTATCTCATCAGGGTGCACCTTCGTTCCCTCAATATGGAGCTGTTCAAGGGGGGCCAGCGCCTGGGTAGTTGGACGGTGGGCACCGGCAAGGAAGTCCACCCCACCCCACCCGGGCGCACGTTCCTGCTCGGTTCGTTCAGCGATGCCGCTCAGCGGTACTCGCCAGTGATCTTGCCATTGGGCATTCACAGCACGACTCTCGACAGCTTCGGCGGCGGCCCGGGAACCGTCGCGATTCACACCTGGCCCACGGCCAATGTCTTCGGTACCCGATCTAGCGATGGTTGCATTCGGGTGCCGTCTGACGCGCTCCACCAGTTGATCCAAGTTCCCCTGGGGACGCTCGTGCTCATCGACGAGAACTGAACGAACGAAAGGACAGCATGTGAACAGTAGGAAGCTCGCGGGCGTCAGTGCTGCCAGCGTCGGTGCTGCCACCGCCGTCGCGGCCCTGCTGCTGGGGACACTGCCCGGCTCCGCTGGCGAAGAGCCCACCGCCTCGGCATTCGGACTCGCTGCGGAAGGTTTGCTGCCCATCGCGCCGACTCCTCGGGTGGAAGCTCCGCCCGACGACCAGAAGGCGCTGCTGGAGGTGCCCGGGCGCAACTCCAATGGCATCTACATCGCGCTGCTCAAGGTCGACGCCGAGCACAATCGGTCCAAGGCGACGGCTCTCAAGGTGAACATCCTCGGCCTGCGTCTGAGGGTTCTTGAGGCAACCTGCGAGAACGGCCACGGTGAATCTTCGATCATCGGCACCGACGGCGACAGCGAGAAGACGGGGTCGCCATATGCAGGTCAGGAGCTGGACCTGTCGCCGGTGGTGAAGGTCGAGTTCAACCGGCAGCGTCGGGACCATGACAAGCTCACGGTCGACGCGGCGGTCGTCTCGCTGCTACCCGGCGACAGGCACAAGGCAGCGCTCTCGCAGAAGGATCTCGACCTTTTCAAGAGCCTCGCGTCTAGCAAGATGACGGTCCCGACCATGGAGCAGCTGCAGGCTGCACATGCCAAGTCGGCGACGCCGTCAGGGCCTGTCACGGTCACAGATCTGCTTGGTGCGCTCAAGGTGAGCAACCCGGGTCTTACCGCCAGGGGCGACGGTGACGCGCTGGAGGAGATCGTGATCTCTTCCGCGAGCTGCCGTGAAGAGCACCACGAGAACAACCAGGGCCCGAAGGAAGAGGCCCCGCCACCACAGCCTGTCGAGGCACACCTGCCGGTCACCCACTGATCTGACCGACACATCCCGGAGGGGCTGGCACGCATCTCGTGCCAGCCCCTCCGGCATTGGCCGCCCTTCAAGTACCGCCAACCCTCTCCGGGAAGGCTGTCAACAGCTACCAACTCGTGGCGCCGGATTGCCGATCTGTGCGGCACCGCATCGCCCGGGGTGCCTTCGGTTCGGCGAGGCAAGTCGCCGAGGGGTTCCGGCCGTAGGATTGGCTGCGTGAGCTCTGAGAATCGACTGACCCATGTGGATGACCGTGGCGCGGCTCGGATGGTCGACGTCTCAGACAAGCAGACCTCCGCGCGAGAGGCGGTCGCCTCCGGTGTCTTTCGCACCACCGAGGAGGTAGTACGGTTGCTGCGCGCCGAACAACTACCCAAAGGCGACGCACTCGCCACCGCGCGCATCGCAGGCATCATGGCGGCCAAGCGAACGCCTGAGCTGATTCCACTCTGTCATCCATTGTCGCTGACTGGGGTGACCGTGGACCTGCACACCATGGGTTGCGAGGTCCAGATCACCGCCACGGTGCGCACTACCGACCGTACGGGCGTGGAGATGGAGGCGCTCACCGCGGTCGCGGTTGCCGGGCTCGCGTTACACGACATGGTTAAGGCGGTTGACCCCGCCGCCGTACTCGACGCGGTGCGGGTTGAACGCAAGTCAGGCGGCAAGACCGGGTTGTGGAGCCGGCCAACCGTCGAATTAGCTCAGGAGGACCGGTGACAAAAACGACCCGTCGGGCCGTGGTGGTGGTGGCTTCCAACCGCGCGGCCGCCGGGGTGTACGCCGACCGCACCGGACCAGTCATCGTCGACTGGCTGTGCGAGCGTGGTTATCAGACCCCGGATCCCGTGGTAGTGCCTGATGGCTCGCCGGTGCGTGACGCGGTCGCGACGGCGGTGACGGCCGCGGTCGACGTCGTGCTGACTACCGGCGGCACCGGCATCAGTCCCACCGACCGCACCCCGGAGGCCACTGAGCCGTTGCTGGATCGGCGGTTGCCCGGATTGGCGGACGCCATCCGCTCGGCCGGGCTTCCTAAGGTACCCACGGCGGTGCTCTCCCGCGGGCTGGCAGGGGTGGCCGGCCGCACTCTGGTGGTCAACTTGCCGGGCTCTACCGGCGGGGTCCGTGACGGTCTGGCGGTCCTCGACCAGGTGCTTGATCACGCCATTGAGCAGCTGCACGGCGCGGACCATGTCGGCAGCGGAACCGGGGAACCGTCAGTTCCCGGACCCACACCCGGACCCGGTCACGGAGAAAACGTGGCGGCGCCCGCAGCCTCGGCTGTCGTGCTTCACGCGGTTGTCACTGAGGATCCACTCGACGTCGAGGCGCACGCCCGCATGGTCTCCCGCTCGACCGCTGGCGCAGTGGTGAGCTTTTCTGGCGTGGTCCGTGACCATGACGGCGGCCGGGGGGTGCGCGCATTGGAGTACTCCAGCCATCCCGATGCCGGCGACGTGATCGCGCGCGTCGCGGCTCAAGTCGCCGCGACGCACCCGAAGGTCTACGCGCTGGCTGTCAGTCACCGTATCGGATCGCTGGCGATCGGCGATTCTGCAATTGTCTGTGCCGTGTCGGCGGCGCACCGGGCGGAGGCTTTCGCAGCGTGCGCGGAACTGATCGACGAGGTGAAGCTGCAGCTGCCGATCTGGAAGAGGCAAGAACTATCCGACGGTTCGGAAGAATGGGTCAACAGTCCGTGAGATTGTCCCGGCATCGTCGGGGAGTTCAGTCGCGGGAGGTCAGCCGCCCGCGAACGGCGGCAATACATCGAGCTCGGCACCGGGTCGCAGCGGCATAGTGCGGTCACGTACGGCGACCGAATCGACCAGGAAGCTGCAAGCGCCCAACACCTTGTGCAGTGCTACTCCATGCCGAGCGGTGATCGCGTCCAGTGCGTCGGCCACGGTAGCGTCCTCACCGATGTCGACACTCTCGCTGGGCAGCCCAGCGGCGGCGCGCGCCGCCGCGAAGTACCGCACGGTCACCACAGTGAGCCTCCGATCCTCTTCCAATCCCACGACCGGCTCCAATGCGCATTCATCCCCGCAATCTGGTTCACCCACACTGGAGCAACACAGGAAAGCATAGCTCACGACCTGCTCGCAGGCCCGGCGCAGTGACGACTCGTGGCCGGTAAAACCGGACTTATCGCGCACACCGGCTCGACGCCGGACGATGCGGCCTACTGGGGGTATCTCACGATGCTGACGCTTCCATCGTCGGCCATTGCTCCGCAAATGCGGTTGGTATAGGCCACAAAATCCGCAACTGCGATTAAGGATATATCGGACTTCTTCCCAAGCGGTAGCGCAACACAGTGGGCAACATGCCGGCGCTGCGCACGCGTGCGCCGGGACACGCCTGGTCAACAGCACGGCAGGGCCGGGCAGCTTTCGTTACCGTACTTGCGGAGGTATTGTTTCTGATGTGCCGCACTATCGGATGTCAGAGGTCGCTGAACTGTTCGGAGTAAGTGACGACACCGTTCGGCGATGGGCGGATTCGGGGCAACTGACCGCGATTCGGGACGCCGGTGGCCGCAAGGCTGTGGATGGTGTGGAACTGGCGGCGTTCGCCAAGTCGCAGGCGCACGCCACACCAGACCCATCGGTAGTGGACCGATCGGCACGCAACCGGTTCGTCGGGTTGGTCACCGAAGTGATCGCGGACCGGGTGATGGCTCAGGTGGAGATCCAGTGCGGACCACACCGGGTTGTTTCACTGATGAGTAGCGAGGCGGTACGGGAACTGGGGCTCGTGCCTGGGGTACTGGCGGTGGCTGTCGTGAAGTCAACCCAAGTCATGGTCGAGACCCCGGCAGGCCGTGCATGACACGGCGGCTAACCGTAGTCCTAATAACTGTGCTGGCGCTCGCCGGCTGCGGTGGGGCCCCGGCCGCCCAGGCCCGGATACCGGTCACCGTGTTGGCTGGAGCGTCCCTTAAAGCTGTGTTCACCACGTTGAAACCGCAGTTCGAGGCCGCCAACCCCGACGCTGACCTGCGGTTCAGTTTCGGAGGCTCGGACGATTTGGCCCAACAGATCGTCAACGGTGCGCCCGCCGACGTTTTCGCTTCCGCCAACGACACCCAGATGAATGTGGTACAGGACAAGGGGAAGGCCGCTGGCACACCGGTGCCCTTCGTCAGCAACGTGCTCACCATGGTGGTGCCCCCGGGCAACCCGAAGTCAATTCACTCATTCGCCGATCTGGCCAAACCGGACGTCACCGAGGTGGTGGCGGCCCCACAAGTGCCGTGTGGCGCGGCCACCACGAAGATCGAGCAACTGACCAAGATCAAGCTCAGCCCGGCCAGCGAGGAGCAGGACGTGCTGTCGGTGCTGTCGAAGGTTGAGTCCAGGGACGCCGATGCCGGCGTCGTCTATGTCACCGACGCGCGTAGCGCCGCAGGGAAAGTGCAGGAGATTGATTTCCCGGAGGCCAGCCAAGCCGTCAACACCTACCCCATCGTCGCGATCAACAACGCCCCACACGCCCGGCTCGCGCAGGCATTCGTGGCGTTCGTCCGAGGCCCCGCCGCCCAGCAACAGTTCGCTGCCGCCGGCTTCGGTCCCGCGTGACCTAAGTCGCCCCGCGACTGCGAACCCGAGGTGAGCCAGACCAGGGATCCGCACACTGTCCGCACCGGACTCCCCGGTGTGCTCTGGCTGCCCGCGCTGGTGGCGCTCGGGCTGATCGTGCTGCCAGTGATCGGGCTGGTCGTGCGGGCGCCCTGGTCCCGGTTCGGCGCGCTGGTCACCAGCGAGTCCGCGCTGTCCGCGCTGGGGCTCTCGCTGCGCACCGCGACGGTCTCCACCCTGCTGTGCGTGATGTTCGGCGGTCCGCTGGCGGTGGTGCTGGCCCGCGGAGCGGTCCCCGGTCTGCGGTTCCTGCGCTCGGTGGTGCTGCTACCGCTGGTACTGCCGCCGGTGGTCGGCGGGCTTGCGCTGCTCTACCTGCTGGGGATCAGCGGGTTCGCTGGGTATGCCCTGGACGTGGCGTTCGGTGTGCGCGTTCCGTTCACCACCGCTGCGGTGGTCCTGGCGCAGACCTTCGTGGCGATGCCGTTTCTGGTGGTGAGCCTGGAGGGGGCGCTGCGGACCGGCGGGGAGCGCTACGAGTCGATCGCGGCGACACTCGGCGCGACACCGTTGACGGTGCTGCGCCGCATCACGGTCCCGTTGGTGTTGCCCGGGCTGGGCTCCGGCACGGTTCTGAGCTTCGCCCGCTGTCTGGGAGAGTTCGGTGCCACCATCGCCTTCGCGGGCAGCCTGCAGGGGGTGACCAGGACGCTGCCGCTGGAAATCTACCTGGAGCGCGAGGTGGATCCTGACGGCGCGATCGCGCTGTCGTTGGTGCTCGTCGTGGTGGCGATCGTGGTGATTGTCGTGGGGCGGCCGCGTTCCCTGCCGGGTTTGCGGTGAGCGCGGGGCTGTACGCCGAGGTCGTCGTACGCCGCGGCGAGTTCACCCTGGACGCGACCGTGCGGGTGGCGCCCGGAGAGGTGGTCGCGGTGCTGGGACGCAACGGTTCCGGCAAATCCACCCTGCTCGCCGCGATCGCGGGACTGCTGCGCCCGGACCGTGGACGGATCGTGCTCGACGACCGGGTGCTCACCGACACTGCCGCCGGGTTGGCGCTGGCGCCGCATCGCAGGCGTATCGGCTTGCTGGCACAGCAGCCGCTGCTGTTCCCGCACCTTTCCGTGTTGGATAACGTCGCGTTCGGTCCACGTGCCGTCGGTACCCGGCGGCGGGCGGCTCGCGACGTGGCGCGGCACCACCTCGCCGAGGTGGACGCGACGCAGTTCGCGCGCCGCCGCCCAGGGCGGCTGTCCGGTGGGCAGGCCCAGCGCGTCGCGCTGGCCCGAGCGCTGGCGTCAGATCCCGAGTTGCTGCTGCTGGACGAGCCGCTGTCCGCGCTGGACGTAGAGTTCGCACCCGCGTTGCGGTCGCTGTTGCAGAAGGTGCTGGCTGACCGGATCGCTCTCGTCGTCAGCCATCAGGTCATCGACGCGTTGGTGCTCGCGGATCGGGTGGTGGTGCTCGAGGGTGGCCGTGTCGTCGAGCAGGGCCGGACGCGCGAGGTGCTCTCCCGGCCGCGCAGCGCGTTCGCGGCGCGCCTGGCCGGGCTGAACCTGGTATCCGGTACCGCGACGGAAGGCGGGTTGGGAGCCGACGACGGCACCGAGCTGGCCGGTCTGACCGATTCCACGGTCCTGGGCGCTCCCGCAGTCGCCGTGTTCACCCCCGCCGCGGTCGCGGTCCAGGTCCATCCACCGACGGGTAACCCGGACAATGTGATCGCAGACCGAGTCGCGGCCCTGGAGCCCAACGGCACGATGGTCCGGGTGCGCGGTGCGGCGGGATTGGCGGCCGACATCACCCCAGCCGCCGCGGTGGAACTGGGACTACGAAGTGGTTGCGCGGTGTGGTTGGAGGTGAAGGCCGCCGAAGTCGCCATCTACCCCATGCATGTGGCGGCGAGCGACATCAATCCCACACAGGACCGCAACCCGCGGTAGCAACCGCCACAACCGTCAGCTGTGAGGGACCGCGGCATCATCGTGCTTAGCGACGGGTTGAAGCGCTGCACCATCACCTGCTGCTGGTTTGACGAAGATGGTAGTGCCGCCGGGTTCCTGCCGGAACCAGTCGACTCGCACAGAGTGGTTCGTCGGTGCGCTGTCCCCAAGGATGCCTTGAAGTGCCATGAGAGCCTGTACCTCGGTTTCACGTGTGACGTGGCTGAAGATCAGATGCTAGCAACGTTGCGTCACCGGTCCAACACCCGCCGCGGTCCGGCACTCTTGGCCCAGGGCAGTGTTCGGCCACGTCGCGTGCGCCGGCAGGGCGCACGGATCAGTCATCATTCCTGACCCGCCGCGAATGCACCAAGCGTGCACCAAACGCCATGAGACCAATCGTTGGGATAAGATTTAATGTTGACGTCGGTGCGGTGACCTGTTGTGGTGGTGTGGGCGACAGGTTGACGGACGATAGTTGGCAGGTTTCTACTATGGTCGCCCTCGTCAGTCGCGGGTGATTCTAAGAAGAGCCTGTGCTCGATTTTGCACGGGCGGACGGTATGTCGAGTTCGGTGGTCGCCGCCACCCGGGCGAGTTCGTATCCTTCTTGAGTCAATGGGTGCCCGTTTGATGCGTCCGTCGTCGCCGTGACGAGAAGCTGTCGCGGGCGGATATTTCTGGGTCCCACACGAAGCGACAGTTGTTCGATTGTTGCTACTGCGAAGACTAAGGTGTCGTGGTCGGCGTCGATCGAGATCCAAGCGCTGTCGTCGGCGATGTCGCACACGCCGCGCGGCTGAACCGAGGAGTTTTCATTTTACAAAGATTTGTTCACTTCACGCTTGACCTCATTTTGCGAGCCGCTGCGCGGATATAGGAATTTCGTATCGATAGCCTATTTTAGCGCTGGTCGACCGCCACTGCACGCCACGTCTCATACTACAACCAGCGGATTGAAGATGAGATTCTGTCGTATCTAATAATTCTCCGCTGAATTGGCTTGCCTGTACCCGGTAATCGGCACGGGAAGAGCAAAAGAGCCGCAAAGTATCGACGCCTTTAATATGCACGCTGATCTCATCGGTAATGTAAGCTATATCTGCGAAGTAGGAGTCCTCATTGAAGGTCAGCGTTCAAGATTGCGGCGTACAACCCTCGCATTTCCACTTCTATCACGAATGTGCACCGACGCCGGTTTGATTCTAGCGATATTGGCACCCGAACGGCTCCTTCCTCTAGTACTATGTGCTCGAATCTCGGGTTGTTTAAGACCCGGCTTCTTGACTTTTTTGTCAGAGCCAACGCCGGGTCGAACTCAACGCCGTCTACCGACACCTCTTTAATAGAAAAACTTTGCCATTCGGGACCATCTGGATCGGCCCCGCAAAGAATCGGGAAGGTCAGCCAAGACGCCGATGCGCCCTGCGCGGATTCAATTTCGCACTCGTAGCGAATCAGAGCGTCACCTTCTGCTGATATTTGCACCTGCTCGAATCGTCGACGGAATCGAATTAGGCGAGGCACGTGGGCTTCAAGTTCTGAAAGGTGACTAAGCTCCTGGAGGCTGTGTCTGATCGAGTCCAGCAGGATCCAGCCAAGAACTATGGCAGTACAAGCCGCTGAGACGTACATAGGAGCCGGAATGAATTAACTTATTCATGCCGTGGCTCGATGGCGTAATTCCAGTCTCCATGGAACTCGTGTCGGGTGAGGGGTATCGATTCCTTTTGGTGGTCGGTGAGTTTGATTTTAGTGGGGTAGAGGTTGGGGTCGAGTTCGCAGCGAACGGTCAGGCCTGTGGTGGTCGTGGTGTTGGCGATGAGGTTGACGATGGTTTGGTAGGTTTCGAGTGGTCGTCCGCGCCAGTTGTGGGTG
>DATAWX010000105.1:0-2703 GCA_036266995.1 Pseudonocardiaceae bacterium | reverse complement strand
AATACTGTCAAACAAACCCACCCCAGCACCCACACCACTCCACACCTGCAACCGCGACAACGACACAAAATCAAACCGACGCGACTCCGACTGCTCGGCCTGAAGCTCACGCAGCCAGGACAGCACGTCTTGGCCGCTGTCGATGTGCACCCGGGTGGGGACGGTGTTGATGAACATGCCGATTATCGACTCCACACCGGCCAGGTCGGCCGGCCGTCCCGACACCGTCGTGCCGAACACCACATCGCGCTGGCCGCTGTAGCGCGACAGCAGCAAACCCCACGCCCCCTGCAACACCGTGTTCAACGTCAACCCATAGCGCTGGGCCGTGCTGCGCAGCCGGTCGGACGTCTCGTCGGACAGCTCGATCCTGACGGTGTCGGCGGACTCGGTCTGGTGGGCTTCGACCGGCGGACGATCGTAAGGCAGGGCGGTGGGAGACGTGACGTCCGCGAGCAATTGCCGCCAGTGCTGTTCCGCCGCTTGCGCGTCCTGGGCGCCGAGCCACTCGAGGTAGTCTCCGAAGGGGCGCCGCGTCACCGACGGGGATTCGCGTCCCGCGACGATGGCCGCGTACTGTTCGCAGACCTCAGCGAACACCTGAACTGCGCTCCACCCGTCCAGCAGCACGTGGTGGAAGCTCCAGACCAGCACGACCTCGTCCCGCGACAGCGTGGCGATCACCAGCCGCATCAGCGGCGCCACGGCCAGGTCCAGACCCTCGGCACGTTCGCGGGTGAGTAGCAGTTGCGACTCCTCCCGCTGCAGATCGTCTGGCAACCCGGTCCAATCGTGGTAACCCACCGAGACTGTGCTGTTGCGCCGCACCACCTGCACCGGCTCGTCAACGTCCTGCCACTGCACGCAGCTGCGCAGGATCGGCGTCCGATCGACCACCTTCTGCCAGGCGGCGCCCAACGCCGGTGGATCCGACACTCCGGACAGGTGTAACTGCACCTGGTTGAAGTACGCGCCAGAAGAGGTGTTGAGCAGCCCGTGGAAGACCATGCCGGCCTGCATGGGAGTCAGCGGGTAGATGTCCTCGACGTGACGGCCGTCGCCCGCCAGGCGGTCCACTGCGGTCTGGTCGAGACGAGTCAACGGGAAGTCCGAGGGGCTGCATCCCCCAGCGCCGGGCTGGGCGCAGTGCGCGATGATCTCCCGCAGGGCCTGCACCATCTGATCGGCCAGGGCTCGCACCGTGCTTTCCCGGTGCGTTCCCTGGGCGTAGAACCAGGTGAATTCCAAGCACCCGTCCTCGGTGGCGCCGACGACGTCGAGCAGGTGGGCTCGGGCGGTTTCGGGGGCGGCATCGCCGGCTAGTCCGCCGCGCATCGCAGCGAACGGCTTGGTGGCCGACCAGTGGAACTGGCCCAGGTAGTTGAAGCTGATCTGGGGGCAGGCGGAGGTCAGGCCGGGGTCATCGGTGAGGTAGCGCAGGACGCCGTAGCCCAGACCACGACCGGGAATGGCCCGCAGGTGTTCCTTGACCGCGGTCAGTCGCGTGCCCCAGTCCCGGTCCAGCCCAGCCGGCAGCGCCACCGGGAACAGCGTGGTGAACCACCCCACCGTCCGGGACAGGTCCACCCCGTCGAAGATCTCTTCGCGACCGTGGCCCTCCAGATCCACCAGGACCTGCTCACGACCGGTCCAGCCACCCAGGACCGCACTCAGCGCGGCCAGCAGCACGTCATTGACCTGGGTGCGGTAAACGCCTGGCACGTCCTGCAACAGCGCTGCGGTCTCGTCTGAGCCCAGCGTCACCCGCAACGAGCGCATCACACCTACGGTGTTGGGGCCTGCCCCGTCGGTGGGCAGCCCCGGATCGACACTCTGGCCGACCCCGGTCCAGTACTCCAGCTCCTGGGCGAACCCGCCCGCGGCGGCATGCTCGCTCAGCCGCAACGCCCACTGCCGGAATGACGTCGTCCTGGACCCCAACCGTGCCGTCGGGTCACCGCACGCCGCCCGGTATGCGATCGCGAGATCCTCCAGCAGGATCCGCCACGACACCCCGTCCACCACCAAGTGATGCGCCGCCAGCGCCAGCACCGGGCGCCTGCCGGGACCCGGCTCGGCCAGTACGGCTGCCAGCAGCAGGCCACGGCCCAGATCGAAGCTGTGGTGTAGCTCGTCGGTGAGGGCGTCCAGGGCCGCGGGCAGGTTCGGACTGGGCACCTGTGACAGATCTCGCCGTTGCAGTGGCTGCGCAGACTGCGACACCGGAGCGTTGTCCTGGCGCCACTGGGACCCTCCCGAGCGGCCGTCGAGACATTCGAACCGCATCCGGAGCGCATCGTGGTGCTCCACCACCGCCGCCAGTGCGCCGGCCAACGCGTCGGGATCGACGTCCTCGACCAGCTCGACCATCAGCGACTGATCGAAATGCTGCACAGCGTCGGTGTGGGTGGCGAAGAACCAGTGCTGAATGGGGGTCAGCGGCACCGCCCCGGACACCGGGCCCTGCTCGGCCACCCGCGCCGTCGCGGTGACAACGACCGCCAGCCCAGCCACCGTAGGCCGACGGAACACATCCCGGGGCGTCAGATTCCACCCGGCCGCTCGGGCTCGGGAGACTAGTTGGATGCTGAGGATGGAGTCGCCGCCGAGTTCGAAGAAGTTGTCGGCGGTTCCGACTCGTTGGATGCCGAGTACTTCGGCCCAGATTTGGGCTAGTGCTGTTTCGGTGTCGGTGCTGGGGGG
>DATAWX010000104.1:0-82341 GCA_036266995.1 Pseudonocardiaceae bacterium | reverse complement strand
CGTCTCCCACGACGTAACGCTGTCCGGTGACGAGCTGTTCTTCTCGGGCGTGCACCTGCACGGCGGCCCCGCGCCGGTCCGGCGCTTCCTGCCCGACCTGACCGACCGCATCCTGAGCGGCGCGATCGACCCCGGGAAGGTTTTCGACCTCACCCTGCCTCTCGACCAGGTCGCCGAAGGCTACAGGGCCATGGACGAACGCCGCGCCATCAAGGCCCTGCTCACGCTGTAGACCATCAGCGGCTCATCACTACGCGATCCCAGATGAAGCCCATCGCAGTCAGGGATCCGCTCGCGGCACACACCGGCGGATCGGGTGAGCGCGCCGTTAGCGGTGTCAGTCCGAGTCATCGCGGACGCGCCGGTAGCGCTCATAGGTCACGCGCGAGCCAAACGTCCTGGTCTCGATCAGGTCGAGCGGGACGTCTTCGGTGACTGGCGGTAGGAACGGCGTGCCGCCACCGATGACGACCGGATTGCGGAACATGCGCAGCTCGTCGACAAGGTCGAGCTCGATAGCCGCCGCGGCCAGGCCGGCGCCGCCGATCGAGATGTCCTTGTCGGTCGCGTCGAGCGCAGCAGCGGCCTCGTCGGCCAGTGATGCCTCGGCGAGCCGGGCGTTGCCCTGGACGCTGTCGAGCGTGCGGCTGAAGACGACCTTCGGGATCGCGCACCAGACGTCGGCGAACGCGGCCCAGAGCTCGTTGTCGCGCATCGACGGATCCGTCTCCCACGGCAGCATCGTCTCGTAGAGCCTGCGGCCGCACAGATAGCCGCCAAGCTCGCGTGTCTGCGTGGTGTGGAAACGAAACTGCTCCTCGTTGGGGGTCGTCCACCCGAACGCGCCCTCGCGGTCGGCGATGAAGCCGTCCACCGAGACGCTCATCGAGTAGATCAGCATGGCTTCAGACCGTCGGGCCGGAGCGACCGACGATGATCGGTGATGAGGTCCACCCTTAGGCTCGACACCGGGCTCTCCTTCCTTCTGCCGTGTGCTTCGCCGTTAGTGACTGGTCGCGAGACGCGAACTCATCGTCGTGGGCGCTCCAAGCGATCGTATGGCCATCGGCTACTGGGACATTGGAGTGAGGGCATTGCAGTAGCGTCGCCGAGGCGTTGAGGGTTCCCTACGCAGGCGCTGTGTTTTCGCCGTTGGGACGGTCACCACGGAGTCACATCGTCAGCGCGGCGGTTAGTTGTTCTCGGCTGGGTTGTGCGATCAGTGGGCTGCTGCCGTGGTGCCGGATGATCTCGTGGGTGCGGGCGACGACGGCGGGGTCTGTGTAGACATCATCGGGGCGACACACCATCCCCATGATCTTCCAGAAGGCACGAAAGACCATCGGGTCGAACGGTGCTGCGGTGCGCAGCTGGGCGTGGGTGACCCGGTCTGGATAGTTGGGTGGTGGCGGGGCGCCGAGGATGGTGTGGCGCAGCGCGGCAAGTCGTGCGGCGTCGGTGGTGGCCTGTTCGGTGTAGAACGGTTCGACATGCTCGCCTGCATGTTGGTCCAGCGCTAGTGCGAGGTCGTTCCAGTTCTCGCCGTACTGGTCGAGGGCGTTGACCAGGTTCACCGCCGAGTGCATGGCGAGGCTGAGTCCGCGGCTAAGTGTGGGGTTGGTGGTGCACACCGCGTCCCCGATCGCGTGAAACCCTGTCACGACGGGAGATCCATTGATGACGAGCCGGCGCATCGTGTTGCGCAGGCCGCCCATCGGAAAGATCTTGCTGATCGGTTCGACGACCTCGAGCCACGCTGCGTACAGGAGAACCGTTCGCACGACGGCCGTGAAGACCTCGGCGTTGGCGGCGCTGCGGAACCGTTTGTCTTCGACCAACGGCGCCACCGCGAGGACCATGGTCGCGTTGTCGGCGCCCCAGAGGCCTATGGTGAACTCATCGAGGCCGGCAACGACTCGTGTGGTCGGCGGCCCCGGCAAGGCAGCGGACGTACGCAGCCGGTAGTGGCGGCTGTAATAGGCCAGGCCGCATTCCGCCCAGCGGGTCGCCGTCTGCTGAGCATCGACGGCCGCCAGCCAGCGGTCAATCGACGAGCGGCGACCGGTCGTATCGACCACCAGATCCGCCCGAAACTCGCCCGCGTCAGTGCTGACACCGGTGATGTGGGGACGTTGCCCAGCCCGCGCGAGCAGGCCCGTGACCTGGACTCCATCACGGACAGACAGTCCGGCCTGCGCCACGGCGGCTCGACGCAGCACCCAGTCGAACGTTGATCGCCGAGTCATCAACAAAGTCAGGCGCTCATCACCGGGCCAAGCGCTGCGGTCGGGTAACGAAGGCGGCATTTGAGTTGCCAGCGGCGCCAGCGCGACACCAGCCGCGAGCAGTCCGTCATAGACATCCGGCAGCCATTTCCCTACAAGCTGGTGACATAGCGACAGCACCACGTGCGGCTGCACGATTTGTGGCGCCGCCGGCCGAAACGCCACCGCCGCTGCGGACTCGACATTCGGTGCGGGATCCACGGGATCTCGATCTAGCACGACAACGTCAAGTCCGGCCCGCGCCAGCAGCAGCGACGTCAGCAACCCGGCTGCGCTTGCTCCGACAACAACGATCCGCATGCGCAGCCTTCGGGGAACCGATCGGCGCTCCGTAGCACACGACACAGATCAGACCCGACGCGTCCACCCCCACGGGGTACTTGGGCAGACTACGTCCAACGCCGCGACCCGCGAAATGGTCACGAGTTCGCCCGCGTTGCCGGTGTAGACGGCGCGCGCAAACGGTGCCCATGGCTGATCCCTCAGCGGCGCGCCTCCCCGCGACAATCGGTTCGCGGTCAGCTCTTGTTCAGCTCTTCGGCGAGCATCACGATGATGCCGCTGGGGCCGCGGACATAGCAGAGCTTGTAGACGTCCTCGTAGGTCGCCACGCCGCGCAGCGGGTGGCAACCGTGCCTCGCGGCGATCTCGAGGGCCTCGTCGATGTCGTCGACCGAGAAGGCGACGCGGTGCATTCCGATTTCGTTAGGCCGGGTGGGCTTCGTCTCGATCGCGTCGGGGTGGATGTACTCGAAGAGCTCGAGGCGACCGTTGCCGTCTGGCGTCTGGAGCATGGCGATGTGGGCGTGGTTGCCGTCGAGGCCGACGGCGGTGTCGGTCCACTCTCCGCTGACTGTGTCACGGCCGAGGACGGTCAGCCCGAGGTCAGTGAAGAAGGCGATCGTCGCTTCAAGGTCGCGGACGGCGATGCCGATGTTCTCGAGTTTGATGGACATGCGTGGCACGTTACCGAGTCGCGGCGATCCGTTCAGGACCGTGAGCTGCTGGTCCTGGCTCAGCTGGGCAGCCCCAATCCGGAGAACTCAGCGTCGCGTCAGTCAGACACCGGGCACTGCGGCGCAATGCCGTGCAGAGCGCCTTGGCCTAGCGCCGGTGCGGGATCGGTCGGCGGGACTGCTCGGTCAGTGGGCGAGCTGGTACTGCGCCAGGCGCATGGCGTTGCGCCACGCCGGGAACCGCAGCAGTCTCTTGAGGGTGGCTCTCCCAGGTGGTTCTGGTAGCTCCGGCTGATGAGTTCGACCACGGAGACCTCCTTGACCAGTCGGAGCCCGGCGTGCTGGTCGGCCAGGGCCTGCGGCGAGGTCAGGGCCCAGGCGAAACCGGTGTCGGCTCGCCGGCACGCCGATTGCAGTCGAGCCGCCGCGGTCACTCACCGGGCGGCACCGTCGAACGCGAGGCGACCCCTCGGGCAGATGGGCGATGACGCGGTCGATCAGCTGGTGAACCTGCGGGCGCCGGGGGTTCAGTCCGCGGGGTTGAGTCAGCAGTCCACGCGCTTACCGGACGCTAGCGACGGGTCAAGCGATGCCGCCTCCGATGAGGTGGCCGATGCCGAAGGTGACAATTACGGCCAGCGCTCCGAGGGCCAGCTGACGCAGTCCCGACCGGAGCAGTGGCCGACCGGTGAGCCGACCGACCACCGTGCCCCCGGCAAGCAGCGCCGCCCCTGCTACCGCCAGCGGGACAACCAGGGTGCGCACGCCAAACAGGTACGGCAACAGCGGCAGGATCGCTCCGAGGGAGAACGCCACCAAAGAGGCTCCCCCGGCCAGCGGGGGCGAGGGCAACTCGTTGGGGTTGACGCCGAGCTCTTCTCGGGCGTGCAGCTGCAGGGCAAGCTCGGGATCCTCCGACACAGCGGCGGCCATACGGACTGCCGTATCGGGGTCTGCGCCATAGCTGCAGAAGCGGTCGGCCAGTTCTTCACGCTCAGCGTCGGGGAAGCGGGCGTGCATGTCGCGCTCGACGGCCACCTCGGCAGCAACCAGCTCGTTCTGGCTGGTCACCGACACGTACTCCCCGGTTCCCATCGAAAACGCCCCAGCTACCAGCCCGGCCAACCCGGTCAACACGATCGCCGAGGTCGCCACACCACCTCCGCCGACCCCAGCGATGAGCGCAGCGTTGGTGACCAGCCCGTCCACCGCTCCGAAAACGGTTTGGTCGCAACCAGCCGCCGGAGACGTCGCGGTGCCGATGGGCCCACCCAAGGTTCCATGCTCGGCTCTGATGCGAGTGCGCAGCGGGATCTGATGACACCGCTCGCGATCACCGCCGCGGGCGGTGAGCATCTCGGCGAACGTGTTGACGTGGGTGGCGGTGGCGTCGAGGTGCGGGCAGGTGGCTAGCACCTGTTTGAGCTTGAGCGCTTCGTCGGTGTCGAGGTCCTCGGGGCGGCGCAGTATCCAGGAGGTGATCTGGCGGATCTTGAGCACCGCCGCTGTGGCCGGGGGTGCGCCGCCGAGGGCACGAAACGGCGCGAGGTAGGCGGCGACGGTGCCCCGGCTGCCTCGGTAGCGCTCGGTGATCTCCCGGTAGAGCATGCTGGCGTTGGTGACGCCGGCGTTGCAGCGTTCGTGCAGGTAGGGCTTGTAGGCATCCAGGAGGCTGGGCCGGCCCGCGCGAGGCTTGGCCAGCAGTTCCTCAACACTGTCGGCGCGGGCGAAGCGACGGACGGTTTCCTTGGCCAGCTCCAGTTCCCGCATGATGGTTTTGATGCCCTTGCCGTCACCTTTTAATGCATGGACGGCCTGGTAGCGGGCTTTGGTGCGCTCGACCAAGGCGGAGTTCTCCTTGCCCTGCACCTGCGCGAGCTGGGCTGCTTTCGCAAGGTCGGCGGCAGCGCCAGGCTCGATGTCCACCTCGGGCGCGATGGTGTCTTGCTGATGTAGGCAGCCGTGGTGAGCGGCGACGGTCTTCTCGACGTGCTCGGCGAGGTTGCGCCATAGATGCCACCGATCGGCCACCTGGATCGCCTCGGGTGCCCCGGTCCGGGCGCCCTGGGCGTAGGCGCCGGCGCGGTCCCGGCAGACCACCTCGGTGCCCGGATGCTCACGTAACCACGCGGCGAAGGTGTCGGCCTCGCGATCAGCGAGCAGATCGATGGGCCGGTGAGTATCGATGTCGACCAGTACCGTGCCGTACACATGCCCGCGGCGCAGGGCGAAATCGTCGACACCCAGCACCGTCACGGTGCCGATCACCGGGTCGGGCAGCGCCCGAATCCACCGCAACAACGTGCTCCGGGTCGCCGGTAACCCCAGCGTCGTAGCCAGCCGCGCCCCGGCTCGACCGGCCAACGCCAGCCCGATCGATTCCAGCATGCCCCGCAACAACACGGTGCACCGTGCATAACGCGCGGTCAGGCCAGCGACTTGCTCGGCGAAGGTCCGCACCCCGCAGCCCTCGCCGTCGCAGAAAAACCGGCGCACCCGTAGCCGGATCTCCACCCGCCGACCCGCCAGGGCAGCGTCGGCCAGCCTGCGCTCATACCGGCTGTGCACCCGAGACGACTCACACCGCACCCCGGGCAACAGGCCTGCATCGCCCGCGGATGCGCCCAGATCTGCACCGATCCACCGGCTAGGTCAATCTGCTCGATCACCACATCCGTTAGGTGCGGCAGGAAAGCCGCGACAGCATCATGATCATCACACGGCGAACATGATCACACTGAGATGATCAGAAAGTCTGCAACGACACACCGCAGGGGCCAACTCGATCACGGAAAGTGGGCCAGATCCAGATCCAGTTTTGGGTTGCCGTTGACAACAAGAAGCCAAGTTGATTTCCACCCACCAGCGTAGCTCGCCGACCGCTTGGGTCGTACCGTGGAGGGCGGATTCCGTGCGTGGGACGTGACCGGCAGCGCTCGTCGTGCAAGGGTTCGTGCAATGAACTGCGGGATACCACAGCAACTCATGAGACCGGGGCCAGGCAAAACGGAACGGGGAGACACCAGAGATAGGCATGATCGGTGTCTTACCGGCCTCCGGAGGCGGGAGCGCAGGTTCGAATCCTGCCGGGGGCGCCACGTCTGACCAGCTAATATCGCTGTGAGTAAGCTATCTTACACTCGAATGCGCAGGGGCGCTGCTCATGCACTACTGCAGTGACAGTCCGTTGACCGATCACCGGATTTCGTTCTGACAATATCGACAGGGTTGGCCAGTCACCATCGCTGCTCATGTCTCGTCAATCCAGTTTTCGACGGTGAGTTCAGCAACGTGTTGGAAGTGCCGCACATTGCGGGTCACGAGGATCAACCCTCGCGACAGCGCGATCGAGGCGATACGTAGGTCGGGTTCGGCCAGCGGAGTGCCACGTTGCTCCAGCGTTGCCTTCAGAAAGCCGAACGTACGGGCAGCGGTTGTATCAAAGGCCAGCACGGTCTGGGCACGGCGAATTACCTGCTCAACCCGCCTGGAAAGATCCTCGCGTCCAACGCGTCGCGCACCATAGATCAGTTCACCGACCGTGATTGACGTAGTGAACTGCTCCTGCGGTGGCACGGTGGCCAGCCGGCGGATGAGATGTAGCGGCGGGGCGGGCCTGATCGTCGCGCTGAGGATGTCGGTGTCGAAGCAGTACCCCGTCACGTAAATTCCGGAGCTGGACGGTCAGACACCCGTTGTCGCGCAGCAACGATCTCAGCCATGTCCTCGTCCACAGTGTCCCATTCGTCGGCCAGCGCCCCAGCAAAGGCAGCAAGCCCGACCGAGGGCTGAGGCTCCTCTTCAGCAGCCCTCTGAGGAGGTACCAGGGCGATGACGGGACGCCCTCGGCTCATAATCACAAAGGACTCGCCACGGCCAACCCGGTCCGCCAGCTCGGAGAATCTCCGCTTGGCCTCGGCGACACCGATGCGCTCAATCGTCATGTCCTGAAGTCACCTCACCTCAAAGATGACTTCATGCTATCATCTTGAACCGGCCTTCGGACGCCGATCCCTCCGCGACGAGCATCAACCCGATCTCACGGCCAGACGTCCTCCACGGTCAGCTTCCCTCAGTGGGAACTGCTCGTACCGGCGTGCCGGTCGATGCTGGTTTGGCCACCGCCCCGCAACGCCCAGCCATCGGTCACCCCAACAGCGCCGCGACGCCCGATCAAGACGACAATCACCGATTAAGAACATCTCCCACGCGATGTCACGAACAGTCGGCCAGCAGCGGGACACCGAGTGAGGTGATCGATGGTCCGGTGTCGAGGACGAAGTGGCGGCAGGCACCGCGGGCGGTGTCGGGCCAGTGCCCTCCTACGGTGTCGGCGATGGCAAGCAGTGGTTCCCAGATTTCGGCGGATCGCACCGAAACCCAGATACCAGCGCACCGCCAAGGTGATCACTCCGGCGGAAACCGGAACCCGGCGAACACCGAGGGCGCGACCGACGGGACGACACAGCGAGCGACACACATCAACCAAGCCTGACAAGCGCTGCTCCCGTCCACGGACGCAACAGTGCCGTGCTGGCTTGGATTTTAGTTGGTTCTGGAGACGGTGTGGTATAGGTCAGCCGTAACGGAATCAGAGAGAACAGCTCGGGCAACGGTGAGGTACACGCCGTAGTACTTTGCGATGAGGGCGGGGACGTCTTGCCCGGTGCGTCGCCAGATGGCGATGTTGCGTTCCATGTCATCGGCACGGTTTTGCAGCAAGCCAGCGAGGGCAGTTGCGTGTTCAAGGTCGGTGCGGTCGCTGAGTGCGTGGGCTGCTGCTCTCAGCGTGTCGGGAACGTCCATGCTGCCACCTCTCTCTCGGTTTCGCGGCGGCACGCTGGTGTGCAGGTCCTCGACGGTCGGAGCTGACGTTGGCCGATCACAATGCTCACCGTGAAGCCATTCGAAAGTAGAGGCTAACGGCCATGGTGGTAGTCTCAATTCTGGTCACCGGAGGTCTGACCGCAACGGCCACAACCGATGTACCGATCAGCTCCCCTTCACGCACCCGCGAAGCCCAGATCCTCCGCCAAGCGCGTGCCCCCGCGTGCCCTCCCCAGAGCGCTAGGGTCAACAACGGTCACGCACGTCACCCATCGCTGAGTACCCGCAGGTCAGCATTAGCACTGGCCAGCCTCTTGATCGGTGCCCGATCTTCCAAGCTGGCCATGCGGGTTCGATTCCCATCGCCCCACACCGCGCATCTGTCTGCGCGGCACCCCGCGCCCGCGATCGGGCCAGCTGGTTCGACCACTTCCACTGCCGAGCGATGCCACTCTTTGGAGCCGGTGCGAACGACGACGGCCGGCGCCACCGGAACGAGGTGGGAAAACGTGCCTTGACGGCCACCTCAGCCTCGCACGTGGCGGCCGACGACCACCCAGCCCGGCGACGAGTCTATGCCGTCGGTCTCCTCACCGAACTCGATTGCACATAGTCGGGCAACCCGATTGTCAGCTAAGTAGAGCAGAGGAGACGCATGGCGCACCCGCCGATACTTGACTTCTTCGCGTGACGTTGCTCATGCCGATGAGCGCATCATTCAAGGCCGCGCTGGTAGTTGCTTCGGTCAGGTCCGCTCCAGTAGTTCCAGTAATCGCGGTGCGGTGGGCCTGCTCGTCATATGGCGCAAGCACGCCGGTCAGGACGAGCAGGCGCCTGATCGGAGTGGCTCCGCGACTAGTGATTCTCATGAGGGGCCGGGCCCGCGAGAACCTCGACCGCACCTGAACTAAATCCTCGCCGGCTATATGACCTTAGCCACATGCCACGAGCGTCGATAGCACCCGAACTGGCTCTATCAACGCAACAGCGCCATTTAGACATCCCGCTCGACGAGGTAGCTCACGAGGGCGGACACGAATTCCAGGTCGGGGCCGTCGTTGGCTCCTGCAAAGGCCAACGGGAACTCCTTTTGGGCGGCGCTCGTCAACGCTGAAGCCGCCAGTCGGGCCCACTCGATGCTGCCACTGCGCCCGAGCAGGTCATAGATGTCGACAAGCTCGCGGTGCAGCCGTCTTTCGCGAGGGCGGGAGAAGAAGTTCTGTAGCCGGGATCGCTCTGACGGAGCGGCGCGAGCGAAAGCATGTGAGAGCACGAGGGTACGTTTGCCCTCACAGAGATCACCGGCGATTTCCTTGCCGTAGCGTGAATGGCTGCCCACGAGGTTGAGGACGTCGTCTTGGATCTGAAAGGCGGCGCCGAGCAGAAAGCCGAAGCGATTGAACCGGTCGAGACCGTCGTCGGCACCTGCGACAAGGGCGCCGATGCGCATCGGGTGGATGAAGCTGTACCAGGCGGTCTTCTTGAGCACCATGCGAAGATAGTCGCCGGTACTTACACCCCATTCGTTGTCGCGCATCCAGCCCAGCTCCACCGCTTGCCCTTCGAGGGACTCCACGAGCAGGTGGTCGACCTCGTCTAGGATCCGCCGTGCGACCTCTGGCTCCAGTTGCACCAGGTTGCGTTTGAACAGGCGCATCGACAGGGCATTCATGGCGTCGCCGGTGTTCACGGCCAACGGAATCCCGACACGTCGATGCATGGTGGTCTGACCCCTGCGTGACAAGCTGCCGTCCTCGAGGTCGTCGTGCACCAGGAAGGCGTTGTGCAGCAACTCGAGACCCGCTGCGGAGGGCAGCGCGGCCGCTATGCTGCCGCCGTAAGCCCGACATGTCGCCAGGCAGAGGGCCGGACGCAGCCCCTTGCTGGGCTGGGCGACGAAGTCCCGCACAAGGTCGTACAGGTATCGGCTGGGCTCCTTCTGCGGCAGATCTTCTCTCAAGCCCATCAAGGCTTGGTCCCGGTACCAGCTTAGGCGCTCCAGAAAACCCGTCGGGCCGGCGAACGCATCCAACCCGGGCGCCACCGGAAGACCCGTGGGAAGCACCGACTGGTGCTTCCATATGGCCTCCGCGGTGTCGGTCAGCGCCTCGTCGGCCCGAAGCACCTGGAGGGATTGCTCCACACTGCCGAGACGCGCTTTCAACGCCGACACGGATGGTGCGACCGGCTCTACTCGAGCCATCAGTTCGGGTACGCCATCGAGCCCTGGCCCCGCGGCGGGCAAGCCGGCCACCGCGAAGTCCACGAGCGTCGTGTCCCATCCGAGCCCGAGACGGAAGCGGGCGGCATCGTACGCCCGAAAGGGCTCGAGGACCGCCGGCTCCTCCAAGGGCCAGACATCACAGCGAGGACCCGAGAACCCGTCGGCATCGAGGATCCCGTTCACCGCCCGGCGCGCGGCTTCGTTTGCCGCTTCCATCGTGGCGAGGTCGGTGTGCGTACGCACGTAGTCCGCGGCGAGGAAAAGGTTGGGAATGGCCGTGACCGCTTCGGGACGCAGGCGCCAGGTGTCCACGTAGTTGACCAGCAAGGGTTCGAGGTTCGTTAGCCGCCCGGGGCGGGTGGGGTCTGGCTCGATGGCGGGATCGAGGAACCATCCGCACAAGTTGTCATCGTCCAGAACCTCGGCACCTCCAGTGTTCACGGAGCGCTTGAGCTGTTCCCACGTCTCGGCTGCGACTTCCTCGGGCAAGCACTCTTCGGCACAGCGCCCGTTCAAACCGGGTGTGTCCCAGTTCGACACATCGGTTGAGATGACACCGTTGAATTCCAGGTCAGCATACCGATCGATCATCTCCGGGCGCCAGAACTGGACCTGTGAGATGCTCGTGAGCGCCCACTCCGTATCGATGTGGATCATGTGGCCGTGCAGCATCGGAACATCTCGACGCAAGTAGAACTGCACGCCGTTCATCCATTCGACGTTGGGGAGCAGGGTCGCCAGGGACTCGAGGGAAGGGTCAGCGGCGAGGATCTCCGGGTTGATAAGCGGAGTAGCACGCTCCAAAGGGAGGGCGCATACGTAATAGTCGCCCTGGACCAGTTCCGTCCGTCCGTTGTGCTCCGCCACGACACCCGTGATCCGGCCGCGGTGGCAGCGAATCTGCTTCACCTCGATGCACGTGCGGTAGTCGACTCCCAACGACTCGAGCCACCGTCTCCAGGGATCGATCCAGACGATGCTGGTTGGCCCGTCCAACACCCGGTCTGTCGTCCCGGCTACGGCCCCCGGATCCAGGACGGTCAATACGAGCTGAACGAAGATGTCGCCGATTGTCCGGGTGCTCGCCATCCTGGCCTTGGCGGCGACGAGGGACCGAGTGATGCCCGTGGCAAGGAACTTCTGATAGGCCTGTGAGCGTGGCTCGGCGCCGGTGAACGCCCACCACGAGATCTGCTCGTATTCAGCGAGTCGCCGTTCGGGACAGGAGGTGAGGATCTGCCACAGGCGGGCTCCGAATACAGCCAGATCGTCGGGGCGCAGTCCAGCCACCGGAGTGAAGGCAAGCAGCGCGTCCTGCAGGATGGTCAGCGCGTCGGTCGGCGTGCGCGGAAACCGGGCAGGAACCTCGAACATCGGCTGCGTGTACTGGGTGATGCCAAGCCGAGTCGTATTGACGAGCGCATCGGCGACCGAGCGTCCCTGCCCGGTCGGCGTCCGCAGCATTGAATCGATGACGTGCTTGTAGAAACCGGGGAAGAAGCGGAAGCCGTGCTCGCCGGGGACCCAGGGGACAGAGGCTCCGGGAGGAGCCTCGGGAATCGTTCCCGGTGCCCGCTCGCCCAGCCCCCCGGGCGGAACCTCGATGCTGCGCGCCTTCCCACCGGGGGCGTCGCGCCGTTCGAGCACGACGACTTCGAATCCTCGCTCCGCCAACTCGTGAGCGGCCGTCATGCCTGCCATGCCGCCGCCGAGCACGACGACCCTAGCCATCGCCGCGCCGCTCCCGTACCTGGGGAATGTAAATATCGCACTCGACGCGGAGATCCTCCATTACCACCCGCCCAATCCCGAAACCCTGGCAGCGGTTGAGCCACTTCCAGTTGGGGTGAGCAGTACTCCAAGTTACGGCGGCATACCAGGGAGGTAAGCCAGTGAATTGATCGGCCGCTATCTTGGCGTATCCGTCCGACCCGAGGTCGCATACGCCGCCCGCTCGATAGAGGATGAGCGCTCCGTCGGATGTCTCCAAGGTGATACGGACATCAGGCCTGGCGATGCCGTCAGGGCGGATGTGGATCCAGTCACCACCATCGGGATGAATGACGGCGTCGATGCGCGGGCCGACGACGCGGCCGCTCTCGATGAAGAAGTTGATCCGGTATCCCTCGGGGGTCTCGCCGATGATCTCTGGGCGAAGCCTCGCGGTGAGGGTAGAAAAAAACGTCAAGTCGTAAGCCCAGAGTGGGGCGGCCGCCGAGAATGGTGCGCGGACGGACTGGACCGGGATCTGTCCGGCCGAGAAAAGAACCGGCCCAGGTTGTCCGGTTACCGTTAGCCACGAACCGTCAGTGGGCAGAGTGGCGAGACGCTGTCCAGCCCTGATGAGCTCGATCCGGTAGTCGACACGCTGCCCCTCGTCCACGGCGGGAAGCGCCGACTGGTACCACTGCTGCCCTCCATGCGACAGCGTGTCTTCGGGCATGGCCCGTAGGAAGGTTGCCGGCCCGCCGTCACGTCGCGTCTGAACGAGGACGGCGTTGCTCGGATGCTGCGGCGCGGCGCCAACAGCGATGACCGGCGCGGTCCCAGGCGCGAGCACACCGCTGGGCAGAGGCAGATCATCTCTCTCGAGTAGTGAAGGAACTTCCCCGAAGGGGAACGCGGTCCGCGCCACGGCTAGTGCGCTTCCAAGCGACAGCGTGCCCTCGGCTGCTTCATGCGCAGCACGAAACGCTCGGAGACGCGCAGAACGTACCGCGGTTCGATCGAGAGCTGGATGTATTTCAAATGCACGTCGCAGGCCACCACGAGGTCGATCGGGGAGCCTGCCAGCGCGACGACCAACCCTTGTCCCTCTGGCATGACACTCGACCGCCGCAGCGGGCCACCATCGAGGAAGGGGGTGATGCGGTCGCTGGGAAGGACCAGCGACCCCCGATTGGGCGTGTTGGCTGCCTCGTACAGCGTGTGACCCAGCAGGCAGGCAAACGGTCCGTAGTATCCACGGCCCTCGAGCTCCTGGATACCGCTGACCACAGCGCTGACCAGCGCCTTTCCACCTTTCGCCAGGTCCACAGGCTTCCTGCACTTCAGCTTTTTGCCGCTGAGCAAGCCATCTTGAACCGGTCCCCGGACCGTGTAGACCTCCGGTTTCACCGCGAGCTTGGTGTCTATCCTCGGGGGCTTGTCCGCTTCGGAGAGGCCGTTGAAGACGATGGCGTCCTCGAGCCGTCCGATGATGTCGGCGGCCCGACCCAGCATCTGCTTCGCTGACGCCAGATCGGGATCTTCGGCCTGCTGGGTCCGCAAGTACACTTCGCAGGCGATCGTCGTGAGCCGTAGCGTCTCCCCGTCTTCGATCTCGAGCCGTCTCGGGGCCTCGCCGCGCAGCCGGTCGGCAAGTGACAGCTGGTCCAACTGAAGCGCGGGAACGCTGGCCTGCCCCGGGGGCAGTGGGCCGATCAGGGGCAGGAACGAACTGGCGACCCGTGCCTTGCGGGCGCTCTCCTGAACAATGCACTGCATCGTGGCCCATTGGTCGTCCGTCCAGGGAAGATGACGATCCTCCGGCATCGGGGTCTCGCTTTCCGTCGATGGTGGCTTGAGTCAGGGTGAGGCTCGGACTATGGCGCTGGCGCGGGCAAGCTCGGGTCGATCGAAACCCTGTGTGAAGCGCGCGAGAACACTTGCCAGCAGGGCGCGGCCGTCTTCAGAGCGTCCGTCGTCGGCGTGCAGCTCGTACAGGTCCAGCGCGGCCCGCAGCTCGAGCGACAGCGCGCGCTGTGCCCGTGCCCGCTCGATTGCCTGGTAGTACGCCGCCTCGGCTGCGGAGCGCTCGCCCTGGCGCGTCAGCAGCCGACCTCGCACGCGCCAGATGTCCGGAGCCAGCAAGCCCTCCCCGCGCGCCGTCTCCGCTTCGGCCACCTCCAGCCGCCGGAACGCCTCGTCGTCGTCTCCCAACCGGTAGAAGGCCTCGGCACACAGAACGTTCATCATCACCAAGGTCAGCCGAGAACCCGTCTGAGCAAAGAGCTCGAGGCCCTCCAGCATCTGAGTCCGGGCCCGCTCCTCCTCGCCCAGTGACTCGGCGATAAGACCCTGGTAGGTGTAGGTGACGACGTACCAGAAAAAGAAGTCCACTTCTTTGACAAGCGCCATCAGCTCCTCTGCGATACCGGCGAGACGACCCATCTCGCCGGTATACGAGTATCGGAAAGCGCCATGGAGGGTGAAGGTGAGGGCACAGGCAAGGCTGAACGGGTGTCCGAGCTCGCGCGCGATCTGAAGCATGCGATCGTAGTTTTCGTCGGCTTCCTCCACGTAGCCGAGCATCCACAAGGAGTGCGCTCTACAGGCGAGCAAGCAGACCACGGACGACATGCCAAAGCTATTCACGATCTCCTTCTCCTGCTGCGGGTCATAAAGAGCCAAACCCGCTTCGGTCTCCTCAAGGGTTCGATCAAACTCGCCCATGTAGACCAGGGTGTAGGCAAGGGCGTGCCGCCCGAGCATTTCGAGTGCCCGCATGCCAGAGGAGCGCCCCATCTGAAAGACCGATTCGGCAGTTTCCAGGGCGGATACCAAATTCCCCCGGAGGAAATGATTCGTCCACAGTCCCCATTGCGGCGCGTAGCTGAGGTCATCGCGCCCCAGATCCTGCGCCAGTCCCAGAGCGCGTGTGCAGGCCTGCTCGACCTCCACCGCCCCCCAGCCGTGCACGGCCATCAAGAGCGGGGCGAGGAGAATCTGGAGCTTGAGCTCGCGCTCCTGTCGCTCGAGCGTGGCGGGCAAGCGCTGCAGGCAGTCGATCGCTTGCTGAAAGTGCTTGGCCGCCTCGTGGACGGCAGTTCTCACCAGCGCCTGCTGGCCGGCGGCCTCCCAGAATGTGACGGCATCCTCGTCCTCGCCGGCGGCGGTCAGGTGACCAGCGATGAGATCGGGCCGTGTCGACGTCTCGTCGGCGAAGCGGTCACGGAGGGCGGCGGCGATCCGGCTGTGATAGCGCTGGCGCGTCGAGCGCAGCAGCGAGTTGTAAGCGGCATCGCGAACGAGTGCGTGCTTGAAGATGAGCTGGTCCGTCTCGTCGTCGGCTGACCACGCGAGACCCGCTTGCAGCAGGCGTTCGAGATCCTGGCGGATGGTCGCCTCGTCGCGCTCGCTGACCTCGCGCAGCAGCTCCAGGCTGAACTCCCGGCCGATCGTCGCGGCCAGCTGCGCGGTCGCTCTGGACGCACCGAGCCGGTCGATGCGAGACGTCAACGAGGCGTCCATCGTGGCAGGGATCTCGATGGCGACAGGGCCGACCGCTTCCCAGGACACTGCCCGTTCACTGAGTGCCCCCGAGTCCAGGATCGACCGAGTGAGCTCTTCGACGAACAGCGGCACACCGTCGGATCGAACCGTTATCTGCCAGAGCACCTCACTAGGAAGCGCTTTGCCCAACGCCACGCTGCGCACCATCGTTTCCACCTCGGCGCGCTGGAATCTGGGGAGCTCAATTCTGTGTACTGCTGGCGTGGCGTCCCAGCACACGTCGAACTCACACCGCGCCGTGAAGATGCCCAACAGCGGCACGTCAGCAGCGGTCGTGACCAGCAGCTGGAGAAATTCCAGGGTCGAGGTGTCCGTCCAGTGCAGATCCTCAACCAACAGCAGCACCGGTCCTGCCCGGGTGATAGCGATGATGAAGTCGGCCAGGAGCTGCATCGTGCGCGTGCGTCGGCGCGCTGGGGACAGGTCGAGCGGGGCGTACCGATTACCGAGGGGTATCGAAAGCAGCGAGGCCAGCAGCGCAATCGCCTCGGGTTCGGCGAGTTCGAGGCCGGCAAGCCCTTCCTCGATCCTTTCCAAGCGCTCGGTCGGGGTCTGGCCGTGGTCCAGCCCGAACCTGCGCTCGATCAGCTCGATCACCGGATGGAACGGGCTGTTGGTGTTGTAGGGGGTGGAACGCATGCTGAGCAGGTCGGCTGCTTGGAACTGCACCTCTTCGCAGAACAGCTGCGCGAGGCGGGACTTGCCCATCCCTGGATCGCCACGCAACAGCACAAAGCGGTTATGCCCAGCACGGCTGTCGTCCCAAGTTTGCCCGAGGACGGACCGCTCCTGTTCCCGACCAACGAAGGAGGTCAACATGCTGGCCACCTCGACGCGTTCTCTCGAGGGGCTCTCGCCAGTGACGAGCCACAGCCGCATCGGCTCGGAGACACCCTTGAGCTGCCACTGTCCGATGCACTTACCCGTGACGTAGCCCTCGACGATCCTCCAGGTGACCTCACTGACCACGAGCGTGCCGGGCTCGGCTTCCGACTGGATGCGCGCAGCGATATTGGGCGTGTCCCCCAAAGCGATCTGATCCCTCCGATCGCCGACTGGGCCCACGACGACGCGCCCCGTATGTGCGCCGAGGCGCACGTCAAGGGAAGTGTCGGGAAGAATCCTGCCGCTCTCGCGCACCGCGTCCACTCCCTTGAGGATGTCGAGTCCGCAGCGGACGGCTCGTTGCGCTTCGTCCTCGTGGGAGCGCGGATAGCCGAAGTACATCAGTACGCCATCGCCGAGATACTGGGCGACATGGCCTTCGTGGGCGAGCACCGCGTCCCCGCAGACCTTCTGACAGGAGACGATCAGCTCCCTCAGGTCCTCGGGGTCGAGAAGCTGAGACAGCGCAGTCGCTCCTACGATGTCGCAGAACAGGACGGTCAGCTGGCGGCGCTCGCCCTGAGCATCTTCCCCCCGAATCTCCTGTAGCCGTGCGCCGCAACCGCCACAGAACTTCGACTCTACGGGATTCCCAAAACCGCAAGTCGGACATGCTTGGCCGAGCTCGGTGCCACAGTTGCTGCAGAAGCGAAATGAGACGGCGTTGTCGTTCCCGCAGCGGATGCAGATCACGAGGCGTCCCCGCTCTGCTCGCGTGGCTCTAAGACCCCCTCGGCTTGCGATGCACGACCTCGGTGCCGGGTCTTTACCCACGAGCGCAATTCTTCGTCGAGGATTGCAAAGGCGAGCTGGACTATGTCGTCATCGCGGTCGTGACCTGCCGTTGGTGGAGCCACTGTATCCCTCCTAGCCAGCGGACTTGACGGCTTTATGAATTTCACGACTGCATGATGTCGAGAGGAGTTCCTGCAGGAAGCGAACTTGTGCAACCTTGAATTCTGTGGCGGAGTCCTAATTGGCCAGCTGCATGCCATGATCTGATTCAGTAATTCCTTACATCCTGCAGTTCCAGCTGGTGCGCTACCCCACAAGGACAGGTAGGGAAGATCGTTGATCATGGCCAAGAGTTGGCTCAGGCGGCGCGCCCTCAAACCTCCGTTCGTGGTCGTCCCTTTCTTGCAGTTTTCCGTCGATGAATGCGGTGCCAGCGCGGACAAGCGCGCCGAACCCGTGGCCGTTGAGCCGTCGCCAGCGGGCTTGGACAGCGTCGAGCAGCTTGTAGGCCATCTTGTAGGCCATCGCCACGCCGGCCGGCCGCCAACCCGGCCCCTTGGTCGTGCGCTGGGGCAGCGGGACTGTTGCCTTAATAGAGCTGGCGCCCTCGAGGGGTGGCGAAGTCGAGCGACACGCACTTCGGGCGTCGGCGACGACCGGCATAAAACGGTCATTCCGTAGCAGACGGCAGGGCTTTTGGGCGCCCGAGTGGAGACCGAACGGGCCGATCTCTTAATGCAACAGTGCCATCTCCGTGGTCGGTCGGCCAGCCGTTCACACCAGCTCCACGGCGTCGCGATTGACTCACCACTGGACATGCGGCGCGGTCATCATCATCTGTCTCCCACAAGGACATCTTCCCACTCCGGGACTGTACTGCCTCAGGGAAGTCCAGAGTTCCCGTTCGACGGCCTTGACGTCACGGACTGTCGCATTTAGCGATCAGCTCACCCACCTGATCCACCTGCTCACCCAGAAGGGCACAACGGGCGGGCCCTCGGCCGTTTGTTAGGGTACGCCAAGGTGCCTATGGGCCTGGCTCCGCGCTTAGTGTATGGCTAGGACACCATCGACTAGATGCAACAGTGCCGTCTCATATACCTGACGCCAGCTGCGTCGGCGAGTTTAGCTGGTACCGGCCAGAGCGCTACCACTGTCATCGCAGTGCTCGCCTGAGGTATGGATCCTCATCACCGCCAGCCCAGGTAGCCACCCATCGAATCGTCGTTGTCGGGCGCACGCCGCGCTGTGCCAACCGCCATGGGGCAACCGCACTCTTCAGTGCGACGCCGTGTCCACCTGATCGGCGCAACCCGAGTCGGCGACATCGAAAAGAACAAGCCCAGGCTCTGCGCCGCGCTGTCCGCGGCGTTGGCCTGGCCGCCGCACCCGACGGGTCCACCCTCGCCGAGTTCACCACCAAAGTGCGACCATGACCGGACAGGATCGTCCAACAGTTCTCCCGCGGGAGGTCGACCAGCAAGCCCGCACGAACCCCCGCCGCCACGGCTCGACTCGGCCAAACCGGCCGCCACCCGACCGAGCAGCTCCTCCAGCATCCTCGACCATCACTGCGCCGCTACGCGGTGGCCGACGGCCACCGCGTGATTTTCTGAAGTCCTCACAAACCGAAGACGATCACGTGGTAGCGGGCTTATGTCCGGACCGACACGCCGCAAGATCACGGTCTACGGCTGGCGTACTAGACTGTACACATGGCCGCACACGGCCGGCCGCTCGCTGATGTGTTGGCCGAAATTCCACTGTTCCAAGTGCTCAGCCAAGAGGGCATTTCGGCCGCCGCGCGCGCCGGCCTGTCCCGGATCTACGCTCCTGGACAGATCATCTGTCACCAGGGTGACCCCGGAGATCATCTTTATGCTGTGATCGAAGGACTGGTGAAAATCGTTTTCACATCAGAACGTGGCGACGAGATGGTGCTGAACATCCTCGGACCGGAGGAGATCTTCGGTGAGCTAGCGCTGCTCGACGGATCACCACGTTCAGCATCGGTGGTCGCGTTGAGATCCGCGTCGATCTTCATGTTGCCGAGGAGGCAACTGCTAGAGCTGATGAGCGTCAATCCCGGACTGGCAGACGAGTTCCTTAAGTTGATCGGCAAGCTCGTTCGGAACCTCACGGAAAAGGCAGGTGACTTGGCGTTCCTCGACCTCGCGGGCCGGCTGGCAAAACTTCTTCTGCAGCTTGCCGCCATGCACGGCCAGGTGCATGGCGTTGTTCTCGATAGCGGATTGACTCAGACCGACCTCGCCGGGATGATCGGTGCCTCACGTCCGGCGGTGAACCGGGCACTGCAGTCACTCGCCACACGGGGACTCATCGAATTACAGGGGCGCACCATAGTGCTCCGCGATCTGGAGGCCCTGCGAAAACGGAGCCGAGTATGAGCCTACCTGGTGTCCCTGCGGTCCGCTGGTCGAGCGAGAGCGTGAATTAATTGCAGTCCAACTCGCGTTCGTTGAGCCTGCGCCGCAGCTGCTGAAGGGCCCGCGCTCGTGTGGGCCCTATCCCGCCGGGCGGAATTCCGGCGGCGTCGGCCACCTCGGCGTAGGACCGCGGGTTGTCGGTGAACAGGGCCCGCAACAGGGTCCGCCGACGAGGCGACAATTCAGCGACGAGCTTCCACAGCGTCCGTGAGGTGTCGGCGTCGATGACGCGCTGCTCGGGACCCACCGAGGGATCGACGACAGCTTCGGGCACTATCCCAATAGCACCTGAGGCAGGCTTGGCCTGGCGCACGATACGCAAGCATTCGTGGCGGGCAGTGGTCGCCAACCAACCACCCAGCCGCTCAGGAAACCGTATCCGATGCGCGTTTTCCGCTAACCGCAGCCAGGTCATCTGCACCGCGTCGAGCGCGTCGGCCTCCTGCAATCGGAAGGACCGCACCGTCGCGTACACGAGCTGTTTATGCTGGCGGTAAATTTCGTCCCAGGCCGCGGGCTCCCCGTCACCAATCCGTAACAACAGGTCAGCCACGCTGCTCGTGGCGCTGGCATGGTCATAACTAGTGGCGATAGAGGTTGCCATCGTCATCGCAGCCTCCTGCGAGCTGAGAATTACTCGTTTTCAGAGTTGGTCGATGCTGAACACAGCCTTACGATCGACCTCAGAAGTACCCAGTGATAGTCAAAAATGCGGCAGGACGTGAGCCCGCGATGTCCACCTAAACGTTCGCTGCCATCGCCAAGTTCATTCCAGCGATCTCCGTCACACCGTTCGCGGTCCGACCCAATTACGCAGCGTCGCAGTCTCGGAATGATAAAATCTTTCGGTACACATAAAGGGCCCTTCCTCTCACCTTAGGAAAACCATTTATAGTTGATCGGGTACGTAAGAAGATGCCGCACAACTGACGCTTCCGCTGTGCCCGCGATGACAGTGCACCTGTTCTCTTCAGTACACGGCGTTCCAGACGGCAGCTCGGCGGGAGCGTTTTGACGTCGCGCCTAGCGGGTGAGGGTGCGGTAGAGCTCTCGGGCAGGCGCGACGTGCTGGAGCGCACCGCAGGCCTGCCGCACACCACTTTGCTGGACGCACCTTGCTGGCCGACGCCCCAACGCTTGACTCCTTAGCGTCACGTTGGTCATGCCGCGAGTCGCGGTGTCACGCCGATGAACCGTCGACCCGCGGGAGGTCCCTGCCTGGCCGACGCGCAGTCCGAGACCGACTCGACACCAGTCGATGTCGCTCGTCCATCTGGCCCGGTCACGACGATCTGACCCGGCCGTGGCGACCCGCCGGCATGCGGGGCGGCTGCCTACTTGGGTGGGGCCTGGCGACGCATGGCGTCGGTGAGCGTGGTGCGGAATGCCTTGGCGTCGCGGCCGCGGACGTAGGTCGCGACCGCGTCGTAGAAGCCTTGCTGGAACTGGGGGCGCGTTGCCTCTCCGTGCACGATCGACCACAGCACTGTGCCACTCCGCAGCGCCTTCGCGGCCGATTGCTGGTAGGGCGTCAGCGACGAGACGTCGACGTCGGTCCGGATCGGCACCGAGCCCTTGGCCTTGCTGAAGGCGAGTTGCGTGTCCGGCGAACCAAGGACGGCGAGGAATTCGGATGCCTTGCGGGCGTTCTGGGATTGGCGGGCTGCGACGAAGGTGTCGACCACGGCGACGTATGTCCCGTCGGTGCCGGGATAGGGCACCTCGCCGAAGGTCTTGCCGTCGACCGCCCCGGCGCTGACCAACTCCCCGAAGGCCGAGTCGTTGAGGGTCTCGAAGGCGCACTCGCCGTCCGCGAGCTTCTTGGTGGCCGCGTCCCACGTCAGCGCCGCCGCCTGGGGGTCGGCGTAGTCCAGGATCTGCCCGAACCGGCGCAGCGCCTCGGCTACGGAGTCGGAGTCCCAGTGGAATCGATCCTCGGCGATCCGCCGCCACCCGTCAGCGCCGACCACGCTCAGCAGGGTGTTCTCGAACAGCGCGGTGGTGGTGAACGGGTCCTTGGCTCCCAGACACAGTGGCTTGATGCCGGCTTTGTCCAGCTTCGCCAAGTCATCGAGGAAGGTCGTGGACAGGTAACCGGCTCCCGGCTGGGCCACGCCGGCCCTCGCCAGCAGGGCGGTGTTGTAAAACAGCATGTTGCCGCGGTGGGCGCTGGTCGGCACCCCGTACTGCTTGCCGTCGACGGTAAGCCCGTCGCGGATGACTTCCGGCAGGACCGTCGCCAGCCCGCCCTGGCCGTACAGGTCGCTGAGGTCGGCGACCTGGCCCTGATCGACGTATGCTCGCAGCGCTCCGCCGGGGAAGGTCTGCCATACATCGGGTGGGTTCCCGGACAGCAGGCGCTGGGCGAGCACGACCTGGGCGTTGCTGCCGCCACCCCCCGCGACGGCACCATTGGTGACCGTCGCCCCTGGGTGTGCTGCCCGGTAGGCGTCGAACAGCACGGTAAGGGCTTGCTGCTCGGACCCCGATGTCCACCAGGAGACCACCTCGAGATCGGTAGCGAACCGCTGGCTCACGCCCCGGTCGGGCGCGCAGGCAACCAACACGCACGCGATAACCAGCCCTAGTACGGTGAGGATGCCTCGAAGTCTCATGCCGCACCCGCCTCGCTGGTCGCGATCGCGGGTTGCTCCCTGGCCCGAAGGTCGTAGAACGCGAACGCCGCGACCACCGCGAAGCACACAGCCGGAACCGCGAAGGAGACGGCCGGGCTCGTGGCGTCCAGCGTTGCGCCCTGAACGAGGGGCATGATCGCGCCGCCGACGATGGCCATCACCAATCCGGCAGCGCCGAACTTGGTGGCCGGGCCGAGGCCGTGCAGAGCAACCCCGTAGATGGTGGGGAACATGAGCGACAGGCAGAACGAGACCAAGACCAGCGCCACGACCCCCGTGATGTTGGGTGCGGCCACGGCGTAGAGACACAGCAGCACCGCGAGGACGGCGAGGGCGGCCATTACCTTCGTCGCGCGGATCTTTCCAATCACCCAGGTCATGAGGAACCGGGACAGCAGGAAAATGATCAGGCTGACCTGCAACAGGTAGCCGCCGAGCTCCAGACTGCCGTTGATGGCCTGCTGGACGTACTGCAGGATGAAGGTCCACGTGCAGACCTGCGCGGCGACGTTGAAGAACTGGGCCACCACACCGAACCGGTACCGCTTGTTGTTCCAGAGCATCCGGGCTAGCGCGCCCTTGCTGGTGTCGCCGACGTCGGGGAACTCCTCGATGATCTTGGGCGCTCTCTGGGTGGCAATCACGACCCAGATGGCCAAGAGCAGCATGCCGAGCCCGAGGTAGGGACCCATCACGGCGCCGAGCTGCCCCGCACGGATGGCTTGGACCTGCTCCGGCGTGGCCGAGGTCAGGTCCACCGGGGAATCCAGCTTCGGCAAGATCAGGGTCGCGGCGATCAGCACGCCGATGTTGGTGCCCAGCGGGTTGAACGCCTGCGCGAAGTTCAGCCGCCGGGTCGCCGTCTCCTCCGGCCCCAAAGAGATCACGTACGGGTTGGCCGAGGTTTCCAAGATGGAGCACCCGGCGGCCAGAGCGAACAGCGCCACCAGGAATGCCTCGTAGGTCAGAATCTTGCTCGCGGGATAGAACAAGAACGCCCCAGCGGCGGCCAAGCCGAGGCCGGTCAGCAACCCGGCCTTGTAGCCGAACCGCTCGTTGATTAAGGCCGCCGGCAGGGCGAGGAGGAAGTAGGCGCCGAAGTAGGCCAACTGAACCAGGCTGGCCTGGAACGTACTCATTTCGAAGATGTGCTTGAAGCCGGCCACCATCGGCGTGGTCAGGTCGGCCGCGATCCCCCAGGCCGTGAAGCAGCCGATGACGACCACGAAGAGCAAACCCATCTTGGGATAGACAAGGCGCTGTTTCGTCGGCGCCGCGCGCTCAGCGTCGTGGTTCGAGACTGCTTGCGCCATGGCGGACACGTCCCTTCGAGACAACGCCAATGTGGCCTCGTGGGATCTGTCGCGAGGATCTACGACAGGGCTGGCGTTCGACCGTACGTCTTCCCGCGAGTCAGACGCAATTGGCCGGCTGTCCCGCCGGAGTTTCGGCGGGAGGCGAGCACGGGGATTGGATGGGCGCTGGTACGAGGCCACGATCCCACCGGCGCACCACCGGTTAGCCATGGCGCGTAGCGCTCGAAGAACTAAGGTGCACCTCGTGACCGCCGCTGAGCACTACCCCGAGCCCCGTCGCCCCTCGGCGGCGGGTCCGGACCGCGACGGACTGGAGCCGGCACCGATGTGGGCCGGGGATACGATCGCTGCGCAGCGCTTCGGCTCGCCGGAGGAGATTCGGGCAGCTCTGCTGCCCAAGCAGGTGGCGGAGTTCGACGACACGTCGCGCTCGCCATCCCCCGCCAGACGCTGCGCCTAGACCAGTTGCGCCACGTGCTGCGGATCGGCCCCGTTCACGACCCGGCAGCGTGCCGTGGAGCGAGCTTAAGGCCGAACTCGGTCTCTGACCGTCGACCTCATGACATACACGCTCGATATCGACCCTGTCGCGCGCGCCCAGATCCGGGAGCTTCCTCCGGCAGGAGCGATCCCGCTCGCCGACGCCCTGGCGGTACTGGAACTGGTGCCCGAGCGCGGTGAGCCGCTCAACGCGGACAACCCGGACGGTGGGGTCTACCAGTTGCCCTTCGGCAGTGGATGCGGACTGATCACCTACTTGCTACTTGCTGCTCGCCGATCAGGATCGGGTGGATGTGCTCCTCGTGACGTGGCTTGATCTCGACGAGCACCCCGACTGAGCCGGCCCCGGTGTACCGGCGGAGCCCTCCGCTCGCGGTGATCGCCGGAAGCCAGTACCAGCCATGCGTCCGGACTCTGCCCAGTACTGTTGGCCAACGGTCACAGCGGGTCTACTAGCGGGCTCAACCACGCATCATGACCCAACAAGACCTCAGGTCGTTTGAGCCTGGCACTGATCCGCTACGTTGCCGCCACCACTTGATACCCACAAGGCCCGAGCCGCGACATGCCCCTCACAGAGGCGGACTCGAATAACCGGGCGTATCGCCTTCACGCGCCAGCCTACGAAGCCGGTCGATCCCGTCCACCCAGGTCCAAACTTAGCGTCGCTGTGATCACCCGATGCGTTCACAATTAAACCCGCCTCATATTACGCAAAGGTAGTCAGACGAAGACCCCGCAGTAGCTGCTGCTTCCCGGAGCCGCGGGAGCGTGCGGTTCGGAAGGTCGCCGAGGTACGAGCGAGCTATCGCTCGGAGTGGGCCGCGATCGAGGCCGTAGCCGCCAAGTTGGGCGTCCGGACAGGGGAGACGCTGCGTGGCTTGGTACGCCTGGCAGAGGTGGATGCCGAGATCAAGTCTATGGGTTCGTCGTGCGCTGTGAGGATCAGGGGCCGATGAAGAAGCTGTCCCCGGTCAGATCGAGTTCGTGGGCCGTGACGGAGACAGGTCGCTGGCCGGGAGTGGGACGATACGCAGCTTTGGCAATCGGACGCCGACTGGCGGTGAAGGATTTGAGGGCCTCAGGAACGCAGTAGGCGCGCTCGCGCAGATGTTTGGCCAGGATAATCGCGTCTTCGATCGCCGAGGTTGCGCCCCGGCCGGCCGCTGGGGAAAGGGCGTGGGCGGCATCCCCGATGACGACCGTGTGGCCGCGGTGCCACCTGCCTTTCGGCACGAGCTCGTACAGCGCGATCGAGCGGCTCACCCAGGAGGCGTCGAGCACGGCCTGGACGGGCGTGTCCCGTAACGCCGCGATCGCGGTCTCCAGGTCGATCATGTCGGTCGGGGTGTCGGTGTTGTGACGACTGAACCAGAATGAGCCATCCCGCAGGTCTCCGACGTAACCGGCAACACCCCCGGAGTGGCGCCAAAAGTGCAGCACGCCGGTCGATAAAAGCGGTGCAGGGCGTGGGTGGTGCCCGTAGTAGATGATCTGCCCGGTACAGGTTGGTTCGGCGAGGTTGCCGATCGATCGCCGGGTCGCGGATCGGGCTCCGTCAGCCCCCACGATCAAGTCGGCGTCAATGTCCCCGACGATTGCGGTGCTGCCGTAGTGACACGTGACACCCGCCGAATCGAGCCGATCTCGCAGAGTGCACAGCAGATCTCGGCGCCACGCATGAGTGCTCGGGAAGCGATGCGTCGCCTCGTAACGGGGAAAATCGGTCACGTCGCCCGTGGCGGTGTCGACGGTGCGGACACTCACCACGGGGAAGCCGACCGCCCGGACGTCGTCCGCGACACCGACCCGATCGAGCCCGGTCATCGCGGCGGGGCCCAGCGTGACCCAGCCGCCGCGGTCCGCAGACCGTGCCGCGGTTTCGTAGACCTCGACCGACACGCCGATCTCAGCGAGCGCGAGCGCGGCAGTCGCACCGCCGATACCGCATCCGATCACCACCGCGCGCATGCTCGCCCCACTCTCCCGCCTCCCGCGGCCGTTCCTATGATGCTGTTGCCCTCATGAGGCACTTCGCGTACTGATCAGTCCGGGCCATTCCCCACCCGCTCAGCCCGCGCCGTCAGGCGATAGTCCCGTCGTCGCGGCCTGAAGGGCCAAGCGGATCCGTTCCCGGAGAGCGCTTCGGCGTTGGTCGTCGAGCGACTTACCCTCCTTGCGGCTGCTTCCAATCATGGCCCGTCGTACTCCCTTGGTCACCTCTCGATCCGCGCCTGGGGATCGGACAGGGTTGTCCACCGGCACCAGCCAACGTGCCTCGCGCACCCGCGCGGCGTAGGCTCCGACCGTCGGCGAGACAGTCAGCAGAAAGCGCCCACCGTGGCACGGTCGCTGAGGCAGAACCTGCGGGAACGGATGGGGTCTTCGGGACCCCTGCCCTTCATCGACTTCATGCAGGCCGCGCTCTACCACCCCAGCGACGGTTACTACGCGACCCGCGTCCCCGGTCGCGGGAGCCACTACCGGACGTCTCCGTCCCTCACCCCCTGGTTCGGCCGTCTCGTCGCCCGCGAGCTCCGACGGATGTGGCGGGCGATTGGTAGGCCCGAGCCCTTCTGGGTGGTGGAGGTCGGAGGTGGTCAGGGCGATCTGGCCGCCGATGCGATGGAGGCGGCCGACTCGATGGGCGTGCCGTTGCGGTGGCGGTTCATCGAACGCTTCGACCGCGTCCGGGACTGGCAGCGACGGCGCCTCGGGGCGGCAGCCGGATCGGCCGAGTGGTCGACGGATCTCTCGGGGCCGCCGGTGGTCGGCTGCGTGCTCGCCAACGAGGTACTCGACAACTTTCCCGTGCACGTCCTCGAAGTGGCCGAGGCCGGAAGCGTTCAAGAGATCTACGTCGACGTCGACGGTGACGGCTTTGTTGAACGGCTGGGTGCGCTCTCGGACGTGACCCTCGCCGAACCCGCCCGCGAAGCCGCGGCCCACCTCGCCCCCGGAGCCTGCTTCGAGATCTCTTCCGGGGTCGAGGCCTGGTGCCGCGACGCCTCCCGGGCGCTCACCTGCGGCTACCTGCTCCTCATCGACTACGGCGGCCTCGAGCCCGACATCTGGCTTGAGCATCCCGATGGCACGGTTGCGACGTACAGACGCGAGGATGCGACGCCGTCGCCATTGAACGAGCCCGGTAGCAAGGACATCACCGCCGACGTGAACTTCTCGGCGGTTGCCCGTGCCGCCCGAAGCGCCGGCTTCTGTCCTGGGCCCGTCATCACCCAAGGCAGCTGGCTGTTGTCCCTCGACATCGCCCGGGTAGCGGAGGATCTCGAAACGGCCGGGTTCATGGCGGCGTTGGAGGGACTGGTGCAGGAGGCGACGGTCCTCCAGGGTCAGCTCGGTCGGCTGATGGAGCTCGGGGACGCCGGGGGTCTCGGGAACCTTCTGGTCCTCCGAGCGGCCAAGGACGCGCCAACGCTGCTGACGCCCCGACCAAGAAGCTGAGACCAAGCGGCTCATCAGGCTCGGGGCGAAGCGCTCGACAGCTGGCACTGCTATCGCGACGATTCCGACTTCATCGTCCTTGAAGACACCCAGGGCAATCGCGTCAGCGTGATCGACGCAAGCGGACGATAATTGCTCCGCAGTGGTCAGCGCGCCACCGTTCACATGCTGGGCGAGCAGCTCATAGGGTCGCCGCGACTGTATTCGTAGATGGCTCGGACCGAGGCTGAACGCGCACACCTGTTCGATCTGGCTCGTACGGCGATTGACACGGTTACGGTCCGTACGCGTCGGCGGGCCCCCAGGCAGCACGTGCGCCCGGGAGTCCAGCGCATCCTCGACGCGATGAACGCCGCGCCGGCGTGCGTGCGCAACGGTCGCCGGGACATCCTGGTACGAACGGACCCTGTCCGATCTCGTCGGGGAGCTATCGACTCGCAGCGAGACGTTCCGCACGCTGCGGGATCAAGCACCTGCACCACCCGGTCGTCGGCGACCTGACCCTGACCTACGAGTCGATGGAACTCACGGCGGACGCCGGGCTGCGACTCAACGCCTACACTCCGAACCGGGCACCCCATCGCAGGACTCGCTCAACCTGCTCGCCAGTTGGACAGCCACCGCCGGTCAGCCGCAGAGCTCGCAGACCGTCGACGGGACCTGACCGGCTCCCAGGTCGCGCCGCGGCCATCAGACGGCACCGAGCAAGCAAGGAGATACGTGGAAATTCAGCCCAAGCAGCCGAGCACGAAGGGCCCGGCGGAGATGTTCAGCGGTGACGTGTGGTTCGACGTCATCGCCCAGGGCAAGGCGCCGTCGCGGCTGCGCGTCAACCTCGTCCGCTTCGCCCCCGCCGCACGTACCGCGTGGCACTGCCACGCCAACGGGCAGACACTGCACGTCTCCGAGGGGCGCGGCCTGGTCCAGTCCCGCGGCGGCGAGGTCATCGAGATACGCCCCGGCGACACCATTTACACCCCACCCCGGGAATGGCATTGGCACGGCGCCTCCCCCGAGCACTTCATGTCCCACGTCGCCATGTGGGAGGGCCTCGGCGAGGGCCAGCAGGGACCCGAGACCGAATGGGGCGACCCCGTCACCGACGAGGAGTACCGCACCAGCTAGCAGCCGCCGATGACGGATTCTCGATCCGCGGGCGGTCCCCCGACGAGACCCGTAATGGAAAGGAACACTCATGCGAGCAACGTTGATCTACGGCGCCGGCGATGTGCGGGTGGAGAACGTGCCAGACCCGGTCCTGCGGGAACCAACCGACGCCGTGGTGCGGGTGCTGCGCGCCTGCATCTGCGGCAGCGACCTGTGGCCCTACGGATCGCGGCCCGCCACCGAGCACGGCGACCGGATCGGGCACGAGTTCCTCGGCGTCGTCGAGGAGGCCGGTGCCGAGGTGTCCGGGCTCAAGCCGGGGGATGTCGTCGTCGCACCGTTCACCTTCTCCGATGGCACCTGCGAGTTCTGCCGCGAGGGCCTGCACACCTCGTGCCGCCACGGCGGTTTCTGGGCGGCGAACGGCATAGACGGCGGCCAGGGCGAAGCCGTGCGGGTGCCGCAGGCCCAGGGCACGCTGGTCAAGCTGCCCGTCGGCGAGGACGCCGCACTGTTGCCGTCGCTACTCACCCTGTCCGACGTGTTTCCCACCGGCCACCACTGCGCCGTGACCGCTGGGGTCAACCCACGCACGATGGTCACGGTCATCGGCGACGGCGCGGTCGGCCTGTCGGCGGTGCTGGCCGCTAACCGGCTCGGCGCCGAGCGGATCATCCTCATGGGCCGGCACAAGGACCGCACCGACCTCGGTCGCGAGTTCGGCGCCACTGATGTGGTGCCCGAGCGCGGAGAGGAAGGCATTGAGAAGGTCCGGGAGCTGACCGGCGACGACGGCACCCACACCGTGCTGGAGTGCGTCGGTCTCAAGCCGGCCATTGAGACCGCGTTCGGCGTGGTCCGCGACGGCGGCGTGGTCAGCCGCGTCGACGCCCCGCAGTACCCGGACGTGCCGGCCGACTTCGGCGTCTTCATGCGCAACATCACGCTCACCGGCGGCGTCGCCCCCGCCCGGGCCTACATCGACGAACTGCTTCCCGAAGTGCTCGAAGGCAAGATCGAGCCGGGTCGGGTGTGCGACCGCACCATCGGCCTGGAGGAGGTTCCCGACGGTTACCGCGCCATGGCCAACCGCCAGGCGCTGAAGGTGCTCATCCGCCCCTAACCGCCGTGCCGTGAAGGTGAGGCACCCGTGCCCGCCTGGCTGTGATTGCACAGCCAGGACCATCGACGTCTCAACAGCCAGTACGGATTGATTCTCACCGCCTCCGAATATAGGCTCACCGAAAGCCAAGTAGCTTGCCGACACCTTGGCCGGGGACCGGGTGAGGATCTATCTGATCGGTGCGGCCACGTCAGCACGACGCGACGGTAACTCGCTGCCGTTGATCGTTGATGAGGCGGCCGAGTTCCAGGGCGCCAACGGTGCTACTGGGGGGAAATGGCTACCTCGTGCGACCTGACGGCTATGTCGGCTTCCGCGCGGCACCCCTCACCTGCGCAGGTTCGCGCAGCCATCTAGAAGGCGTATTCGCCGCCCAGCCTGGTCCGGGGGCCGGTGTCATGACCCCGCCTGGCGGTGGTCACCCATAGGCGGTGGTAATAGTCTTGGTGGACTAGCGACCCACTCTTACGGCATCAAAAGGGGTCAGTATGCCGCGATTCGGGTTCTTGATTGTTGTATCCGTGCTGCTCGTTGGCTGTAGTTCATCCCCTGCCAGCACGCCTACAACAGCCGCTGCAGCCGGTGGCGGCTCCCCCTTCGATCCGCTGCCGTCTGGGATCACCGTCAACGATGCATACACCCCAGTGTTAGTGCAGGTGAACAACCCGCCGACGTTCCCCGTCGCTGGAACCGATGGCAAGTTCCACATTGCTTACAACCTCCTACTGCAGAACGCTTCTCAGGTCCCGGCGACCATCCGCAAGCTCGAGGTCGTTGATGCGACCAGTACCAGCAAGGTTCTCACCACATTCAGCGGCAAGCAACTGGTGGACCCTGCGTGCAACTTCGGTGACTGCAACCGTCTCCGCGCCCTTCCCGCGATTCCGGTAAAGGACATGGTGATCCCGCCCCAACAAGCCCGGGTCCTGTTCGTCGACTACTCCTTCGATTCTCCTAGGGACGCGCCGAAGTACGTGATGCACCACCTGTACTTCGACGGGGCAGTCAGCCCGGTGACGACGACCCCGGTTCCGGTGGACTACACCGTGACGCCCTACAACATCTCGACGAGCGGCCCGATCACCATCGGTCCACCCCTGAAGGGCAAGAACTGGATCGCGCTCAACGGGTGCTGTGAACCGGGCTGGCCCCATCGCAGCTCGCCACTGCCTCTTAACGGCAACCTTGTCGGCGGCCAGCTGTTCGCCATCGACTGGAAGCAGACCAACGACCATGGTGCCTTCTACACGGGAGACAAGACCAAGAACGAGAACTATGCGGACTACGGATCGGAGATCCTTGCCGTCGCCGACGGCAAGGTGACCGGCATCTTGGATGGGCAGGACGCAAACGCCCCAGGGGTGCTACCGGCCGAGGATCCGGTGCTCGGGCCGAAGTTGACCGTGAACAACGTGGATGGCAACCATATCGTGCTCGATATCGGCAACGGTGCTTACGCCTTCTACGCGCATCTGATCAAGGGCAGCCTACTGGTCAAAGTAGGTGACAAAGTCACCAAGGGCCAGATGATCGCCAAGTTGGGCAATACCGGCAATGCGAACGCGTCACACCTGCATTTTCAGGTCATGACCGGTCCATCGGCTATCGCCAGCCCTGGCATCCCGTATGTGATCGACTCGTTTGACTACCAGGGCCAGATCTCCCCCCAGAGTATGTACGACGCCGACGACTACCTCACCGGAAATTTCTTCAGTCCAGACCATCGCCCAACACCCGAGACCCGCACGAACCAGCTGCCCATGGCGTGGGCGATCATCAACTTCCCAGGGTGAGGACCTTCACGATCTGATCGGTCTCCAACAGGGACTTGAGGTTGGACAGGATGCCGGGCCACCCACCGCTGATGCCCTTGAGCATCTCGCTGTCGGGCTCGAAGTCGTCATGGGTCACAGTCAGCTTGACCGCCGACCCGACGGGTTCGATCTCGAAGGTCACCTTTGAGCGCTTCTCCTGACGCAGCTCGGTGAGCCGTTGGTCGTTCCACCCGAACATCTCGGCCATCTCGGGCTGGTAGTTGTGCCAGTTGTAGGACAGTCGTCGAGGGGGCTCGGCTACCAATACGTGCTGGTCCCAGTCGTGAGACTCGTCATCGGCGCTCATCTTCCACCGGATGGGCGATCCGACGGCCCAATCGGAGTCGGGACCGCCGCCTTCGAAGTATCGACGGATGAACACCGGTTCGGTCAGGGCCCGCCACAATTTCTCTGGCGTGGTGCGGATATAGGTTACGTAGACGAACTCGGTCCGGCTCATGGCAGGGTCCTCCAGGGCTCGCTTGAGGTCCGCGAGCGCGTGGACTCGCCCGCGGTCGTACTGGTTGATCCATCGATCGGCGATGTCATTGATGGGCGCGGCATTGAGGTAGTGCAGCTTGTCCCGACCCCGCCGAACCGCGGTAACCAGCCCGGACGCCTCCAGCACAGCCAGGTGTTTGGTCACGGCCTGCCGGGTCATGTCCAGACCGGCGCACAGCTCGCGCAACGTCTGCCCGTCTCGCGAGTTCAAGCCATCGAGCAGGCGCCGCCGGCTCGGGTCGGCCAGGGCCTTGAATACCGCGTCCATTTCCCTCATCCGATCGTGCAACCTCCAGGTTGCCTAATAAGGTTAGGCATCCGTTTGGTTGCCTGTCAAGGTCGACGCGAGGGCCTGAACGGCAGCCACTACAGAGTTCAGGCGGGTGGCAGGCCGTACAGGCGCACCGCGACAGGCATCACCGGATATCGTCCTTCGTAGATCTTCTGGTGCAGCTCCGCTTCGACGATGGCGCGCAGGATCGGTAGCTGTCTCGTGGCGTCGTCGGTGCTGATCACCTGCAACGGCCAGTCCCCGACGGTGGAGCCGCGCAGGTGGGCGTGATTGAAACTGCGCCGGAACCAGGCGAGCACCTGCACGGGCCCCACCGGACCACCGTGTCGGGAGACGGCCTCCCGTTGCCGGGGCCAGGACAGCTCCCAGCGCTCACCCACGCTGCCGTCGTTGTCCTCGACGCTGTCGCGGGTGATCTCACCCGTGTTCTCCAAGAAGGTCGCGTCGGCCTCCGCGAAGACGCTCCGGACCACCGGATCGAGCAACTCCACCGCCCGGCGGAACACCGCCACCCGATCCACCCATGACACCGCCCCCTCATAACGACGCGCCACGAGATCATCCAAATGCCGCATCAAATCCTGCTCGCGCACCATCCCAGGATGACGCATTCAGCAGGCTCAGCGGGGATATTGGCACCTCATTTACCCCGCTGAGCCCGCTCAATGCGGGGCCCGACTCGGCGCGAGGGGACGATCCCCACGATGACTGATAGAGCGGCTGTTTCCGGCGGCGTATGGTCCTGGTCATGGTCATGGTGGGCAATGCGGTGTGTGCCCGGGACTGGGTCGCGCGGCGCAGTGTGGTGAGCGGGAGGACCGCCGCAGTGTGGGACGACTTGGTCAACGACCCCGGATGAGTGAGCGGCCAGCGGCCACCGGTCGGGGTGTTGAGCTGGGCTTGCTGGTATTCGCGGCCGGCCTGGTCACGTTGGCGTTGGTGCTGGTGGAAGCCGAGCAGAAACAGCAACTGTCACGGTCGCTGCTGTACCTGGGCTTGGCCTATCTAGGGCTCTTCGCGGTAGCGCACGCGGCGGTGCGCTGGTTGGCTCCCCACGCCGACCCGTTGATCCTGCCGTGTGTGGCACTGCTCAACGGTCTGGGTCTGGTGATGATCCACCGGCTGGACCTGGCCAACGCGGCGGCAGCCATCGACGCGGGCGAGCCCGTCCCGGCCGCCGACGCCTCCCGCCAGGTGGCCTGGACCGCGGTGGCCCTGGTGTTGTTCGTCGCGGTGCTGTGGCGGGTGCGCGACCACCGGAGTCTGGCGTCCTACGGCTACACCCTCGGCCTGGTGGGTCTGGGGTTGCTGGTGTTGCCCGGGGTGTTGCCAGCGAGCATCTCTCAGATCAACGGGGCCAAGCTGTGGCTGCGGCTGGGTCCGCTGTCGATCCAGCCCGGCGAGTTCGCCAAGATCGGGATCATCGTGTTCGTCGCGGTGTTCCTGGTCACCAACCGGGAACTGTTCACCACCGCGGGCCGCCAACTGCTCGGGATGACCTTTCCCCGGCCACGGGATCTGGCGCCGCTGCTGGCGGCCTGGGGCCTGTCGATCGGCGTGTTGGCGCTGGAGAAGGAACTCGGTGCCTCACTACTGATCTTCGGAGTGGTCCTGGCAATGCTTTACACGGCCACCGAACGCCTGTCCTGGGTGCTGATCGGGCTGGTGTTCTTCGCGGCCGGAAGCGTGCTCGCCTACCACCTGTTCGCCCACGTCCGGGTCCGCGTACACGTGTGGTCAGACCCCTTCGCCAGCTACTACGGGTCGGGATACCAGGTCGCCCAGTCACTGTTCGGGCTGGGCACCGGCGGCCTGGCCGGCACCGGCCTAGGCGGGGGCCGACCCGAACTCGTCCCAGTGGCCAACGCCGACTTCATCATGGCCGGCATCGGAGAGGAACTCGGCCTGATCGGGCTCACCGCAGTCCTGGTGACCTACCTGCTCCTGGCCACTCGCGGCTTGCGGGCCGCCCTGTCCGTCCGCGACACCTTCGGCAAACTCCTCGCCGCCGGCTTGTCGATCACCATCGCCCTGCAGGTATTCATCGTCACCGGCGGCGTCACCAATCTCATCCCCGAAACCGGACTCACCACCCCCTTCCTGTCCTACGGTGGCTCCTCACTGCTGGCCAACTACATGCTCATCGCCCTGCTCATCCGCATCTCGCACGCCGCCAGACAACCTTTACCCAGCGCACCGCCGCGCCCGCACCCGGTCCCTCTCGCCTCCGCCTCCACCGAACTCGTCACCCGCCCGCGCACCTAGCCACCGCGCCCCCGACCAGCCCGGTAGGCAGGGTTGACTGCGGGTGAATAATCGCGGCTCGGCGCGGCGGCCGACCGGCAGGCGCCGATAAGCGTGATGGATCCGAGGCGGGAGACCTGGTGTGAACGGGGACGCGCGGAAGATATCTCGACGCCAGGTACTTCGGTGGACCACCCAGACTGCGGCGTTGGTCGGGGGGCTGTCCCTGGTGCAACCGGGGCATGTCGCCACCGCAGCGGCACCCACCGGTGGTCCGGCGGTCACGCCGGCCAGCAAGGTCCACGACGTGCTGCCCGCAGCACCGCCCGACGCTGTCGCGTTAACTGTCGACGATGGACCGGACCTGCTGTGGACACCGCAGATGCTCGACCTGCTGCACCGCAACGGGGTCCGGGCGACCTTCTCCTTGATCGGTGCCCAGGCACGTGCCCACCCCGGCCTGGTGAAGAGCATCGTCGCCGAGGGCCACAGCGTGACCAACCACAGCATGACCCATCCGCTGCCCTTCAGCCGAGGGACCCTCGCGTCGATCCGCCAGCAGATCACCGACGCCCAGTCGGCCATCACCGACGCCTGCGGGGTGACACCGACGCTGTTCCGGGCACCCGGCGGGGACTGGTCGGCGGTACTGCTCTCCGCCGTGGCGGACCTGAAGATGGTGGCCCTGGGCTGGGACGTCGACCCGCGGGACTGGTCGCGGCCGGGTACCGGGTCGGTCACCAGCCGGCTGCTCGCCGCGCGACCGGGCGACATCCTGCTGTGCCACGACGGTGGTGGCGACCGTGCGGAGACCATCGACTCGTTGCGCACCGTGCTGCCCACCCTCAAAGCACGCGGCCTGCGGTTCGTCACCCTGTAGGGCGGTCGTCGGTCCGGTATCGGTTCGCCGTCACGGCGCGCGGCAGCGGCATCTCAGTGGCCAGCTCGTCGGCCAAATCGGTGAACGTCATCGTCGGTCTGATCTCCCGCCAGGGGAGGGACGTATCCAGGGTCTTTCCAGCGCCAGCCACGCCAATCCACGACGGGACTGCCACCATCGCGAGATAGGGGACGTTATGAAGATGCGTCAGCCAACCGCCGCGTCTGCCCGTGCGGCAAGCAGCAGCCTGGTCGTACGAGTGGTCGGCCTCGTGGGATGTCTTGCGGTCGCCGCGATCCACGTCATCGACCAAGGCGGCCTGCCCGGCTCGAAGGGCCCGGGCTACGTCCAGATCTTGTACTACCTCCTTGAAATTGCTTGTCTCGTGGCCGCAGCACTGCTGCTGGACCGCTTCGCGAGATTGGGGTGGTTCCTCTCACTGGGGGTCGCGGCCGGCCCCATCCTGGGCTATGTGCTCTCCCGCGGACCCGGGTTACCCGACTACACCGATGACATCGGCAACTGGGCCGAACCACTCGGGGTTATCAGCCTCGTCGTCGAGGGCATTCTGCTGATCCTCGCGGCAACGTCCCTGCTCACATCCCGTCGCCGAGCTGGGTGAGCAGCTCAACCCGACTTCGCCGGTTCTCACCCGAAGTGAGCGGTGGCGAGGGTGCGTCCGTTGCTGGTGATCAGTCTGGCCGCGGCGAGGGTGTTGCGGTTGATAGCGGCGGGCGCTCCCCACGCCGCGTAGCCCTTGGCGATCGGGAACGTGCCGACTGGCGCGGTCGAGCCGTCTCGGCGGACCAACTCGCATCGGACGGTGCCGTTGGTGCTGTCGTTGTCGGTGTCCAGTGACACGTAGATCCAGGATGGTTGTCCGGGGTAGACGTAGGCCTGCCCGATCTGGCGGTCCCCGGTGATCAGCGGTGCGAACATGACGGTCCGCACACCGGCCTGCGCGTCGGTCTGCGCGTTGGTCTGCGGTGGCGGCACATCGGCGTTCGAGCGGCCCATGATCCACCCTCCGGCGCCCAGCGCGAGGGCGAGCAGGAGCGCGGCCGCGGGCACCCACCACCGTCGCGTGCGGGGCGATGGTGGTTTCAGTGCGGTCATCACCCGCTGTTCGAACCCGGCAGGGGGTTCTGCGTCGGGCAGCAGCTCCACCAGCCGGTCGGCGGTGCGGGTCAGCGCTGACACCGTGTCCCGGCAGCCGGTGCAGCCGTCCAGATGCGCCAGCGCCCCAGCGCGCTCGCGGCCCGGAAGCACCTCCAGGGCCAGTTCCGTGGCGAGTTCGCGGCACTGCCGGCAGGTCAGCTCACTCATGGTCGGCTCGCGGGGCGTGCAGGGCATCGTGCAGCTTGGCCATGGCGGCGCGGATACGGGATTTCGCGGTGCCGACCGGGATGTGCTCGACGTCGGCGATCTCGCGCGCGGTCATGCCGTGCACAGCGGCCATCACCACGGCCCGGGCCTGTTCCGGGGGCAGGACAGCGAGCGCGGTCCGCAGCTCGGCTGAGGTCTCCCCGGCCAGCAGCAGCTGTTCAGGGGTGTCGGTGATGGCCGCGATGAGCCCGATCAGGTCCTGGGGGTCGACCGGCGCCGGACGCCGGACCCGCACGGCGTCGACTGCGAGGTTATGCACGATCCTGGTCAACCAGGTTCGTACCGATCCGCGCCGGGAGTCATAAAGCCCGGCATGGCGCCAGGCCCGCTCAAAGGCCTGTTGGGTGATGTCTTCGGCCAGAACGCTGTCGCCGACGATGGCCAGTGCCACACCGAACGCCGTCCGTTGGAACCGTCGCACGAACGCCAGCGCCATCTGCGGATCTCCCGCGCCGAGACCGGCCAGCAGCATGTCGTCGGGCAGGCTCTGCGGCGACGGGCGGCGGATAAACACGCCTTTCATTACGGACCAGCGGGCGCCCGGGATCAACTATCGGCTCGGCGAAGTGAGCGCGCCGCCCTACCATCACCCGATCGGCGGCGGGTCGACACCCGACCATGCCGGTGTGCGAGCCTCGGATGGCGCCCAACGACCTGCCACGATCGGCGAAACTGAGTGATGGCAGTGCAATTTTGCACGGTTACCGCTCACTTTTGGCGATCTTGAGAAACAGCTTCGCCGGGTCGACCGTGACACTGGCACGCATCTTGACCAACCGCTGATCCTCGCTCCACCGACGAACTGCAGCTGCCGATCTGCTGGTTTGGTTTTACTGACGGTGAGATGGGGTAACTGTGTGCAGTCGTTCTGCCACAAGGGAGGAGAGAACCTTGAGCCCACGAATCGTATGCCTGGCGGCGCTGCTGGGCCTGGCCAGCTGTGGCGCTCCCCCGGCCGCCGAGGTCCCCGCCACGGCGGCACCCACCGTGCTGGCCGCCGAGTCGTGTCGGGTGCTCGACGGGCGCGCTGATGCGCGTTGCACCCCGGGAGCGCTCAATCCGGACGTCACCCAGGACACCATCCACAGCACGATCTGTGCGCCCGGGTGGACCGAGACGGCGCAGCCACCGGCCAGCTACGGCACCGCGCTGAAGCTCCAACAGATGCGTGACTTCGGCGAGACAGGCTCACCGCTGAACTATAAAGAAGATCACTTGGTTCCGCTGTCCATCGGCGGCGCGCCCAGAGACCCGCACAACCTGTTCCCCCAACCCACAGCGAAGACCACCGAGAAGGAAGACCTCGAAGACCAGTTACACAAGCGGGTGTGCTCGGGTCAAATGACACTGGCGGCTGCGCAGGAGAAGATGCGACACGGCTGGACTCATTGAGCTGACATTTGACCCTCCTCGCGACAACGGCCAGATGGCGATTAATCGCGTCCTAGCGCCGACTCGGCCGACGAGAGCTCTCATACCGCTTGCGAGATCGAGCCGGCGCCCGCGCCGACACACCGGAAACCCGCCGTTGGGCGTAACCAGGAGAGGCGGGGCGGCGTTGTAGCGGTGCGGGCAGCATGCTCCGCATCGGACTGGTTCAGTGGAAAGCAGGACATGGCATTCACAACAACTCGACGCTCCGCCCTGATGCTGCTGATGAGTCCTGGCCTGGCGTTTCGCTACGGCGGTCCGGTCGGCGCTTCTGCAAGAAACGCCATCGTGTCCCCGTCGAGCGGAGACCTTGCGGAGGATTCCGTATGGGCGCATCGGGGCCGGTGGGATCCGGTCTTCGAGTTGCCGAACGTAGCGATTCACACGAGCGTGCTGCCGAACGGAAAGGTGCTGTTCTGGGGACGGCGGGACCAGCCTACCGGCTCGATGCATGAGCCCGAGTGCACTCCATACATCTGGAATCCCAACACCGGGGAACTGACCGCGACACCCCAGCCCAAACGTGCCGACGGCACGACGGTCAACCTGTTCTGCTCTGGGCACGCTTTTCTCCCCGACGGTCGACTGCTGGTCGCGGGCGGCCACGTCACCGACGGCGACGGGCTCGACCAGGCGTGCGTCTATGACTGCCGCATCAACACCTGGACAGCCCTTCCCGTGATGAACGAACGCCGTTGGTATCCGACCGCCACAGCGCTCCCGGACGGGACCGTATTGGTGTCGGCGGGCAGCTACAAAGACAACGGTAGGGTCGTCATCAACGATGTCCCGCAAATCTGGGATGGGCACCGGTGGACGGCGACCACCCGCGTCACCGGCGTCCCGCTGTATTCGCGCATGCACATCGCTCCGAGCGGGCAGGTATTCATATCCGGGCCAGATGCCGGGCCTTCGGTGATGTACGACGCCTGGAAAGTCATCTACATCGGCGGCAGCAACGCGGCAGAGGTCATCGATCTGCGCGCCAATCCCCAAGCACGGCGTGAGATCGCAAGTATGCACTTCCCGCGGCGCCACCATAACGCGACGGTTCTCGCGGACGGGAGCGTCCTGGTGACCGGGGGGACCAGGGGATCCGGCTTCAACGATCTGTCGCCGGGCAAACCGGTCCACGTCGCCGAACTGTGGGATCCGGTGACGAAAGAATGGAAGGAGCTCGCCGACGAAGACGTCGATCGCTGTTACCAGGCGACGGCCGTGCTGCTGCCAGACGCGACGGTGCTCAGCGCGGGTAGCGGCGAGTTCGTCGTCGGCGGCAGGCCGAACGATGCTCGGGACAGCCATCGCAACGGACAGATCTTCCGTCCACCCTATCTGTTCCACGGCCCGCGCCCGGAGATCGTCTCCGCGCCAGCGGAAGTCGCCTATGGCGAGACATTCTCGCTTCAGATCTCGGGACCGGACGTCGGAAAGGTCATCTGGATACGGCTCCCCTCGGTAACTCACGCCTTAGACCAGAGCCAGCGCATCAACGTTCTCGAGTTCCGTCGCGGCGACGGTGGTGTCACCATCGCTGCGCCCCAACGGCCGGAGATCTGTCCCCCGGGGCACTACATGCTCTTCGTCCTGAGCAAGGCCGGGGTCCCCTCAGTCGCGCGGATCATGCGGATCGACTCGCCCGCAGCACACCCTCGCGCTCAGGGTCGTTTCAAGTTCGATAGACGTGGCCGCTGGTGTTGAGCGCTACTGGAAAGGCTGTTGATGCCCAGAGTGTATGTCAGTCTCATCCAATCCGACTTCGGTCGGAGCCGCGGCCACGGTAATTTTGAGGCAGTCATCGTAGAAGGCCAACAACTGTGGTATTGGTCCCGCGACAACAACGACGCCAAGATACCGCGGATCCGCGGGCAACGAGTCACCGGTGACCAGGACAACGTGGCCGGACCCGGCTGCATCATCCAATCCACGGCCAGCACCGGACAGCACGGCAACTTCGAAGTCGTCGTACCCCTATGGCAAGACGGCGCTGTCGAACTGTGTCACTTCTACCGCGACAACCGCGACGCCCACCTACCGTCACCGCTGCGTCAAAGGTTGACGATGACCGTGCACATACCCTGGATGCGCGGGCAACGAGTCACCGGCGACCAGGACACTGTGGCCGGACCCGGCTGCATCATCCAATCCGCCGTCAGTACAGGCCAGCACGGCAGGCTCGAGGTCGTCGTGCCCCTGCATCTCAACGACGGTTCTATAGAGCTTCGCCATTTCTTCCAAGATCAGAGTGATATCCCCGGGCGGTGGACCAGGGCACAGTTCATCACCCAATCCTGCGCCGGATTCGGTGGCATCATTCAGTCCAGTTTCGGCTCACCAGGCCTCGGCAACTTCGAGGTCCTCGTCGACGAGTGTCGCGGCGCGGTCGTTCATTACTGGCATCTGAACGCCCACGCCGAGGAAGTGTGGATCCGGACTGATCGCTTCACCATGCTTGAGCCGCATCCTCGACTTGCCCGCCGCGCCAAGAAGATTGTGCAGCTAACCGGTGAGTTCGATCGCGAAGGCTGGAATGGGACGGGAACACCGAAATTCGCGTTCAACCGGACCCAGAGCAGGTTCGCCATTATAGGCACGGACCTCGGTGTCTCCTTTGCTCACCGGGACCGTCTCTACTTCCTGTTCGGTGACACCTGGCGGGTGGGCCACGGCACTCCGAATGACGATCTCGACTCCATCGCTTTCACTACCGACACGAATGCCGACGATGGCCTTGCCCTGACGTTCCTGCCCCAGCCACCGTTAGTCCCCGGAATTGCCCAGGGCGCCTTCGAGGTGCCGCTCGACGGGGTCAGCTGGGACGGTAGCATGTACGTTTTCTTCAGCACCGATCATCGTCCAGTGGGAATATACACCATGATGGGCAGATCGATCCTGGCTCGATCAGACAACCATGGCCTCGACTTCACGCTCCTTTACGAAGTGTCCCGCTACAAGTTTATCAACGTGTCCGCTATGATCGTTGACGCGCACGATCATGGACTCCCGGGAGAGGGTCCACAACTGGTCGTCTTCGGCAGCGGTCGCTACCGTTCCAGCGATGTATACCTCGCGGTTAAGCCGGCGGCGAAGATCGAAGAGTCGGGCGGTTTCCTGTTTTATGCCGGCGGACGCGGCGAACCGCGATGGACCCGTGTCGAAGAGGATGCCGTCCCACTCTTCGGCGAGGGCTGTGTCGGCGAACTGTCGGTCCGCTGGAATCCGCTACTGGGGGCTTGGGTGTGTCTTTATAACGCAGACTGGCCAGCGGATAGATCGTCCGTAGGCGGGATCGTTATGCGCGGGGCGGAGCGTCCTTACGGACCCTGGTCCGAGGGCGACCTCGTTTTCTCGGTGAATGACGGGCTCGGGAAATTCATGCATCTGCCGGGCGCTGATCATACGCAGGAAGGTTTCGGTTCTAATCGCAGCGCCGACCCGGCGGGGATGTACGGCCCATATCAGATTCCGCAATATGCTCATTGGTCGGCCAACGGAGTGCAGATCTACTTCACGATGTCCACTGCGAATCCGTACCAGGCGATGTTGATGACTGTCAGCATACCGACAGTACTCGGGTAAGACGCACGACGTATGGTCGGAGCCATGCGCATTATCATCGCTGGGGGACATGGTCAGATCGCGCTGCGCCTGGAGCAGTTGGTCGCCGCCCGCGGCGACGAGGTGGCGGGCATCATCCGCACGTCGAAACAAGTCGGGGATCTCCTCGCCGCTGGCGCCGAACCGATCGTCTGTGACCTGGAGTCAGCGTCCGTCACGGACATCGCCCAGCATCTGGAGACAGCCGACGCCGCCGTCTTCGCTGCCGGTGCAGGCCCGGGCAGCGGCATCGGCCGCAAGGACAGCGTGGACCGCGCCGCGGCCGCACTCTTCGCCGACGCGGCGGAGCAAGCCGGGGTCCGGCGCTTCCTCATCGTCTCCGCCATGGGGGCCGACCGTGAGCCCCCGGAGGGCACCGACCCGGTCTTCGCCGCCTATCTGCGCGCCAAGGGCGCGGCAGACGCGGACATCCGGTCTCGGCCCGGACTCGGGTGGACCATCCTGCGGCCGGGCCGCCTCACCAACACGCCCGGCACCGGCCGGGTGACCCTGGGCGAGTCCACCGGCCGCGGCGACGTGCCCCGCGACGATGTCGCAGCGGTGCTTGCGGCGCTCCTGACCGAACCGGGCACGGCGGGGTCCACTGTGGAGCTAATCGCTGGCGACACACCGATCGCGGAGGCGGTGAAGACCGCCCAGCACTGACACAATGGGGGTCAACTGGCGACCGATTTGGTGTAAACGGGTCAGAGGTCCCAATTCCTGACGGCAAATTCAGGCGTCCTTGCCAGAGCTGCCGTTCGCCCTCTCCAGGAGTGGCTCAGCCTTCTCTTTGGCCTTCTCCACGAGCGGCTCGGCAGCCTCCTGGACCTTCTCGACCAGCGACTCCGCCTTCTCCGCGGCCTTGTCGACGAACGACTCGGCCTTCTCGATGACCTGATCGACGAGTGGCTCGCCCTTCTCGACGGCCTGACCCACCAGACCGTTGACCTTGTCCTGTGAAGTCATGGTGTTCACGCTCCCTCAGCTACCGATCGGGTATACCGATTCTCGCACCCGCGTCAGCCCACGGCGAGTTCGCCGAGATAGGCGCGCAGGTTGTCGGCCAGTTCATCGAGTGAGTCGGCGATGCCGCCGGTGAGGGCATAGTCGATCATCAGGTTATTCGAGTTCGTGCCGTCGAAACGGCGGCTGTCGGTCTGCAGACCGAAGCACGGCTTACCGCTGGCAAAGGCCATTCCAAGCTCGACGCACGCCCCCTCGTCGGGTACCCGGCCATCAAGGACGAACACGAGCAGTGCGCAGTCGGCGATCGCGGCGCAGTCCAGATCGAATAGCCGCTGACGCACCGCGTGCTCATCCATACCCTCGCTTATCAGGCGGGCGGCCTCGCCGCCGTCACGTTGCGGCAAGAACGTGTCCAGACCTACTGACCGTACGACGGCGTCGACCCGCAGGTTGAACTCCTTCTCCCCCTGGCAGAACAACGGGGCGGCGAGGTATGCCTTCATGACGCACCAGCCGGCGCGGTAGTGATCAAAACGTTGCGGTGGGTTTGGCGTAGCAGCAGGGCGAGACTGACGAACCCGATGATGAGGTAGCCGTACCAGGCGGCGGTCGCGTCCCAGAGGGTATGGAGGACCACCACGAGAACGAAGGTTCCGATCACGGCGGCCAGCGCACGTGGTCTCCACCGTTGGGCGTGAGCCCACCACAGCGCCGCGGCGGCTAGACCGGTCCAGGCGGCATGCCCGGCCGGGCTGAGTACGCCTCGCAGCAGCAGGAGTCCCTCGGCGGCGGTCAGGTCCCCCCCACTGGCCAGCAGCGTCACAAACCCGTAGCCCAGAGTCTCCAGCACGGCAAAGCCCATCCCCACCGCGACTCCGACCAGCAGCCCGTCGGCCGGATTGCGCCGGTACCGGGTGAAGATCAGCATCACGATGGGTACCAGGAGCTTGGCGGCCTCTTCGATCAACCCGATGTACACCGTCGGCAGGCCGCCCAGCCGTCGCATGGTGTCGAACTCCAGCACGCTGGAGACCGCGGCACCCAGCACCCCACCCAGCAGTGCGCAGCTCAACAGAACACTCAGCGGCAGGTCGTATGCCGGGTTTCGACCGTCGATGTAGACCACGAAGGTCACCGGCACCAGCAGTGCCCCGAGCACCAGCAACGAGGGCACCAGGGTCGGATTCCCAGTGGTCACCAAAGCCTGCTGGACGGCAATGAACAGCCCGATGCCCACCAACAGCACTGGCAGCCAGGCCCAGCGCCGCGGCGGAGTCGCACGAGTCCGCCTGCCCGTGTCCATCCCATATCGCTGGGTGGTCATGGCCACTTCCTCCCCTTGGCGCGCCGCAGGAACCCGACATGCCGACGGCCGCTTACGCCGACATCGACCACGGGGCCATACCCTGCTCCGGTGAACATTCCTTCCCGGGACCCTGGGTGGCGGCACCGGTGACGCGACGGCACCGAATGATGCGGGTCTGGATCACTGCGCTGGGCCTGCTGCTCGTCGGCGGTTGCACGGGCCAGAGCACTCCGGCTGGCCAGAACCCCCTGACTGGTCAGAATCCTGGTTCCAGCCCGAGCCCGTCAAGCCCGAGTTCCACAGCAGCCCCGAACCAGAGTGGCCCCCCGGATTGCCGCCACACGGTCAGCCGAGCCGACGAGGTGCCGGCGGCTCTGAATGCCGCCTCGCCAGGGAGCACGGTGTGCTTCACCGGCCACGACCTAGCCGGCACCGACGTGGCGATGAACCGCCCGGGCTCGGCGAACGCGCCGGTGAGGCTCTTCGCCGACGGGGCGACCGTGGGGAGCATCCACGTCTCGGCCGACCACGTCATCGTCGAAGGTTTCACGGTCGCCGGCGGCGACGGGCTCTTCGCCAAGGGCACCGATCTGACCATCCGCCACAACACCGTCCAGGACACCCAGCGAGGCGGGATCACCTGCGATCCCTGCGAGAACTCGATCATCGAGGACAACACGGTGCACCATGTCGCCACCGCCGGAATCTGGATCAGCGGGCGCCAGATCGCGGTGACCCACAATGCCGTGAGCGACACGGTGGCCCGCGACAATGGAGACGCCGACGGTATGCGATTTTTCGGTAACGGTCACCGAATTACTGGCAACACCATCACAGACATCTCCGCTACCGGCTACGCCAACCCACCACACCCCGACTGTTTCCAGACCTACGACAGCAACGGTCCACCCACCTACGACGTCGCGATAGTGGGTAACACCTGCCGCAATGTCGATGCGCAATGTCTGATCGCCACCGGCGACCAGAGTGGAAACAGCGCTGCCCCGACCAGCGGCCCGTCGATCAGCTTCATCGGCAACACCTGCGCCTCCAACGGTGCCCAGGCCGTCAACATACGCCGCTGGCCCAACGTCGAGCTGCGCGACAACAAGATCTCCGGCCCCAACATCACCCGCGGAATCATCATCATCGACGGCTCGAACGGCTGCGTTGTGGTCGGCAACACCACCGCCGACGGCAAGCCGACCGTCGACATCGACAACTCGTCGCGGCAAGGTTCCCAGGTGGAACACAACAGTCCCGGCTGAGACCACGGTCATAGGGCGGCTACCGCCCCAACACCGTCGCCGGGCCGGCGTGCATCAGCTCATCGTTGATGATCTTGATTTGGCGCCGCGAGTAGTGCCGCAGATCCGCAAGTTGGCGCGGACCGAGACGGTCACAAACCCAGTCCCAGTGCAGCGAGACCCAGTCGCCGGGATCAATCCGATCCACGAACCCACTTCCGTTAACCGCCCGTCTCGCGGTTTCCACGACAGGTTCGCCCAACGCGAGATTCCGCCCGTCCCACGTGAGCGGTTGACTTCGCACCAGCACCTGGTCGCCGGTCACGCTATCCACCTTGCCCCACCGGATACGACATCGATCGAGCACCTCCAGCGCCTGGTGGGCGATGCGGTCGTTGCTCAGCAGGCCAACCCATGGATAGACGCTGAATACGTGGAAGCTGTGGTGCGGTACCCCGCCGGCCAGGACACTATCGGCAATCAGACTGAATTGACGACCGGTACGGTAGCGGAGCCGGTGTTCCATCGAATTTCCCAGCGCAGTGATCCCGACCTGGTCGAGCAGCGAGTTTCCCACCCAGTAGGCCTCTACGACTCGGTGATCGAGAGGGTCGGAGATTCCGACAGCGCCGGCGATGAGTTCCAGGTAGGGCCAGGCCCCATCGAACTGCCGTGCCATCGCGGTCAACCCACGGTCTACGACGCCATTGGCACCGTATCCCAGCAGCTCCTGGCTATCTGATGGACCGCAGTAACCCAGCTCGTTGGGTGCGAAGGCATAGCGTACGAACAGCAACGCACCCGATGGCCGGTTGCTCACCCTGTCCTGGTCATCGTGCGCTGAACGCACCGCTACCACCCCCAAGTCGTTGGTCCTCATCCTGCAACGGCGCGGGTGACCTGCGCCAGTGCATGGAAAGACGACGCCCTCCCTGCCACGGTCGGCTGACACATAGTGTTGTGTCGTGTCCTTCGACGTTGAGCGCGCCCGGCGCGACACCCCCGGCGCAGGCCGGGTAGCACACCTGAACAACGCTGGGGCGGCGTTGCCGCCATCGCAGGTCACCGAAGCGGTCATCGCCCATCTTCGCCGCGAGGCGCAGTACGGCGGATACGAGGCCGCGGACGCGGCCGCCGAGCAGATTCAGGCGACGTATACGGCGATCGCCCGATTGATCGGCTGCCGGACCGACGAGGTCGCGGTGGTGGAGAACGCGACCCGGGCCTGGGATATGGCCTTCTACGGTATGTCGTTCAAGCCGGGCGACCGGATCCTCACCGCCCATGCCGAGTACGCCAGCAACGTCATCGCCTTCCTGCAGGTCGCGCGCCGGACCGGCGCAGTGGTGGAAGTCGTCGACGATGACGAGCATGGCCAGCTCTGTGTCGCCGACCTGCGCCGTCGTCTTGGTGGCGGCCGTGGTGAGGTCAAGCTCATCGCCCTGACCCACGTACCGACCCAGGGTGGGCTGGTCAACCCCGCTGAAGAGGTCGGCGCGATCGCCCGTGAGGCCGCAGTGCCGTTTCTGCTCGACGCCTGCCAGTCAGTAGGCCAGCTACCCATCGACGTCGAGCGCATCGGCGCGGACCTGCTGTCCGCGACCGGGCGGAAGTTCCTGCGCGCTCCACGCGGCACCGGCTTCCTCTACGTGCGACGTTCGATCCTCGACCAGCTGGAGCCGCCGTTTCTCGACCTGCACGCCGCGACGTGGACCGCCCCGGACAGCTACCAGATCCGTCCGGACGCGCGGCGCTTCGAGAGTTGGGAGACCAATTACGCCGCCAAGATCGGTCTAGGGGTCGCCATCGACTATGCGCTGTCCTGGGGTCTCGACGCCATCGAAACACGCGTCACCGCGCTGGCCGAGAGTCTGCGGGAGCGGCTGGCAGCCCTCGACGGAGTGCACATGCACGATCAGGGCCAGCGCCGCTGTGCGATCGTCACCTTTACCGTCGACGGCGTTCCCGCACAGGCTGTGCAGCGCCGTCTCGCCACCTCGAGCGTGAACACCAGCGTTTCCCTCGCCAGCTCCGCCCGCCTGGATCTGCCCCGCCGTGGCCTGTCCGAACTGGTCCGCGCCTCAGTGCACTACTACAACACCGACGAGGAGCTGGACCGGCTCGTCGACGCACTGCCCCGCCCCACCGCAACCGATTAGGCGCGGCCTACGGAACGGCGAGTGCGTCCTCTCCGTGGGTCACCTGCGACAATCGCTCGAGGAGCTGCTGGACGGCCAGCGGCACGGTGAATCCGGTAGGTCCGACGCTGACGCAGGACCAACGGCCGTCGCTGACCACGGGCACGCCGGCGTTGGCCATGCTTTCCACCAGGTCGCCGGCGAGGTAGCTGTCGCGAGCATCCCAGACCCGCTGACGGTCGATCTGGTCGAGACTGTCCCACCATTGATGGGCCAGCTGCAAAGAATTTTTCATGCGAAACCGCCTTTTGGTGAGTTCTTGATTATTGGGCCGAAGTCGTCACGGCTCGCTGAGCGTATGAATCCGCTCCGCACGCATGGTTCATAAAGGCACGACGGTGTGACTGCACGCCGCTGTCTACGACCGATAACCGGCCGGATGAGGGATTACTGCCGCTGTGGCTCTACCGGGCGGCGAAGCTGTCGCCGTCGGTGGCGGTGGTGTCGAAGAGCCGCTGAGCAAGTTGACGCGCAGTGGCAACGAGTTCCTCGACGACCTGACGTTGCGCTTCGAGCAGCTTCTCGAACGGATCATGGGCGAGGGAGGCCACCGTCGCGTCTGCGGGCGAGTTCAGCGCGGTGGGGCTGAGCTTGCGGGCCAGGTCAGCCCACACCTGCAGCGACCGCAGCGAGGTGTCCTGACCCTGACGCACAAGCTGGACCATCGAGTCCTGCACCCGTTGGGTGGTCGGGTCCGCGGCGACCTGCTCAACGGTCACGTCCGCGGCGACGTGCAACGGCCGAGGGTACCGGTCGTCATGAGCGTCGGCGCCCCATCGGTGGTCTTTGATCTGAGTGGACATGCTGTGCTCCAAGGGTCTCAAGGATGCTGGCTTTGCCGTCCACCTACCACCGTCCTCACCGTCGGCGGAGCGCGCAACCGCCGTCGCGATAAATCGAGGTAACGATCTGCTGCGCTCCGTGGCAATGAGACGGCGGGAATGGTCACCCAGTTGCCGCGACGGTCAGCCCCGTAGGGCCCACTCGATCAGGCAATGCGATGCATGGCCGATTCGAGCCACTGCGACAGGGCCGGACCGGATGCCTCACGCACGGACTCCAGCGCGGTCAGGGTGGGATGCCCAGCCGCGAGCAGGGCACTGTCGGTACCCGGGACCAGCGGCGTCTGTACCTCGACCTGCGCGAGGTGCAGCTGCCCGTCGTCCACCCGGTCGACGGTGCTCTGCACGGCGCCGAACTCCGCGAGCGCGGCGTAGCGCAACGTGCCCAGCGCCTCCGCGGGCCGGTCTGGAATGTTGAGGGTGAGCACGACGCCCCGCGGTGCACCGATCAACAATTCCAGAACATCCGGCAGCAGGTGTCCGGCGCTGGCCCAGTGCGGCGCGCCGGCCGGGTGCCGGTCGACATCGAGGGACACGGCCAACCCGGGTAAGCCGTTCAATCCGGCGGTCAGCGCCGCTCCAACGGTGCCGGAATGCAGGATGGCGCGTCCCACGTTGGCTCCGTGGTTGACACCCGACAGAACAAGCTCGGGCGCCGGGTCCAACCAGCCGCGGACCGCCGCGCGCACGATGTAGGCCGGCTGGGCATCCACTGCGTACGCCTCGACGCCGGGAAGATCGGCCAGCTGCCGTCGCTCGATCAGCGTCTGACCCTCGCGGGTCCTCGCGATGATCCCGGCGCTGGCGCCGCTGGACTGCCGCGCAGGCGCGGCCACCACGACCTCGAGACCGGCCGCGACAGCCGCGGCGGCCAGTGCAACCAGGCCGGGCGCGTCGATGCCGTCGTCGTTGGTCACCAGGGCCCTGCGTCGGGTCAGCACGTCAGCTCCGTCCCAGCGCTTTCGGGTAGCCCGTCATGACGAGGTTGTCCGGTCCACAGCATGGGCGACGACGTCGGATAGCCGGCCGCTGGTGCGGTAGATCCGACGTTGCACGATCGCTCCATTGCCGCGGCTGAGCACGGCGGTGACCAGATCTTCGACAACCTCGAGGTCGCCGTACTCATCCAGAACGGGCCGGACGTGGTCCACGAGCGCGCGGATCACCTGTGGCGCCGGTGCCGGCCGGCCGGTCGGGTCGACGAGATCACCGTGAAGTCCGGAGCGGCTCGCTCGCCAGCTCGCGAGCCGCAGCAGTTCGGTACGAGCCGACACTGCGGGCACGTCGGCCCGCCAGGACCGCGCAGCCGTGTCGACCAGGGCCCTGACCAGGGCCGCCAACAGCACGGCATCGTCGGCAGCCAGGCAGACGTCGGCGACGCGCACCTCCACCGTCGGGTGTTCGCGGGACAGCCGGGCGTCGAAATAGACCATCCCCGCGTCGAGCAGCGTCCGAGACTTGACCATTGCCCGCGTGGTGGCGTGATAAGTCTCGGCGGAGCCGAACAGCTCGGTCGGCCCAGCCGACGGCCAGCGGCCCCAGACCTGCGACCGATAGCTGGCGTAGCCGCTGTCCTGCCCCCGCCAGAACGGTGAGTTGGCGCTGAGCGCGAGCAGGCAGGGCAGCCATCCACGGATCCGATCCAGCACCGCCACGCCTTCTGACTCAGAGTCGATCGCGATGTGAACGTGGCAACCACAGGTGAGTTGCTCCTCGGCGGTCAGGCCGAATTCATCCACCATCTGTTGGTAACGAGGTGCGGAGCTGACCGACGCCTCGGCCGCGAGCGGCGAGCTGGCCAGCGCGGCGACCCGGGCGCCCTTGCCCTCGGCGGCTTCGTTGGCCGCCAGCCGCCACCGGCGCACCTCCGATGCGAGTTCGTCCAGCGAGGTGCAGGGCCGGGTGTTCGTCTCGACCTGCTGGCGCATCAGCTCGGAGGTGAGAGCCTGGTCAGCCAGGTGGCCGCAGTCGGCCGCGTTGCGCAGCACCGCCGCGGCCAATGCCAGCGCCCGGCCACTGTCCGGATCGACCAGCAGCAGCTCCTCCTCCACCCCCACGCTGCGCCGCACTGCTTGATCGTGCCACGTGGTGTTGATCGGCGGAATCGGCAGCACAGCGGCCAGGCCGGATCAGCGGTGAGCTGAACCCGGACTGTCTGGGGGGAGTATGTTAAGTAACTAGGTTGCTTGAACGTGTTCACGCGGCGCAGACCGAGGAGGCGACGATGGGCGAGCTCAGCCCGTGGCATTTGTTGATCGTGGCGGCGGTCTTCTTGCTGCTGTTCGGTGCCAACAAACTGCCGAACATGGCCCGCTCGGTAGGGCAGTCGATGCGGATCTTCAAAGCGGAGACCCGCGCCTTGTCCGGCGAGAAGGAGCCCGAACAACTACCGAGGACGACCGGCTCGTCGGCGACGTCTTTCCAGGACCAGTCTCACCACACCGCGGCTGCGCCGGCACAGCCTGTCCCGCCGTCGGCTGTCCCGCCGCCGTCTGCTCAGCCACCATCGACGTAGTCGTCTCGCGGTAGGTCGAAGACGTAGCCGACCCCGCGGACGGTCCGGATGCGGGCCGGCTCGTCCACGTCACTCTCGACCTTGGTCCGAAGCCGGCGAATGTGCACCTCCAGGTAGTTGCGGGCGTCGGTCCGATCCGGACCCCATGCGTTGTCCAGCAACTCCCGCCGGGTGACGACCCGGCCGGCATTATCCATCAGCTGCCGCAGAATCACGAACTCCTTGTGTGGCAGGTGAACCGGTGTACCCCGGACCAGGAGCCGGTGCCCGTCGAGGTGCAGCTCCACATCCCCTATTCTTATGATCCGCAGCATACCGAGAGTCTGGGGATCGACCGGCAAGTAACGGCTTGCCTCCGGTGTGTTCGGCCCCCAGCTCTCGATTGATGACATCAGCCAAACCGTCCCGATATGTAGTCTTCAGTGGCTTTCTCTGTCGGGTTGGAGAAGATCTTCTCCGTGTCGTCGAGCTCCACGAGGCGGCCCGGCTCGTCAGCCGCCGGTAGATTGAAAAATCCGGTTTGGTCGGAAACCCGAGCGGCCTGCTGCATGTTGTGGGTCACGATGACGATCGTGTAATCCTGTTTCAACTTCCCGATCAGGTCTTCGATCGCGAGCGTGGAGATCGGGTCCAGCGCCGAGCAGGGCTCATCCATCAGCAAAACGTCGGGTTGCACCGCGATGGCGCGCGCGATGCACAGCCGCTGCTGCTGGCCACCTGACAGGCTGCCGCCGGGCTTGCCGAGCCTGTCCTTCACCTCGGTCCACAAGTTGGCGCCGCGCAGGGAACGCTCAGCCACCTCGTCCAACCGAGCCTTGTTGTTCACGCGTTGCAGTTTCAGGCCGGCGACGACGTTGTCCCGGATAGACATCGTGGGAAACGGGTTGGGCCGCTGGAACACCATGCCGACCGCACGACGCACTTCGACTGGATCAACACCTGGCCGGTAGATGTCCTCCCCGTCGAGCTCTACCCGACCCTCGACCCGTGCTCCCGGAATGACCTCGTGCATCCGATTGATCGAGCGCAGCACTGTGGATTTGCCGCAGCCCGAGGGGCCGATGAACGCGGTAACGGCGCGTGGTGGCACTGACAGGTTCACGTTCTGCACAGCGTGGAATTTGCCGTAGTAGAGGTCGACGTCTTTCATCTGAACGTTCTTGGCCATGGTGATCCAATTTTCGGGGCTAACTGCGGACACTCGCGAAGCGAGCCAGAATTCGGGCGAAAATATTGAGGAACAAGACGATCAGAATCAGTACCAACGCCGCCGCCCAGGCCCGGTTGATCGCGGTCTCATTAGGCAGGCCCGCCTCGCCGAACACGAACAGTGGCAGCGAAGCCTGCGCTCCCGAAAAGGGATTGAAGTTAAGCGCCGGATTCCCGAATACGGTGACTAACAGCGGCGCCGTCTCTCCGGTGACCCGCGCAATAGCGAGCATCACCCCCGTGACGATGCCCGCCAGTGTCGAGGGTAACACGATTCGAACCACGGTGACCCACTTCTGTATCCCCAGGGCGTAGCTACCCTCCCGAAGACTGTCCGGAACGATCTTCAGCATCTCCTCCGCCGAGCGAACCACGGTAGGTAGCATCAAGATCGTCAGGGCTATGGAGCCAGCGAAACCGGAAAAGCTCTGTCCCAGGGCCAGGATCCACAATGCGAAGATGAACAGGCCGGCAACGATTGATGGAAGGCCGGTCATCACGTCGACGAAAAAGCTCACTACTCGGCCGAGCCGGCCGGAACTGTACTCAACAAGGTAGATCGCCACGAGGAGGCCGAACGGGACGGCCATGAGCGCGGCCAAACCGACCTGCTCAAGCGTGCCGATGATGGCCTGGTAAATGCCACCATTCGAGTCCTGCTCGGCCACTCCGCGCATCGTGTGAGTGAGAAAGGATCCGCTGAGTACGACTGTGCCCTTGATAATCGTGACGCCGAGGACCGCGACCAGCGGGAGCACCGCAGCACAGGAACACGCCACCACGAGACTGGTCACCAACCGGTCCTTCGCTCGGCGCCGGCCTTCGACGACAGCTGACACGGTGGTCTGCGCGACCACGAAGACGGCGGCTGCGACCAGCAGAAATCCGACCTGACCCTGCATCGGTGTGGTAGCGAACAGAATCCCCGTCGCTGCGATCGCCCCGGCCGCGATCGCAGCGATCGACCAGCGGGACAGCCGCGCTCGAATCAGGGCCGAGCCCACCGTGGACGCCTCACTGGCCAGCGTCATGACGCACCTCCGCGACCACTTCTGCCGACGATCGCTCGCGCCCCGAAATTGACGACCAGGGTGATGATGAACAGCACCAGGCCCGACGCGATCAATGCGCCCCGACCCACCGCGGCCGCCTCGCCATAGCGGTTGGCGATATTGGCTGCGATCGTGTTGCCTCCGGGTTCGAGTATGTGGAAGCTGATCTCGTAGTTCGCCGACAGCACGAGCGCTACCGCGATCGTCTCGCCGACGGCTCGACCGAACCCGAGCACCGTCCCGCTGATCACGCCCGAACGCCCGTACGGCAGGACCGCGGTGCGGATCACCTCCCATTTGGTCGCCCCGATTGCCCAAGCCGCCTCGATCTGGTCCTGCGGCGTCCGAATAAACACTTCACGGGAGATCGCGGCGACGATCGGGATCGCCATCACCGCGAGCACGACGGACGCGGCGAAGATTGACTTGCCGTAGGTACCGTTGGAGGCGAACAGCGGGATGAACCCCAGGTAGTGATTCAAAAAACTCGACGGCCCGATGATGATCGGGACAAGATACATCAATCCCCACAAGCCGAAGACAACGCTGGGCACAGCGGCCAACAAGTCCACTACATAGGCCAACGGGCGAGCCAACCACCGGGGCGCGTAGTGGCTGGTGGCGAGCGCTACGCCCACGGCCACTGGCACGCTGATCAGCAACGCCAACAACGATGTCAACACACTGCCGAAAGCTAGGGAAGCAATACCGAAGGACGAGGGTGTAGCGTCGGGTGCCCACCCCAGCGTCGTGAGAAAGCTCGTGGTATCCGCTTTCAGCGCGGGGATTGCCTGCAGCACGAGGAAAACGGCGATAGCAGCCATGATGACCAACAGCAGAGCGCCGGATCCTTGGGCCAGCATCCGGAAGATGGCATCACCTCGCCGGCGAGCACGTCGGCTCAGATCCCCGTTGGGCAGCATGCGCGGCGCCGGCGGTTGAGCGACCAGTGACGACGCGTGAACTCCACCGGTCTCCGGAGCATTCGCGGGTGGCGCCATCGAGACCGTCGTGGGTTCTGGTTCGTCCATACTACATCCTCATATTCGGGAATTCCTGTGCGTAATCGCCATCATGCATTCCCCTGCCCGCCTCAACCGATAGCCACGATGTTAGCCGAGAGACCCAACCGCCTGCCGCACCTGGTTTTGCAGATTGTCCGGCAACGGTATGGATCCCTGGCCGGTGAGCTCCTGCTGACCAGCCGGGCTGGCCGCGTATCCCAAGAAGTTCTTGAGCAATGGCAGCTTATCCGGGGCATTACCCTTCGAACAGACTATCTCGTAGGTCACGAGAAGGTTCGGGTAGGCGGTGGCATCAGTGGTGGCATAGTCGAACTGCAGCTTCAGGTCACCCCCGGTGCCAGGTACGTTGGCTTTGGACAGAAAGTTCACCGCATTAGCCTGGGTGAGCGGGACGAACTTGCCCTCGGCGTTGCCGACCGCCGCGTAGGGGATCTGGCTCTGCGTCGCGAACGACAGCTCGAAGTATCCGATGCCGCCCGGCGTCGACTTCACACCCTGGGCAACTCCCTGGCTGCCCTTGGCGCCTTGCCCACCCGGTGCAGCCCAGTTCTTGTTGGTACCGACAGCCCAGTCCGCCTTAGCGTCATTCGAGAGATAGTTGGTGAAGTTATAGGTCGTCCCGGAACCATCGGATCGGTGGAATGTCTGGATTCCCAGCGATGGCAGCTGCGTGCCGGGATTGTCCTGCGCGATCGCCGCGTCGTTCCAGTTCGTGATCTTTCCACTAAAGATTTTGGCCAGATTACTGCTCGACAGGTTCAGGGCTTTCGTAACCCCGGGTACGTTGTAGCCGATAGCGATCGGTCCACCGACCATCGGAATATTGACTGCGGGCCCGGTCTTGCAGCGTGCGTCCGCGGCTTGCTGTTCCGTGCCCGCGGCCAACGGGAAGTCGGATCCCGCGAAGTCGATCTTTCCGTCAGTGAACTGCTGAACCCCTTGCCCGGAGCCCCCGCCGCCATAGTTGATGTTCGCGGCCGAACACTTGTTGAGATAGTCCTTGATCCATTGTGCGACGGCATTCTGCTGGGCCGTCGATCCGGCGGCGGTCAACGATCCGGAGCTGCAGGTGATTGCCACCGCGCCGCCAGGGTTGGTTGACGGCGAGCCAACGCCGCCGCCGGTATCCGAGCCGCACGCGGTGATCAGCAACCCCGACCCAGCCAGCAAGCCGAGTACAGCGCGGTGTCGCGGCAGTTTCACGAGACCTCCGTAGGTTGGGTGGCAGGAGGACGAACCACAGCCGTATGGCCGCCCGCGCAATTTATGCAACTTAGGGCGGCGAAAGGTAGACGTCAGCTAGTCAGAAGGTGAACAATCCATGAACCTTCACTCACACGAGCTTAGCGGGTACACCATATAGACTAGTACCAGGTTACCGGATCAACGGTACGTGATCAGACGGTGCCCGACAGAAGCCTCGACAGCACACGACCGGCGGCTGGTGGCCGTGTGCTGTTCAGCACCACCGGTCGTCCTCAGGACACCGGTTCGGCGTCATCCCTGCCGAAGACGATCTCCTTCAGACTCCGAGTCCCGGAGCTGGACTTGCCCTCCCCGTCGAGTTTCGCCCGCCAAGCGGCCCGGAGATCGTCGCTGACGCTGGCCGACTGGGACAGCGGCGAGTCTGGATCCAAACCCTGGAAACCGCAATTGACCTCGACGTTCATACAATGCTGATCGGTGCACTCCCTGATGTCGGTTTTGGTATGATCGTCTTCGCTCCAGCGAGTCCAACCGCCAAAACCGCCACTCATAGCGCCATCCAGCGCATTGTCGGACGCTGGCGCCTTGTCTGCCTTCCCGTGCTCGTGGCTCATATTGTGGATTCTATCAGGATTAGCTCATGAGGGCGGCTTGTCGCAGCACTGTGCGAGCAGCGTGAGCACGAGTGGTGACAGGATTTCCGGCTTCCCACCGCGGGACGGTCCCGGTGTAGAAGAGCGACCCTGAAGTCTCCGTCAGCGCTCCCGTAAGGGGTACGTTGAGGTACCAGTTGATCGCTCAACGTCAAACTGCGGCCATTTGGACGTGCGGAGTACCCCAACGGACTGACGCGGGTGCCGACTCACATGGCCTAGCGTAATAACCTTCCGAAGTGGGCCCTGGGCGCAACACCTCCGCCGGTGGACTCGCCACTTCACCTGCCGTGGAGGTTAGGCGATGACGCAGATCCTGGGAATCGACGCGCTCCGCACTCAACTCGCCGGCCGGGTGATCGACAAATCCGACTTCGACTACGATACGGCCCGCGCAGTCTGGAACGGCGGGATCGATCGCCGCCCCGCGGCCATCGCCCGATGCTCCGGTCCATCCGACGTCGCGGCAGCGATCGCCTTCGGGCGCGAACGTGGGGCGCAGATCTCGGTGCGTGGCGGCGCGCACGGCTCCTGGGGAGCGGCTCAGCCCGAGGGCGGCTTGGTGATCGACCTCAGCGATCTTCGGGGGGTATCAGTGGACCCCGGCAGCAGGCGGGCCTGGTGCAGTGGCGGTGCCACCATCGGTGACGTCGACGCCGCGACCGCCCGGCACGGCCTCGCCGTCACCGGGGGAATGATCAGCCACACCGGGCTGGGTGGCCTGGCTCTGGGCGGCGGGCTCGGCTGGCTGGCGCACAAGGTGGGGTTGAGCGTGGACAACCTGCTGTCCGCGGAGCTGGTGACCGCCGACGGGCGCACCCTGGGTGTCTCGGCGGACGAGCATCCTGATCTGTTCTGGGCCCTGCGAGGCGGCGGCGGAAATTTCGGTGTCGTCACTGGTTTCGAGTTCCGGCTGCAGGAGATTGGTCCGCTGGTGTACCTCGGTCTGTTCTTCTGGACCCCCGAACATGGCACCGAAGCCCTTCGCATCGGCAGGGACGTGGCGGCGTCGCTGCCGCGCAATGCCGGGCTTGTCATGGCCGCCGGTCTGGCCGCACCGCAAGCACCCTTCGTCCCCGTTGCCTACCGTGGCATGCCGGGGTACGCGCTGATGATCGCCGGGTTCGGGTCGGCGCTGGAGCATCACCGGCTGATCGCACCGGTGCGGGAGGCACTACCGCCGCTGTTCGAGTTCGTGACCCCGGTGCCGTACGTCGAGCTGCAGAAAATGCTGGACGACACCGCACCGTGGGGAATTCACGCCTATGAGAAAGGCCTTTATCTTCAGGAGCTGGGCGAGGACGCAATCTCGGTCCTCAGCGAGAACATACCGCGCAAGAGCTCACCAATGTCGTTCATCACAATCCTGCCGTTGGGCGGCGCATTCGCCGACGTCGGCGAGCAGGAAACCGCATTCGGCGGCAGCCGGGCGACCCGGTTCGTGGTCAACGTGACCGCTATTGCCCCGGACGCTGAGTTGCTCGCGACCGACCGGGCCTGGGCCAGATCGGTATGGCAGGCAATGGTTCCGCATGCCAGTAGCTCGGCCGGCTACATCAACGCGATGGCCGACTGTGACGAGGACCGCGTGCACGCCGCCTACGGTCCGGCGAAATACCAGCGGTTGGCCGGTATCAAGGCGCGCTACGACCCAGACAACGTCTTCCGGATGAACGCGAACATCAAGCCGGCACCGCAGCAGAGGTGTCCGCCAGGGCGCATCGAGCCGGAGTAGATTCAGTACATGGCGGAGCTGCTGCATACTGACCGGCTCCTGCTGCGCAACTGGTCGGCCACTGACGCGCAGGCAGCGCTGAAAATCTACGGCCACGACGACGTCAGCCGATGGCTGCACGACCTCGATCACATCCCCGACGCGGCTGCCATGCACTCGGTGCTGCAACGCTGGGACGCCGAACGCGACGCCATGGCGCCCGGAACCGGCCGATGGGCTCTGACACTGCGCAACGGTGGCACGCTGGTAGGCGGGATCAGCCTCCTGCCAATGCCGGTGCCCGAGGCGGACGTCGAGATCGGTTACCAGCTGGCGCCGGAGTACTGGGGCCGGGGTTACGTCACCGAGGCCGCCTGGGCGCTGGCGCACTGGGCCTTCCAGCACTCGTTGGTCGAGTTATTCGCAGTGGTCGCGCCGGACAACCTGCGGGCGGCGGCCACCGCGCGGCGGATCGGGATGGAGTGGGTCGGCGAAAGTGGCAAGTACCACGGGAGATATCTGCAGGTGTTCCGGCTGCGGCCCGACGACCTCGCCCAAGCTTGTCAGACGGCCCTTCAGAAGTAGACCCGGGTAACCCAGTCCGCCACGCACCCCGGCTTAGCGTTGCCCTCGATCTGCAGCGTGGCACGCACCACCAGCTGCAGGCCGCCGGTCACCTCGGTCGCTTCAGCGAGCGCGACTGCGGCCCGCACGGTGGACCCGACCGGTACCGGAGCGGGGAAACGTACCTTGTTCAGCCCATAGTTGATGACCATTGTGGTGCCCTCGACCCGGTAGGTCTGGTCGATCAGATGCGGCAACAGAGACAGGGTGAGAAACCCGTGCGCGATGGTGGTGCCGAAGGGACCCGCCGCCGCGCGCTGCGGATCGATATGAATCCATTGGTGGTCCTCGGTCGCGTCAGCGAAAGCGTTGACACGCTGCTGTTCGATGGTCATCGAGTCGCTCGTGCCCAGCTGCTCACCAGCCGCGGCTAGCAACTCGTCAGCTCCGGTGAACACCCTCATAGCCGATCACTCTCCTGCCCTTGGTTGCTGCTCAGCGGACCTGCCAGCGCGACCCGGGATACCGGCTCCAGCTGGCCGCTAGCCCCATACTTCTCGAAGACAAGCTCAGCGTCGCGATCCGAGAACGTCAGCACAGCCACCACGTTGCCGAAGACCGGGCCGCGCAGCAGACGCCAGGACAGCGTCGGATCTGCCACCCCGAACAAGCGCACCACGCTACGAACCGCCGCCGCCAGCGAGCCCCACCAGGCGGCCCGCACCGCCACAGTGGCATACCACGGGACGCGGTGATGCACCGGTGAGGACACCAGCTGGTAAACAGGCGCGCCCTCGACGTCGGCGCAGGCGGCATAACTGTGGTGCACATCGCCGGAGAGCACGCTGATCGTCGCGGGCGCGTCCGGGCCGGCCGCGACCCGCTGCAGCACAGCGGCGAGCCGGTGAAAGGAGTCCCGGAACGCCGCCCAGTGCTCGAGATCGAGAGCCTGACGGATGCGCTCGCCGAGCGCGCTGCCGCGCGCGCAGGCCGCCGCATTGGCCGACTGCACGTCATGGATCGCCGGCGCCAGCAGCCACGGCAGTGAGCTGCCGATCATGACGTGGGCCGCCTGGTGGGCGTCCTCGCTGACTGCGCGCTCCACCCAGGAGAACTCGTCGCTGCCGAGCATCGCGCGCCGACCCTCGGTCAGAACGCGGCCGCTGCGGGTGTCCAGGACAACCAGTCGCACGCCGTCGATATCCCAGCGAAAGCTCCACCAGATCGCCCCGCGGCCGGCGTCAGCGGCGTCGGCCATTGTCCGCAGCACCGGCCAGGCGTCCCCGTCCGCGTCCCGGACAGCGCGCCAGGTCGGGTCGGCGTGGCGCTGCTGCGGGGACAGGTTGCCGATGTGTTGATACACCCAGTAGGAGGCCAGCGCGCCGCGGATCCGTTCGGGCCACCAGGGCTGGCTGGTGATCCGGTCCCGCCACGCCGCCGAGATGTTCCAGTCATCACGCACATCGTGATCATCGAAGATCATCGCGGTGGGCACGGTGGACATCAGCCACCGGAGCTGGGGATCCGACCAGCCCTCCAGATAGAGCTGGACGTACTCGGTGAAGTCCGCCACCTCGTATCCCGGCGCGACGGTGGTGTCGCGGCACGAATCCAGCCAACGCCGGGTCTGCGGGGGCGGTTCGTCGGCATAGACCTGATCACCGAGCAGCAGCAGCGCGTGCGGCCAGTCCTGCGGCGCCAGCGTGGCCATCCGCGCGGCGTACCCGTCCAGCGCGTCAGCACCGGCGGCGGCCGCAGAGCTGGAATCGTCGGGCTTGGCGCGCCGGCAGGAACAGAAAACCACCCGCACCGGGGCCTCGCTTCCTCTGGTCCGGATCCGGCTGTCCGGCCATGGCGAGCGTGGCCGGGCCACACCAGCTGACCGTCGAGGTGCACTTGGTACGTAGTGGACGAGCCCGGCTCCAGCCCGCTGATCTCCACCAGCGCGTAGTGCTGCTCGCGGACGGTGAACGTCGCTGCCCGCCATCCCAGCACCTCCACTTGCGCGGGGCGTGAGGTCTGCACCCACACCGTTGCGGTCGTCGCACCGACGTGCCGCAGCACCGGGCCGAGCAACAACCGGGCACCGACGGGTGAGGTGGGCACCGTTCCTGCCTACCCGACCTGGCATGGGTGCGCGAGACTACGACGGAGATGGTACGACGGCGATGGTGACGAGTGCTCCTTCGGCGGGAGCGAGGATGGGCACGCCCGCCGGACGGTGGGTGCTGCTGGCGACGATCTCCGGCTCGGGTATGGCGATGCTCGACGCCACGGTGGTCAACATCGCGCTGCCCTCGATCGGCCGCGACTTCGGTGCTGATTTCCGGACCCTGCAATGGATCGTCAACGCCTACACCCTCACCCTGGCCGCGCTGATCCTGCTGGCCGGGGCGTTGGGAGACCGGTTCGGGCGCCGCCGGGTATTCGTCGTGGGCGTGGTGTGGTTCGCGGTCGCGTCACTGCTGTGCGGCCTGGCGCCGACCGCGCAGGTGCTGGTCGCCGCCCGGGCTGCGCAGGGCATCGGCGGGGCGTTGCTCACCCCGGGCAGCCTGGCGATTATCTCCTCGTCGTTCGCGGCCACCGATCGGGCCAGGGCGGTGGGCGCCTGGTCCGGGCTGGGCGGGGTGGCCGCCGCGATCGGACCGTTCGCCGGCGGCTACCTGGTCACGCTGAACTGGCGGGCGGTGTTCTTGGTGAATCTGCCGATCGCCGTGTTCACCGTGGTGGTCGCGCTACGGCACGTGCCGGAAAGTTTGGACACGCAGAGCCCGCCGGGGCTGGATGTCACCGGCGCGGCGCTCACCGCGGTCGGCCTGGCCGGAGTGACCTATGCACTGACCAGCCTAGGCGCCGGTGACGGCGGTAAAGTCGCGCTGTTCGTCGCCGGGGCAGGCGGGCTTGCCGCGCTGCTGACCTTCGTGCTCGTCGAGCGCCGCTCGCCGCACCCGCTGGTGCCGCTGAGCCTGTTCGCCAATCGCCGATTCAGCGTGACCAACGCGGTCACATTGCTGGTCTACGCGGCGCTCGGGGTGTTCTTCTTCCTGCTCGTGCTCCAGTTGCAGATCGTGGCCGGGTTCTCTCCGTTGGTCGCCGGCACCGCGTTGCTCCCGGTCACCGTGCTGATGCTGCTGCTGTCCGCGCGAGCGGGTGCACTCGCCGAGCGGATCGGGCCCCGGCTGCCGATGAACGTGGGGCCGCTGCTGGCCGCCATCGGTCTGCTGTTGACGCTGCGGATCGGGCGGGGGGCGTCCTACCTGGCCGACGTACTCCCGGCGGTGCTGGTGCTGGGCCTAGGGCTGTCGCTCACCGTGGCGCCGCTCACCGCGACCGTGCTGAGCTCCGCTTCTCCCCGCTACGCCGGAACAGCGTCCGGGGTGAACAACGCGATCGCCCGGGCTGGGGGGCTGCTGGCCGTCGCGGTCATCCCGGCGGCAGCGGGCCTGGGTGGCGCCGACTACACCGACCCGCTGTCTTTCGAAGCGGGTTTCCACACCGCGATGGTGATCAGTGCAGGACTGCTGGCGCTGAGCTCCGTGCTGGCGGCGGTCCTGCTCCGCGATCCCCACGAGACCCCGACCGCGGCCGGACGCATCCGGGTAGAGCGCTGCCCACACTGCGCCGTCGCCGGCCCACAACTGCACCCCGCCCAGCGGGGGTCGTGAGTGCGTAACAGTGTTAGAACACTGTTACGCACTCACGAGCTCTCCTTGAGCAAGTGATCGTTGGTGCGGCGTACCAGAGGGGCGAGTGCGGGTACCTCCACAACGTGGCGACCAGCCGCGCGGAGAAGCTCGGCGCCCTGGCAGTCGACGAACAGGTCAGGCTCACGCCACGCGAAGACGACTCGCGAGATCGGGGTGGCCAGGATCAGTTCAGTGCAGCTGCGCGGCCGCGAGGCGCGGGTGCTGCACGGTTCGAGCGAACTGTAGAGGGTGGCTCCGTCGAGCCGACGGTCATCGGAGGCGATCTTGCCCAGCGCGGCTTCCTCGGCATGCTCGCGGGGATCACCTTCGCGGGAATAGCCCGTGGCGAGCACCGCACCGTGTGCCTCGGTGATCACCGCGCCCACCGAGAACGCTGTTCTCGACGGCGGGCAACTCTTCGCGAGCTCGATGGCATACAGCAGATACTCGCGGTCCCGGTCGGTGCAGGATTCGATCATCGGGCGCCGGCGGTCAAGTGACGGAGTGCGACGGAGTTGCTGATTCGCCGAGTCTCTGACGACATCGATGCGCTCGAAGCATCCACCAATGAACAGCACTCTCGCCGTGCAATCATTACCACTTAACTTCCATTGTCGAAATTGTTTTTATCACCTGACCGCGGCCCGATATCGATGGCCTCGAGATGGGCTCTGGGCAGGCCCACCACCAGGCGAGTATAGGCCGGATTGGGTGGCCGCGCCGCGGCGGAAACTGGGGGCTGTACCGCCGCGGCGCGGCGCCGCCGGACCGAGGGGCGAGCCCGGCGGAGCTTCTCCGGGTTTGCGAGCCCGGATATACGTCTGCAAATCGCGAACTTCAACGGACGACTCCTCCCTCAGGATAAGCCCTTTGTGCCTGTGGCGCTCAAACATCACCTGAAGGAAGCAGATTCAGCATCGAGAGAGTGCACCAATTCACCGAGCGCTACCACAACCGCACAGCGGCAGCACAAACTTCAAGGCCCAGTGACCTTCAGGGCTCAAGCGGCGGCGAGGTAGCGAAGCAGGACGGCGTCGCCGATCTGTCTGGTCTCGACGAGTGTCATCGGATGCTGGGAGTTCTGAGGGAACCGACTGGGATGCACGAAGCGTGGCGCCTCGCGATCACCGACGAAGAACGGCGCGATCACGAGGTGGATCTCATCCACGAGCCCGGCGGTGAGGAGCTGGGTATGGGTGATGCCGCCGCCCTCGACCATCAGGCGCCCAACCCCGCGCTCGGCGAGGTCATCGAGCACGACGCCCAGATCGATCGGCTGTCCAGCCGCGACAACGGTAGCGACACCCCCGAGCGCCTCCCGGAGTGCCGGCACTCCGGGATCGGGTGCGTAGACGATCTTCTCGACGTCGCCGGAGGAGAAGAACCTAGCGGTGGCGTCCAAGCCGCCGCCGCTGGTGAGCGTGGCCTTGAGGGGATGCGGAGTCAGGCCACGTCGAACCCGCTCCTTCTGCCGTTCCGGAGAGCGGATGAGCAGCTGGGGATCGTCTCGGCGGACCGTGTTCGCCCCGACCAAGATCGCATCGACGCTCGCACGTACCTCATCGACCCGGTCGAGGTCTTCCTCGTTGGACAACATCAACCGAGCGTCGTTCATGTCGTCGATGTAGCCGTCGATGGACGTCGCAACCGAGACTACGACATACGGGCGACGACGACTTACCGACAGCGACGGCTCAGCACGCAACGCGCTCAGCGGGTAGTCGTGATGGCCTGCACCGGGCACGCCAGGGCACCGTGCTCGGCTTGGGACTCTAGATCGGGCGGGACCTCCGGGCTGTTGACCAGGCAGTAGCCGTCCTCATTCAGGTCGTAGATCGCCGGCGCGACGGCGTTGCACTGGCCGTGTCCCTCGCAGATGTCCGGATTGACCTCGACGCGCACGGCACCCTCCTCAGCTGTGGTTTCCGACGGTGTGACTTGACCATTTTGGCCTCAGCGGCCAGGACCACCCACGCCGGGATGAGCCGCCGAGGGGTGCGTGGTCTCCCGCCGAATACTAGGCAATCCGGGTGCACTTACGGCGCCGATGGGATCACCGACGGTGACAGATCCCCGCGCTGGGCCGTACGCCGACGGCCATCCGGGTCACGTCGGTACCGTACCAATGCCGCTGACCTCGCAATACGGTCGTCGAACGAGCGACTCACGACCGTTGCGCGGATGCGAATGGTCGCCTCGCGTCATAGCGCTACCAGGGTGAGGGGGGTTTAAGTCCGCGAGCGAAGTCCGGTAGACAGTGCACAGCGGCGTCACGGCGGGTCGGCCGGATCGTTATGCATGCCAGGTGCGCTCTCGGGCAGGTCGGGGGGCGACGAGGAGGTTAAGTAAGTGGATCGTCGGGTGCGGCGTGCAGTGCTGGAGCGGTTGGCGGCCGTAGAGGAAATCGCCGCGCGGGCTGGCGCGACGCTGTCGGCGCCGTTGGCGCGACGGCACATCCAGACCATCACCGACGGGTGGCGGGAGTTGCTCGTCCAACACCAGCCGGACCCCACCGGTCGCTGCCCCGTCTGCTCTGGTTGGTTGCGCCGTCGCCGCTGGCCCTGCGATGTGTGGGTGACCGCGCACCGTCACCTCATCGGCGACGGTGACGGCACGGAGCCGGCCGAACGGCCCGCCAGGAATTCCAATCCTTTCTGCCGACCGCGCCAGGTGCTGGTGGTCCCGCGTCAGCTCGACGCGGCGGTCCCCGAGCAGACCGTCGCGTACGACCCGTCGCTGCGCAGCCCGGATGGCAAGGCATCGATCCAGCAGGTGTGATCCACCGGCTGGCGTTGGAGTTCCACGACCCGACCACTGCCAGGGCGACCGCATAACCTGGCGATCGTGTCCGAGCAGATCGCCGCGAAACGGGTCGGCTGGATCCGCCGGCTCGCGACGGCCTGCTGGCGCCACCCGAAGGTCGCCGTAGCGGCGCTGCTCGCCTCCGGTATCGGGGTCGGCATGGAGGCCATCACCCCGCTGCTGACGCGGCTCGCGGTGGACGACGCCGTGGCGCGTACCACCGGCCGGTTGGGCTGGCTGGTCGCCGCACTGGGCGCGGCGGCGCTCCTGCAATGTGCAACCGCCTTCATGCGCCGCTATCTCGGTGGGCGGCTGTCGCTGGATGTGCAGCACGACCTGCGCAATGCCGTGTTCCGGGCGGTGCAGAAGCTCGACGGTGCCAAGCAGGACAGCCTGCGCACCGGGCAGGTCGTCTCGCGGGCCATCTCCGATCTGCAGCTGGTGCAGGGCCTGCTGTCGGTGGTGCCGCTGACAGCGGGAGTGTTGGTTCTGCTCGTCGTTGCGCTAGGCGCGATGCTGTGGCTGTCCCCGTTGCTCACGCTGATCGCGCTGGTCGTCGTGCCGGGCGCCGGACTGGTCACCACCCGGACGCGGCGCACGCTTTTTCCGGCGACCTGGTCGGCTCAGCAGCGCGCGGCCGATATCGCCGAGCATGTCGAGGAGACGGTCACCGGGGTGCGGGTAGTCAAGGGCTTCGGTCAGGAGGCCCGCGCCGTGTCCCGGCTCGAGGATCGGGCCCGACGGTTGTTCGCCGAACGAATGCGGGCAGCCCGGCTGAACGCGACGTTCGCCCCGACGCTGGCTTCGTTCCCCGCGCTGGGTCAGGTGGCGGTGTTCGCCCTGGGCGGCATGCTGGCGCTGCGGGGGGCCATCAGCTTGGGCACCTTCGTGGCATTCGCCGCGTACCTTGCGCTGCTCGTCGGCCCGGCTCGGTTGATCGCCAGCCTGGTGGTTCTCGCTCAGCTGGCCCGAGCCGGTGTGGAACGGGTCTACGAACTGATCGACTCTCAACCCGACGTGGTCGACGCACCAGACGCGATCGATGTCCCGGACGGCCCGCTGGCGGTGTACCTCGACGGGGTGCGCTTCGGTTACGCCCGCAGCGAACCGGTGCTCGACGGGATGACCCTGGCCATCAAGCCGGGCGAGACGCTAGCCCTGGTGGGGACGCCCGGGTCGGGAAAGTCCACCGTCTCACTGCTGCTGGCCCGGTTCTATGAGGCACAACAGGGCGCAGTCCGGGTCGGACCGCTCGGCCACACCGTCGACGTCCGGCAGTTGCGGTTGGCGTCGCTGCGCCGCGCGGTGGGGATGGTGTTCGAGGAGGCGTTCCTGTTCTCCGACACGGTGCGGGCCAACATCGCCTACGGATGCCCGGACGCCACCGACGAGCAGGTGTACCGGGCGGCGAGGGACGCAGCGGCGCACGACTTCATCTCCGCGCTGCCGCAGGGCTACGACACCCCGGTCGGCGAGCGGGGACTGACCCTGTCAGGCGGCCAACGCCAGCGGATCGCACTGGCCAGAGCGCTGCTGTCGGACCCGCGGATACTCGTGCTCGACGACGCCACCTCCGCGGTTGACGCCACAACCGAGGCGGCCATTCACGCCACCCTGCGTCGGGTCACCGCAGCGCGCACCACCTTGCTCATCGCGCACCGCCGCTCCTCGCTGGCGCTGGCCGACCGGGTCGCGGTGCTCGACGGTGGCCGGGTGATCGACGTCGGGACCCAGCCCGAGCTGGCCACTCGGTGCGCTCTGTTCCGTGCCCTGCTCGCCGGCCCGGGCGAGGTGATCGAGAACGTCATGGCCGCCACATCCAGGGTGGTGGAGCCGTCCAGGGTGGTGGAGTCGGGTCCTGACGGCATCACCCCGCAGCTGTGGCCACCCAGGGCGCCGACTGACGCACCGGAGGACTCCAGCGACGTTCTACGGACCGCCCAGAACGCAGCCGGCGCGGTGCGCGGCGGCCTTGGGGCCAGCATGCTCGGCAGCATCGGGCCCACCCCGGAACTGCTCGCGGCGGTGGCCGCACTGCCGCCGGCGACCGCCCAGCCCGACATCCGAGGCGCCGACCCGACCGCCCCCGATCCGGACTTCCGGCTGCGCCGGTTGCTGCGACCGATGCTGGGGTGGCTCAGCCTCACCGCGATCCTGGTGGGTCTCGACGCGTTGGCGACCGTGGCGTTCCCGGCGCTGGGCGGCCTCGCCGTGGACGCCATCACCGGGCATGCGCCGCGTCTGCTCGGCATCGCGGTGGCGGTCGGGCTCGGGGTGGTCGCCGCAGACTGGTTCGTCATCGCCGCCCAGACGGTGGTCGCCGCGCGGGCCGGGGAAACGCTGCTGTACCTGGTGCGGGTGCGCAGCTTCGCGCACCTGCAGCGCCTCGGGATGGACTACTTCGAACGCGAGATGGCCGGCCGGATCATGACCCGGATGACCACCGACGTCGATGCGCTGTCGACGTTCCTGCAGACCGGGCTGTCCACCGCGCTGATCAGCGTGCTCACCGTCGCGGGAGTGGCCATCGCGCTGCTGGTCACCGACGCCGGCCTCGCTGTGGTGGCGATGCTCGGTCTGCCGGTGCTGGTCGCGGCCACAGTGGTGTTCCGGCGGCTGTCCTCTGCGGCCTACACCGAGGCGCGGGATCGGGTCAGCGAGGTCAATGCCGACCTGCAGGAGAACGTCTCCGGTGCGCGGGTGGCCCAAGCATTCACCCGGGAACGCCGCTCCGCGGCGGACTTCGCCGCGCGTAGCGACGCCTACCGGCGCGCCCGGCTCCGCGCGCAACGCTACATCGCCACCTACTTCCCGTTCGTGGCGCTGCTGTCGGACCTCGCGACCGCCGCGGTCCTGGGCGTCGGGGCGTCCCGAGTCGCCGCGGGCACCGTCACCGCCGGGGTGCTCACCGCGTTCCTGCTCTACCTGGGCCTGTTCTTCGCGCCCGTGCAGCAACTGTCCCAGGTCTTCGACGGATACCAACAGGCCGCGGTCGGGCTGCGGCGCATCCGGGAACTGCTGGACACACCAACCTCGGTGCCGCCCCCCGGTGCCGATGCCGTGCCGGTGCCAGCGCGGTTGCGCGGCGAGGTGGAGCTGCGCGACGTCACCTTCAGCTACCCCGGCGCCACGGAGCCCGCGCTGGACCGGGTGTCACTGCGCATCGCTCCCGGCGAAACCGTCGCCCTGGTGGGCGCCACCGGAGCTGGCAAGTCCACCGTGGTCAAGCTGCTGGCCCGCTTCTACGACCCGACCATCGGAACCGTGGTCATCGACGGGACCGACGTGCGCCGGTTCGACCCGGCGGCATTTCATCACCGGCTGGGGGTGGTGCCGCAAGAGGCGCACCTGTTCCGCGGCGACGTCGCCGGCAACATCAGCTACGGCGACCCGCAGGCATCCCCCGCCGAGGTGGAGGCCGCGACCCGCAGGGTCGGCGCGCTGGGCGCCGTCGCCGCGCTACCGCACGGATTTCGCCAACCGGTCAACGAACGTGGCCAAGGCCTGTCCGCCGGGCAGCGGCAACTGATCGCGCTGGCCCGAGCCGAGTTGGTCGAGCCTGACCTGCTGTTGCTCGACGAGGCCACCGCAGCCCTGGACCCGGCCACCGAGTCACTGGTCCTGGCCGCCGCCGACCGGCTCGCCGCACGCCGCACCACCGTCGTCATCGCGCACCGGCTGGCCACCGCGGCCAGAGCGGACCGGATCGTAGTCCTCGACGGCGGCCGGATCGTCGAGCAGGGCCGCCACCACGAACTACTCGCGGCTGACGGGTACTACGCCCGGCTATGGGCGGCCGGCTCACCAGACGGTACCGCCGCCGCGTAGTTGGGCCCGAGCCGTACACCGTCGCCGACGATCCCCGCAGCCCAGCACAGGTGATCATCGATCCCGGGCAGCGCTGCACGACGCCCGCGGGCGAGGAGCTGACCCTCATGATGGACATGGGTGTCCGCACCTGGGGCAACAGTCGCAACGGCTCGGCGGTGATGCTGACCGGCACCTACCTGATGCCCGGCGAGATCAGCCAGCGGTTGCTCGGCGCGTTGCCGGCATTGCTCGTCCTCCCGGCTAAGGACCTGCAGAGTCCGCTGATCACCTATCTAGCTGACGAGATCGTCAAGGACGAACCTGGACAGCAGGCGGTGCTCGACCGGCTGCTCATCGCGGTCCTGAGGGCTTGGTTTGCCCGGCCGGAGGCAGCGGCACCGGGGTGGTACCGCGCCCACAGCGACCCGGTGGTCGGACCGGCCCTGCGGCTGCTGCATAACAAACCGGCACACCCGTGGACGGTGCAAGCCCTGGCTGTGGCGATCGGCACCTCCCGGGCATCGCTGGCTCGCCGCTTCACTGAGCTGGTCGGCGAACCACCGATGACGTTCCTCACCGGATGGCGGCTGACCCTCGCCGCTGACCTGCTCCGGGAGCCGGGAGCCACCGTCGGCTCGGTGGCCCGCCAGGTCGGCTACGGCAGCTCTTTCGCGTTGAGCACCGCCTTCAAACGGGTACGCGGGATCAGCCCCCAGGAACACCGCGCCACCCGATGAATGCTGTGATCGGATCGGGCTGCGCGGGCCGCTGCCTGACCCCAACGATAACCCGTTCACCGGCGCGCCAAGGGTCCACCGACGCCTCACGCCTCAGGGCGAGGGCTAGCCTGGAAGTCACGTCAGTGACCCTGGCGCAGTCCCGCAACAGAACGGATTGAGGCGACTTCCCGCAGTGTCCCGCAGTGACCAACCCGTGCAGTTCGGCCCCAACGAGTGGCTCGTCGAGGAGATGTACGAACAGTTCCTCGCCGATCCCTCGGCGGTGGACTCGTCGTGGCACGACTTCTTCGCCGACTACCGGCCCGCATCGCAAGGAAACATCAACGGCAAGGCTCCCCGCACCAGCAAGGCGCCGCCAGCCACGCCGACACCAGCCGCGCGCGCACCAGCCAATGGTGCCACCGCCAGAGCGCAGATCGCCGTACCCGCGCGAGCGCAGCAAGATCCCCAGCACGACACCACCACCCCGCTGCGCGGCGCGGCGGCCCGCGTGGTGGCGAACATGGAGACCTCGCTGGAGCTGCCGACGGCCACCAGCGTGCGTGCGGTACCGGCGAAGCTGCTGGTCGACAATCGCATTGTGATCAACAACCATCTCCAGCGAACCCGCGGCGGCAAGATCAGTTTCACCCACCTCATCGGGTACGCGGTGGTGCGAGCGCTGGCCGAGTATCCGCAGATGAACCGGCACTACACCACCGACGAGCAGGGAAAACCCTCGGTCGTGGCGCCCGAGCACGTCAACGTGGGCCTCGCGATCGATCTCAAGACCGCCAACGGACGCAGCCTCGTCGTCACCTCGATCAAGCGCTGCGAGGTGATGACCTTCGCCCAGTTCTGGCAGTCCTACGAAGACATCATCCGCAAAGCCCGCGAGGGCAGACTCACCGCCGAAGACCTCGCGGCCACCACGATCACGCTGACCAACCCGGGCACCATCGGCACCAACCACTCGGTACCTCGGCTAATGTCCGGGCAGGGCGCCATCATCGGCGTCGGTGCGATGGAATACCCCGCGGCCTTCCAGGGCGCCAGCGAAGAGGCACTCGCCGAGATGGCGATCAGCAAGATCATCACGCTGACCTCCACCTACGATCACCGCATCATCCAGGGCGCCGAATCCGGTGAGTTCCTGCGCCGGGTGCACGGGCTACTGCTGGGCGACGACGATTTCTACGACAACGTGTTCGCCTCATTGCGCGTGCCCTACGAGCCGGTGCGCTGGGTGCAGGACATTCCCGAGGGGGAGGTCGCCAAGACCGCCCGGGTGCTCGAGCTGATCGACGCCTACCGGACCCGCGGGCACCTGATGGCCGATACCGATCCGCTGAACTACCGGCAGCGCAGACACCCCGATCTCGACGTGCTGCGCCACGGCCTCACGCTGTGGGATCTGGACCGGACATTCGCCGTCGGTGGGTTCGCCGGGCACTCGCACATGAAGCTGCGCGACGTGCTGGGAGTGCTACGCAACGCCTACTGCCGCAACGTCGGGGTGGAGTACATGCACATCCTGGCGCCGGATGAGCGGCAGTGGTTGCAGGAGCGCGTCGAGCGGGTGCACGAAAAACCCAGCCCCGCGCAGCAGAAGTACATCCTGTCCAAGCTCAACGCCGCGGAGTCCTTCGAGACCTTCCTGCAGACCAAATACGTCGGTCAGAAGCGGTTCTCGCTGGAGGGCGCCGAGACCGTCATCCCACTGCTGGACGCGGTGCTGGACAAGGCCGCCGAGTTCGAGTTGGACGAAGTGGTGCTCGCCATGCCGCACCGCGGTCGGCTCAACGTGCTGGCCAACGTCGTGGGCAAGCCGTACTCGCAGATCTTCCGCGAGTTCGAGGGCAACGTCGACCCCGGCCAGGCACACGGCTCCGGTGACGTCAAATACCACCTGGGCGCCGAGGGCAAGTACTACCGGATGTTCGGTGACGGCGAGACGAAAGTGTCGCTGACCTCCAACCCGTCGCACCTGGAGGCCGTGGACCCGGTGCTCGAAGGCATCGCGCGAGCCAAGCAGGACATGCTGGACAAGGGACCGGACGGCTTCACCGTGCTGCCCGTTGCGCTGCACGGGGACGCCGCCTTCGCCGGGCAAGGCGTGGTAGCCGAGACGCTCAACCTGTCGCAATTGCGCGGATACCGCACCGGCGGCACCGTGCATGTGATCGTGAACAATCAGGTGGGATTCACCACGGCACCCCAGTACGCGCGGTCCAGCGAGTACTCGACCGATGTCGCGAAGATGATCGGTGCGCCCGTGTTCCACGTCAATGGCGACGACCCGGAGTCCTGCGTCTGGGTGGCCAAGCTGGCCGTGGAATACCGGCAGGCATTCCAAAAAGACGTCGTGATCGACATGATCTGCTACCGTCGCCGCGGTCACAATGAGGGCGACGACCCGTCGATGACGCAGCCGAAAATGTACGACATCATCGATACCAAGCGGTCGGTTCGCAAGGGTTACACCGAGGCGCTCATCGGCCGCGGGGACATGTCCGTCGAGGAAGCCGAGCGCGTGCTGAAGGACTACGCGCAGCAGCTCGAGCACGTCTTCAACGAGGTTCGGGAGCTGGAAAAGCGGGCCGCGGCGCCGAGCGAGTCGGTGGAGACCGAACAACCCGTGCCCACCGGGCTGTCCACCGGGGTAGACCGCAGCATCATCGAGCGGATCGCCGACGCTCACGTCAACCTGCCTGCGGGCTTCACCCCGCACCCCAGGGTCAAACCGGTGCTGGAGAAGCGCGCGAAGATGGCCCGCGAGGGCGGCATCGACTGGGCTTTCGCTGAGCTGTTGGCGCTCGGCTCGGTCTGCCTGGACGGCCGTCTGGTGCGGCTGTCCGGACAGGACACCCGGCGTGGCACGTTCGTGCAACGGCATTCGGTGCTGATCGACCGCAAGACCGGGGCCGAGTACATGCCGTTGAATAACATCTCCGCCAACCAGGCGAAATTCATGGCCTACGACTCGGCGTTGTCGGAATTCGCTGCGTTGGGCTTCGAATACGGCTACTCGGTGGCGAACCCGGACGCTTTGGTGCTCTGGGAGGCGCAGTTCGGTGACTTCGCCGATGGGGCGCAGCCGGTGATCGACGAGTTCATCTCCTCGGGCGAGGCCAAATGGGGTCAGCGGTCCGATGTCGTCCTGCTGCTACCGCATGGTCACGAGGGGCAAGGCCCCGATCACACGTCTGGACGCATCGAGCGCTTCCTGCAGTTGTGCGCTGAGGGCTCGATGACGGTGGCGCAGCCGTCCACTCCGGCGAATTACTTCCACCTGCTGCGCCGGCATGCCCTGGACGGCGTGCACCGGCCGCTGGTCGTGTTCACACCGAAGTCGATGCTGCGCCTGAAGGCGGCGGTGAGCCCGGTGCAGGACTTCACCTCGGGAAGGTTCGCGTCGGTGCTCGATGACCCGATGGTCACCGACCCCGCAGCGGTGCGCCGGGTGCTGATGTGTAGCGGCAAGATCAGCTATGAGTTGCACGCGGCACGCCAGCTGCGTGGCATCGAGGACACTGCGATCGTGCGGGTCGAGCAGCTCTACCCGGTGCCCCAGCGGCGGCTCGCCGCGGCGCTGGACCGCTACCCGAACGCCACCGAGGTGTTCTGGGTGCAGGAGGAACCCGCCAACCAGGGCACCTGGCCGTTCTACGGGCTGAGCCTGCCCGAGCTGATGCCCGAACGTCTGAGCCGGCTGCGGCGGATCTCCCGGCGCGCCATGGCGGCCCCTTCTGCGGGGTCGGCCAAGGTCCACGACGTTGAGCAGCGCGAGCTCATCACCGCCGCCCTCGGCGGCTGACCCGTGTATTTCACCGACCGAGGCATTGAGGAACTCGAAGACCGGCGTGGCGGCGAGCGGCTGCGCGTGGAGTGGCTGGCCGCCCGGCTCCGCGCGTTCGTCGATGAATACCCCGAGTTCGAGGACGCCGTCGAGCGGCTGGCCACCTACCTAGCCCGCGACGACGCCACCGACGAGCCAGACGCCCTCTAGCCCGGCAGCCCTACTCCCGGCTTGCACTTCAGGGCAGTCTCAGTACCTTCGGCGATCCCTGACGGGCGAACGCGTGCGCACCATGATCGCGATTTGGGAAGAACGAGCCGCGGCCAGCGCGGTTGATTCTTCCTAAATCGCGATCACCGGTGTGGCACGGCGCGAAGGTACCGTTGCGTGCTTACCGCGTCACCACGCGTAGGCTTCCGGTGCCGGTTTGGTGCCGTTAGGGCCCGGCGCCGGGAACTGCTCGTCGAGCCGCGACAGCACATCGGCGTCCAACTTGATCGCGACCGCTCGCAGCGAGCTGTCCAGTTGCGCGATGGTCCGCGGGCCGACGATCGGCGCGGTCACCCCGTCCTGGTGCAGCAGCCAGGCCAGCCCGACATTGGCGGGATCCTCGCCGAGCTCGGCGCACAGTTTCTCGTAAGCCTCGATGCGCTCCCGGTTAGCCTCGAGCGCGTCAGCCGAGCGTCCAGTGGTGCTGCGCGAACCGCCGCCCTCGCGTTGCTTGCGCAGCACCCCGCTGAGCAGGCCGCCGTTGAGCGGCGACCACGGGATCAGCCCGATGCCGTAGTCCCGCGCGGCGGGCAGCACCTCCAGCTCGACCCACCGGGTGAGCAGGTTGTAGATGGACTGCTCGCTGACCAGCCCGGTGACACGCTGCCGGCGAGCCGCCTCCTGCGCCTTGACCAGATGCCAGCCCGCGAAGTTCGACGAGCCGACGTAGATGATCTTTCCTTGTTGCCGGAGCACCGACATGGCCTCCCATATCTCCTCCCACGGGGTGGCCCGGTCGACGTGGTGCATTTGGTAAAGGTCGATGTAGTCGGTCTGCAACCGGCGCAGTGACGCGTCGCAGGCCCGCCGGATGTTCAGTGCGGAGAGCTTGGTCTCATTTGGCCAGTCCCCCATCGAACCGTAGAGCTTGGTCGCCAGCACAGTGCGTTCCCGGCGTCCACCGCCGCCGGCGAACCACCGGCCGATGATCTGCTCCGTATATCCCTCCCCCTTGCGCCAGCCGTAGACGTCGGCTGTGTCGAAGAAGTTGATCCCCTGCTCATGGGCCCGATCCATGATCGCGTGGCTGTCGGCCTCCGAGGTCTCCGGGCCGAAGTTCATCGTGCCCAGACACAGTCGGGACACCAGAAGGCCACTACGGCCCAGCTGCGTGTACTCCATGCCCCCAGCCTGGCACCGCAACTCGTGGCAGACCACCTGGGCACTGGCCGAAGTTGCCACTGTCCGTGGACTCGACCGGACCGACGTCCCAAGCACCTCCCGAGGTCGGTCTGGTCGAGTTCACGACATGCGCGCATCCGGCGCGGCGGCGACATCAGCTTGACCTGTACCCGGGTCGAGGTTGCAAGGTGGGCGTTATGAGCGCAATACCCGACACCGTGACTACGGTCCGCTCGCAGCTGTTCGGTCCGGGCCGTCGCGCGACCACGATCGGCCTACTGCTGCTGGTTAGCATGGTGGCGTTCGAGGCAATGGGGGTGGGCACCGCGATGCCCGCTCTGGTGGCCGATCTCGGCGCGCTGTCGCTGTACGCCTGGCCGTTCGTGGCGTTCATGGCGGCCGGGGTGTTCGCAACCGTGCTCGGCGGCCGGTGGTGTGACCTGGCCGGGCCCAGGATCCCGCTGGTGGCGACCCCGGTGCTGTTCGGAGCGGGGCTGCTGGTGGCCGGCACCGCGGCCGGAATGCCGCAGCTGCTGGTGGGGCGGGTGTTACAGGGGTTGGGCGCCGGCGCCCTGACGGTGGCGGTCTACGTGCTCATCGCGGTGGTCTATCCGGAGCGGACCCGTCCGGCCATCTTCGGGCTGATGTCCTCGGCGTGGGTGCTGCCCTCGCTGATCGGCCCGCCGATCGCCGGGGTGGTGACCGAACGGCTGTCCTGGCACTGGGTGTTCCTCGGCCTGGTGCCGGTGGTGGTGCTCGCGGTCGGGCTGGTGGTACCGACGGTGCGCCAGCTCGGCCCGCCGGACCCTGGCCGCAGCACCAGCCCCCGCCGGCCCGGGCTGGTGCTGGCCGCCCTGTGCGCCGCAGTGGGGGTCTCCACGCTGACCTGGGCCACCCAGCGTCCCAGCGCTTCCGCCGCCGCGGTGGCAGGCGCGGCGCTGGTGGCGCTGCTGGCGTCGATGCGCCGGCTGCTTCCCGAGGGGGTGTTCCGGGCACGCCGTGGCGTGGCGACCGTGGTGGCCGCCCGAGGACTGCTCGCCGGAGTGTTCTTCACCGCCAACTCCTACCTGCCCCTGATCTTGACCAGCACCCACCACTGGACGCTGGCCGCCGCTGGGATCCCGCTTGCGGTGGGCTCGCTGGGCTGGTCGGCGGCCTCGGCATGGCAAGGTCACCGACCCGAGCTGCCCCGGCACCGGCTACTGCGGGTCGGGTTCATCCTGCTCACCGTCGGCGATGCCGGGCTGCTGCTGGTCGCACCCACCTGGGGTACGCCGTGGCTGGCCCTGCCACTGTGGGGCGTCGCTGGGATCGGGATGGGGCTGGGCTTCTCATCGATGTCGTTCCTGCTGCTGCAGCAGTCCGGCGCCGGCGAGGTGGGGTTCAACTCCTCCGCGGCACAGATGTCCGATCAGCTCACCACGGCGACCCTGATCGGCGCTGGTGGAGCGCTGCTGGCACTACTAGGCTCGGCCGCCCACGCGCTGCCCGTACTGCTCGCGGTGCTGGCTGGTCTGGGTGTCCTGGGTGCGACCCTGGCCGGGCGTGCCGCCACCACAAGCCGCAGCCAGATGAGTCACCGCAGCAGTGGACCGCGCCTGAGCAACTCACGAAACTCCGGCCCCGGGACCGAGCGGGAGAACAGCCAGCCCTGGTAGGCGTCCACTCCGAGACCCCGGAGCAGTTGGAACTGCGCCGCGGTCTCGACACCTTCGGCGACGCAGAAACGGCCCATCGTGCGGACCATATCGACCACCGCGCGGACCACCGCGAAGTCCGACTGGTCGACACCTACCCCGGAGACGAACTGGCGGTCCAGCTTGACGATCTGCGCGGGCAACTCCTTCAGGCGGGCCAGCGAGGAGTAGCCGGTGCCGAAGTCGTCGACGGCGAATCGCGCCCCGCGCTCGACCAGCTCTGCCATCGCCTGGCTGGTCGCGCCCGGCAGGTCGACGAGGGCGGTTTCCACCAGTTCCAGCACCAGCCGGTCCCAGGGCAGCTCGCTGTCGGCCACGGCGGTAGCAACAGTCGCCACGAAGTCGCGGTCGCCGGGGTCGGCGAGGTTGACCGCGACGGAGATCGGGCGCCCATCCCACGATACCCAGCCCCGCGCCTCCCGCAGGGCGGTGCGCAGCACCCACCGGTCCAGCTCACGCATCAGGCCGCCCTGCTCGGCGACCGGAAGGAACACCGCGGGGCTGAGCATTCCGCGTTCCGGGTGTGGCCAGCGGATCAGCGCCTCCGCAGACAGGATCACGCCGTCCGGGTTGACCACCGGCTGGTAGTGCAACTGCAGTTCGTCGCGGCCCAGCGCCTCGCGAAGCTCGCACTCCAGCTCCACCTGCTGATCCGCTGATGCGATCAACGCCGGGTTGGCCATCGCGAAATGACCGGTGTCGGTCCGCTTGGCTTCGAACATGGCCGCGTCGGCGAAGCGCATCAGGTCCTGCGCACTGCAGGTCGAGGCGTCCGGCACAGCCACCCCGATCGCCGCCGAAACCCGGATCACCTGACCGCGCAGCGGCGTCGCGGTCCGCAACAACCCCGAGACCGTGGCGACGAGCGAGCCGACGCCGCCCTGGGCGGCGACGTCGGAGCTGATCACTACGAAGACATCCCCGGATAGCCGGCCGGCGATGCAGCCCGCGGGCAACCCGTCCTGCAGCCACCGCGCCAGCGCGACCAGCAGCTCGTCACCAGCATCATGGCCGAGGGCATCGTTGACCCGCTTGAAGTTGTCGATGTCGCAGAACAGCACCGCGACGTCGCGGTGGCCGCAAGCGAGCACCTCGGTGAGAGTGTCGGTGATCGCAGCCCGATTGGGCAGGCCGGTGAGTTCGTCGTGCGTCGCCCGGTAGGTGAGCGCCTCGGCCACGCGGCGCCGCTCGGTGATGTCGGTGAACATCACCAGGAGGAAGCGCTGGCCGTCGTCCTGCACCGATGCCGAGACGTTCAGCTCGCAGTACACCGGGTCACCGTCGGCCCGCAACATCATCCGCTGCGGCACCGTGAAGGACCCGGCCGCGAAACCGGCACTGTGCTGGCTACGCAGGGTGCGCAACCGGTCGGCCCGATCGTCGGGGTGGGCGAGCGCCTCCGAGCTCATCCCGCGAAGCGTCTCCAAGTCGTAGCCCAGCAGCTTGCACAGCGCCTCGTTGGCGTCGACGATCCGGTCGTTGTCATCGAAGATCCCGATGCCGACCGGAGCGATCGCCACCAGGTCGGCGAAGCGCTGGCTGGAGCGCATCATCCGGGTCTCGGCGGCCCGCTGCTCGGTGACGTCCTGCACCGTGCCGAGCAGCCGCGTACATCCGGAGGAGTCCGGGACGGCCGCGCCATGGCAGCGGACGGTGCGAACCGTCCCGTCCGGTCGGAGCACCCGGTGCTCACATTCCACCGGCACCTGGTCGACGACCAGCTGGCGCCACTGGTCGTCCACCCATTCCCGGTCATCGGGATGCACCAGGGAAAGGAAGGTCTGGTAGGTGGTCTCCCGGGTGGCCGCCCCGTAGAGGTCCCGCATGATGTCCGACCAGACCAGCCGGTCGCAGCCTGGCTCCCACTCCCAGGTACCGATCCGGGCCACCCGCTGTGCTTGGGTCAATCGATGCTGCTCCGCGCGCAGCGCCCGCTCCACCGCTCGTGCCTGGGTGACATCCTGCACGACACCTACCAGCCGCAGAACCTCCCCGCTGGTCGAGCGCTCGGCTCGCAGGCGACACCCGTAGTAACTGTCACCGTGCTCGGGCAGACCCCGGAACTCCACCTCCAGCATGCCCGAATCGCGATCAGCGGCCAGCTCATGCACCCGGCGGAGCAGATCGGGCAGATCCTCCGGGTGGATGTGGCGAAACGGGTCGGCGTCGTCGACGCAGCGCCCGGCGAACAGCTCTACCAGGGCGGGACTGTAGGTGATCCGGTTGGTGGGCCAGTCCCAGGTGAAGCTGCCGACCCGAGCGATCCGCTGTGCCTCGAGCAGTCCCGCATGTTCCTGGGCAAGCTCTTCCTGCGCACCCTCGCCGGTACCCAGGCTTTGACGGGCCGAGCACAGGTCAGAGACGTCGACCAAGAACACCATCAGCAGGTCCGTGCCCGGCACCGTCCAGTGCGTCACCCGCACCGGTACCCCACGCCCGTCCGGTCCGATTAGCTCCGCGTCGGTGTCGGTGTCGTTGACAGGTGCGCCACCTGGGCCGGTCAGCACGCGATGCAGCGGGAGGCCGGTCAGCGAATCGGGGAACCACCGACCGGCGAGCTGGACCGCGGCCAGGTTGGCCTGCACGACAACTCCACGCTCGCAGATCAGCGCGGCCGACTGCGGCATGGTGATCTGGGACAACGGGCTCTGCGCCGCAGAGTATTGGTCCACCGGGATCGACGCTGACGGGGTTGACGGCAGCGACGCCGATCGGCCCGCCCGGAAGGCCGCGAGCGAGCGGCCCGGCGCGGCCCACGACACCTCGGCAGGATCCAGCGATAAGGGCACAAACTCGACCCGCTCAGCGCGCTCGGCCACGGCACCACCTTCCCGTCACGCCAACCGCCGCAGACGCGCCGGCGCTGGCAACGAGGTGTCACAACCCTGTCGAGTTCACCAACGCGTGAACTGCCGATTGGTTATGCGCCATGCGCAACCGGCTGTGACAGTTGATGCGCAACTTGCGCCGCAGTGGATCTAGATTGTCATCACATCAGGTGGCTAAAGTCGCTTTGCGCCGCCGGACCGCTAGCTAGGGTGAAACACCGTGCAGTTCCGCGAGTTGGCGATCCCGGGAGTGATCGAGTTCACCCCGAGGGTCTTTCCTGACGCGCGCGGCCAGTTCGTCGCCCCGTTCGAGCAGTCCTCGTTCGTCGACGCCACCGGGCACCGGCTGGGGCTGGCCCAGTCCAACCACAGCGTCTCCCGCCGCGGCGTGATCCGCGGGGTGCACTTCTCCGACGTGCCGCCCGGCCAGGCGAAGTACGTGCACTGCTCCCGGGGTGCGCTGCTGGACGTCGCGATCGACGTCCGGGTGGGCTCCCCCGCATTCGGTCAGTGGGTGTCGGTACTGCTGGATTCCGAGGTCCCCCGTGCGGTGTATCTCCCTGAGGGCGTCGGGCATGCCTTCGTCGCGCTGGCCGATGACACCGTCATGACCTACCTGTGCTCCACCGGATACACCCCCGCGGCCGAACGCACCGTGCACCCGCTGGATCCCGCCCTGGGCCTACCCTGGCCCACCGACCAAGACCTGGTCCTGTCCGACAAAGATCGCGCAGCCCCCACCCTCACCGAAGCCGCCACCGCCGCTGTCCTCCCGACCTGGGAGGCCTGCCAAGCCCGCTACGCCAACCTTCGCGCGACCGTCTCGCATTGCGCGGGCTAAGCGGGGTTAGTCGGGTGCCCTTTACCCCGCTGCGCCCGCTGAATGCGGGGATGGGGCGATAGGCGGGCCAGGACGACGGCGATGGGGGTGGCGGTGCCTAGTTGGCGGGAGTCTGTGGATGCGGCGGGGTTGTCGCCCAAGACCCACCAACCGTCGCCGTGCCGGCCTACGGCGCGCTTGACCGACAACTGACCCGGGCGCTGCCGCCACCGGACCAGCAGCACCGAACCAGGGCGTGGCCGGGCTCGCAGGCTGACCAGCAGCACATCACCGTCGGACAGGGTCGGGGACATCGAAGGACCCCGCACCACGGCTTGCCGCCACGGCCACCCGGCGAGGTGGTCCCCCGTCCGCACGAATGATCACCGTCCGGGATGCTCAGCACGTCAGGCGCGAGTAGGGTCGCGTCACGTCGGAGCACCACATTGTCACACAGGAGGAACGATGCGACTGCTGTCGCGCATTCTGCACCGCCCCCGCGTTGAGGTTACTGCGCACTGCGACCTTCCGTGCGGCGTTTATGACCCGGCGCAGGCCCGGATCGAAGCCGAGTCGGTGAAAGCGATCCAGGAGAAGTACCAGTCCAACGTTGATCCGGAGTTCCGCTCGCGCGCGATCGAGATCAAAGAGCAGCGCAGCGACCTGGTCAAACACCACCTCTGGGTGCTCTGGACCGACTACTTCAAGCCGCCGCACTTCGAGAAGTACCCACAGCTGCACGAGCTGTTCAACAACGCCACCAAAGCTGCCGGCGCCTCGGGCACCAAGGGTTCGACTGACCCCAAGACCGGGCAGGAACTGCTGGACTACATCTCGGAGATCGACAAGATCTTCTGGGAGACCAAGCAGGCCTCCTGATCGCGGCGCGCCGACGGTGCTGGCCAGCGGGCGTCCTCGTCGCTGGTCAGCGTCTCGGGCGCGGTTGATCGCGAGCGCGCTGAACCCGATCCGGTTCTCGTCAGCCCGGCGGCGACGCTGGCGCCAGTAGGATCGGCTACACCGTGGACGCAGTCGAGCACTTCATCTCCTTGTTGGCCGGGCGCGGACCTGGGCCCGAGCTCGACGTTGGCGCGCTCGCGATCGCCGCCGGCGCTGATCCCGACCTCGACACCGACACCTCGCTGCGCGAGCTGGATCGGCTGGCCCAAGGCATCGACTCGCTCGAGACGCTCATTCACCGGCTGTTCGTCGAAGAGGGCTTCGCCGGCAACACCGCGAACTTCTACGACCCCCGCAATTCCCTGCTACACGAGGTGCTCGACCGCAAGCTCGGTATCCCGATCTCGCTATCGGTTGTCTGCCTCGAAGTGGGGCGCCGCGCCGGGGTGTCGCTGGAGGGTGTCAGCATGCCCGGCCATTTCCTCGTCCGGCCGATGGCTACCGACCACTACCTCGACGCCTTCAATGGTGGCGCGCTGCTCGATCTTCGCCGTTGCGAGGAACTGTTTCGCACCGCCAACCAGGCCGGTCCCGACGTCCCGTTCGGGCGGCACCTGCTGACCACGGCACCCAGGCGGGCGGTCTTCGCACGCATCCTGGAGAACCTGCGGACCGTCTACCGAGGGCTCGGACGTCCCGGCGACCTTGAATGGGTGCTGCGGATGCGTCTTGCGCTGCCCGGGGTGGGAGCCGAGGAGCTCGTCGAGTTGGGCCATACCCTCGCCCGGCAGGGCCACTTCCTCGACGGCGCCAAGTTCCTCGAATCGCAAGTCACTAAGTGGCCACAACACGCAGAGCTACTCGAATCCACCGCGCGTGGCCTGCGCGCGCAGCTCAACTGAACTCACGCGGCCTGCCGGTAGCCCAACGCAGCGAAGACGGCCAGAACAGCAGCACCAGCACGCCCACGCAGAACACCGCGGCCGGCACTCCGTAGGTAGGCTGAGACGACGGACCCGACGCGTACCAGCAGACGCCGAGCAGCAGAAGCTGAGCAACGACGGCCGGAGTTCGAGCACCATGGCGGCCCCGCACCAGGCTCACGCCCACGATGAACAAGATGATCCCGAAGCCGGCCAGCCAAGCCACGGTGGCCCCGACCGGTACTGGACCGCTCGGGCCACGCATCGCCGTGACGAGCAACCAGCCCGCGATCACGACGCCGACCAGGCCCTGTAGTCCCACCAGCACGCCCGCCATACGTACCGGACGAGGCGCGGGGGTGTTCATGGCGTCCCCGCAGGGACGACTACGGTTCCTGGCGTCCCCGCAGGGACGACTACGTCGGCGATCACCACTGCAGATTAACCGCCACCTCAGCCCTGCCCCCACGGTGTTGGTTCCACGATGGCCACCTGTCAAGGGACACGCGGACGCGGCGGAAAAACTTCCCCGAAACGTTCTA
>DATAWX010000103.1:0-4673 GCA_036266995.1 Pseudonocardiaceae bacterium | reverse complement strand
CGGGGGTGCGCACCCACGGCGAGGGCACCCCCGGTCCGCCAGAGACGTTCGATGGCACCCCGGCGTAATCCACCCGCACCGCCATCGGCGTTCCGGACTGCACGGGTGCCGCCGGGGTGACTTGCAGTTCACCATTGTCTTGATGGATGACAGCCGGCTGGTCATTCACCGTGACAGCCGAGGCGGGCAACCTCAGATCCAGATCGAATCGCGACAGGCTCTCGGTGGCCGTGGCGGTGACGGTGGTGTGTCCTTCGAGCCGACCGGTGGGGGGGTCGTAGCGAACTCCGATGTCGTACCCGGTGACGTCGTAGCCGCCGTTGCCGGCGCGCGGAAAGTACGGGTCCCCGATGCCGTCGGCACCGACCGCCGGCGGCGGAGTCGGCGCCGGCGTCACGGAGGGCGGGCGCGGGGTTGCGGCGGGAGCGGATTTCGAGGCCCGCCACGGGATTGCCAGCGCGACGAGCACCAGCAGGAGCGCCAGTACCGGCCCGATCAGCAATCCGGTTCGCTTCTGCATGGTCACCTCCCCGCAACTGATCTTAAGGGCTGTCACCGACAAATGGACCGAACAGCCATCGCGACCGCGGTTCGGATCTGATCGTGCAGCGCACGCAGCCCGGACCGCTGCGTGGCCACCTCCACAACCTGCAGACCCCGAGCAGACGACACAACGTCCGCCAGCTCGCTGACTGTCACCCGAACGTGCGACACATGATGCGCCGCGCACAGGGCCGCCAGATCGGTGCCGTGCGGGGTGCCGAAGACACGTTCGAAAGCGCCGGCATACTCCGGAGCTCCTTGCTCCAGCAGCTCGAAGATGCCGCCGCCGTCGTCGTTGGCGACCACCACGGTCAGGTCCGGGCGGGCCTCGTCCGGGGCGACCAGCAGCCCGTTCGAGTCGTGCAGAAACGTCAGGTCGCCGACCAGGGCGTAGGCCGGCCCGCCGTGCACCAGCGCCGCCCCGGTTGCGGTGGCGACCGTCCCATCGATACCGGCGACGCCCCGGTTAGCCAGTACAGTCAGACCGCGCCGCGGTCGAGCCGCCAATGACACGTCCCGGATCGGGTTGGACGAGCCGAGCAGCAGCAGCGCCCCGGCCGGCAGGGCGGCGACCAGCCGCCGGGCCACCCCGAGACCGGTGGCCTGTGGGTGCTCGCCCACGGTGGCGCTCACCGCCCCGGCAGCCCTGGTATCAGCCTGCTGCCACTCGCGCAGCCAGCCTGGATCAGGGGAACCGACGCAGCGCAGTGCGGTGCCCACCGCGATCGCGGTGGCCGCGGTGTCCGTCCACTCCGGACGGTCGGTGAGGACGGTGACCGCCACCGTTGGGTCAGCGAGCAGCCGCTGCACCGGCCGATGCAGGGTGGGGCGGCCAAGCACCAGTACCTGTTCGGGTCGCAGTTGATCGAACACCGGCGAGCCGAGCAGCCACGGCCCGGCGGCCAGCGCATCCGGCCAGTCGGGCGCGGTGGGCTCGGCCAGCAGCGGCAGCCCCGGTGGCGCCAGGGGCGCGCCGTGGCCCGCGATCACCAAGGTGCGCTGGCCTAGGTCCAGCTCCACCTCGGTGCGCAGCGGTGTCCCGGTCGATACCACGGTCCAGGGCGCGTTGGTTGGACGGCCTTGAAGAACCGCCAACGCCTCGGGCCCCGAATCAGGCGCAACGTCAGGATTCGACGGGGGCACCAATGGTTCGCGAAACGGCACGTTGAGATGCACCGGCCCCGGGCCGCCGCCCAGTTTCCCCAGCGCAGCCGCGACGCAACGGTCCACTGCTGATCTCCACCGCGCGTGCTGCGCACAATCCGACGGTGCCGCTAAGGACGGCGCCGCACGCACCGCTGCCCCGAACATGCCGGTTTGGTGCACCGTCTGGTTGGCCCCGGTACCGACCAGCTCGGCCGGGCGGTCGGCGGTGACCGCCAGCAGCGGGATCCCGGCGTGGTGGGCCTCCAGCACCGCCGGGTGCAGATTCGCCGCCGCAGTACCCGACGTGCACGCCACTGGCACCGGTAACCCAGAACGCAACGCCAGGCCGAGCGCCAGAAATCCCGCGGAGCGCTCGTCGATCCGGACGTGCAGGATCAGCCGGCCGGCCTGCTCAGCCGCATGCAACGCGAACGACAACGGCGCGTTGCGCGACCCCGGGCAGAGCACGGCGTGCTGTACACCGCACCGCACCAGCTCGTCGACCAGCACGGTGGCCAGCGCGGTGGACGGATTCACGAGTACCCAGCATGCCGTGCGCTACTCGGCCCGACAGCGGAGGGCCAACCCGATCCGGGGCCCAACCTCGAAGTCATCGCCGGTGGCGCAGCGACCGATCCGCTGGGGACGGTTCGTATGCTCGCGCCTGTGACCGTCTCCGAGCTGTTCGACCCGTCGGCCTGGCACAGTGTCGGAGGCTTCGACTTCACCGACATCACATACCACCGCGCGGTGGCGCACGGGACTGTCCGGATCGCCTTCGACCGGCCAGAAGTCCGCAACGCCTTCCGGCCGGCAACGGTGGACGAGCTGTACCAAGCGCTGGATCACGCCCGGATGACCCCGGACGTCGGGTGCGTGCTGCTGACCGGCAACGGACCCTCGCCGCGCGACGGCGGCTGGGCCTTCTGCTCAGGCGGTGACCAGCGGATCCGGGGTCGTACGGGATATCAGTATGCGGCCGGGGAGACCGCGGACACCATCGACCCGGCGCGAGCCGGGCGGCTGCACATCCTGGAGTGCCAGCGGCTGATCCGGTTCATGCCCAAGGTGGTGATCGCCGTGGTGCCGGGTTGGGCGGCCGGCGGCGGGCATTCCCTGCACGTGGTCTGTGACCTGACCCTGGCCTCGGCCGAGCACGCCCGGTTCAAGCAGACCGACGCCGACGTGGGCTCCTTCGACGGTGGGTTCGGCTCGGCCTATCTGGCCAGGCAGGTCGGGCAGAAGTTCGCCCGGGAGATCTTCTTCCTGGGCCGGGAGTACGGCGCGGCCGATGCGCACCAGATGGGCATGGTCAACGCGGTAGTCCAGCACGCGTCGCTGGAGACCACCGCTCTGGAGTGGGCCGACGCGATCAACGGCAAGTCACCCACCGCGCAACGGATGCTCAAGTACGCGTTCAACCTCATTGACGACGGGTTGGTCGGCCAGCAACTCTTCGCCGGTGAGGCGACCCGGCTGGCGTACATGACCGACGAAGCGGTCGAGGGCCGCGATGCTTTCCTGGGAAAGCGAGCACCCGACTGGTCCCCGTTCCCCTGGTACTACTGACCAAGCTGGTTCGGCCCACCGCTATGTTCTGGGCCTGCTTGTCGACGGTGATTCTCGGCGGGCCGCGCCATGTGTGAGCTTGTGAGCGGTGTTCGCGGACGCTTTCTGGTGGTTCCAAGACTTTAAGGCTTCAGGCGCGGCGGTGGTTGCCCTGACATGGGTGGTACCTCGTGGTCGGTACTCCCCAGTTGCCCGGCCCACCGCTGTGCAGGTTCCTTGCTGCTGGCACAAGTAGGCGATCGCTCCGACAGCCAGCTCCCCTCGCCCGGCAGCCTGAGTTGCGCGTTTCCGCAAGTCGGCCTGGTCCTTGGTTTGTTCGCCCAGGGCGAGCCGGTCGCCGACGAAGAGCAGCACCAGGCCGTGTTCTGCTGCTGCCTCGCGCCACCCGATGGGGAGGTTCAGCGGCGCGTCGAGAAGCAGAGGTCGGACGTGGGGCCAGGTGAGGGTCAGCGCTCCGGCTGGATTCAGGCGTACCGCCCAGCCGCGACGCGGGCCCAGCACCAGCCGGGGCAGGTCGGTGGCTAAGTGCAGTCCGCGGTTCATGACCGCGTAGAGCAGCACGTCAGTGCGATCATTTTTCTCATCGAGCGACCGCATTTCGCTCTCCATGAACAGTGCCGCAAACGTAACTGCTCCATGCTTCCACCGATCGGCTTGCGCGTGCAGCCTCATCGCATGCATCGCGTCGCCCTTCCTGAGGATAGTTGACGGCCGGAAAGCAGCGGGCTACGGAGCGGCCGCGTTGCCCGATTTGAGTGTGCTTCACCTATGTTGTGCGCCAGTTTCATTCACTGACCTGGCGGGTTTCAGCGGCCGTTGCTGTTGTCGACGCAGACACATCCTCGGTGGAGCTCGCCAGCAATCGTCGCGGAACAGTACCTGATTCCGATCGGATCGTGGTCGTCCCATGCGTGCGGACACGCGGCACAGGCGAAGTCGGTCTGCTCGCCAGTACTCGGCTTGGCGACGGGTGATCTCACCTCAGTCGTTGGCATGTTCCTGACTTTCTGGGTCATCATGAGTTATCTCCGGAGTGCATTGCGCACATGCACCAGCTGATCGTGATTGGGGAAGATCCGTTCGTCTCGGGCAGCGTGTCGGTTCATTCGGTGTCGCCGAGGTCCGGAGCGATACCTCTACGGTACTCCGAAACCTGTGAATGACGGTGACGGCCAGGTGGAGGATCTGATGTGGATATCAGGCCGGCGTGGCGTGTGGCGGTGCTGAAGTAGGCGGCGCGGCGGCGCAAGTGATGGTGTGGGCTGTAGTTCCGTCGTAAGTATTCAGCCCGTGGGTTGGCCTGGGCTGATGCGCTGCTGCCGGTGTGCTGATGCGGTGGTCGGCGATAGGTGCGTGTCGATCACGCTGTGATCCGCTGGTGTGCGGTGTGATCTTCGGGTGCCCGGGGCGGAGGA